>JAJFHC010000172.1 GCA_021775835.1 Hyphomicrobiales bacterium | reverse complement strand
GCACAAAAGCGAATGCCGTGGCGACTATTCGCAGGCTGGTGTTCGACTTGCGCTGGTCATCTTCAAACTCAGTGATGCTGACGCCGGCAAGGAAACAGAGGTAGGGTGGAACGATCGGCAGGACGCATGGCGATACGAAGGACAGGGTGCCGGCAATGAACGCCGCGCCAAGGTTGACGTCAAAGTTCACAGGGATACCCTTTCGCTGATATATCGCATATTCGTGATATGCAATATTCGAGAACAAAAGTATGATCAACTCATGAAAACAATTATTTTCGCAATCGCCACGATGTCGATCCTTGCATTGCCGTCGGTCTCCAGGGCGGCTGAACTGATCATGGTTGAACAGCACGCTTGTGAATGGTGCGAGGCCTGGAACGAAGATGTCGGCGGAATTTATCACAAGACCGACGAAGGCAAGTCAGCTCCCCTGCGGCGGATCAACATTCACGACCCCCTGCCTGCCGACTTGCAGTTTATTTCCGGATTAGTCTTTACACCGACTTTCATTCTGATCGACAAAGGTCGTGAAATCGGCCGGATCAGAGGCTATCCCGGTGAAGACTTTTTTTGGGGCCTGTTGCAGAAACTCCTGGAAAAGCTGTCAAAACAAAATGGGCTTGGCTCGTAAAGTCTCTCTAGGGAGCTTCGAGCCACATCAAGACGATAAGAGGAAGAAAACATGGACATCACTGCGGCCCTCCTGGAAGAGGGACAACATCAGGAAATGGCAGATAGTGCCAAGGCAGCCTGCGATCTCCTTCGTGGCCTCGCCCAGGAAACCCGCCTGATGATCCTGTGCATGCTGGCCGAAGGCGAGAAGTCGGTTGGGGAACTGGAGGCGTTGCTCAATCTTCGCCAGCCCACGGTATCCCAACAACTTGCCAGGTTGCGCGCAGACCGTCTGGTCACAACCCGGCGCGACGGCCAGACAATCTACTACGCCCTTGGCAGCGAAGAGGCGCACAAGGTCATCAATGTGCTTTACGAACTTTACTGCAAAGATACCTTAGCATGTTCGTGACCTCCAACCGGAGACATCGGTGAGTCATGGAATTGATCTCAACGCCCGTCGCGCTGTCCCTTGCGGGGTTGGCGTTGGGCGTTGTCATGGGCGCCACGGCACGAACCGCCCGATTCTGTACCTTTGGTGCGGTGGAAGATTACGTCCTTGCCAGGAGAACACTGAGGCTTAGATCTTGGGCTCTCGCCATTGCGGTGGCGATGATCTGTACCCAGATCATGCACCATGCAGGGATTGCCCGGATTGACGAAGTGTTCTATCTGGGATCAGGATTTGGCCTCGTGGGCGCGATTGTTGGCGGCATGTTGTTTGGGCTTGGCATGTCAATGGTAGGCACCTGCGGTTACGGTGTCATTGTCCGCATGGCCGGCGGAGACCTTAAAGCCCTAAGCAGTTTTCTGGTTCTGGGCTTGTCGGGGTATACGACAGCCCGCGGACTGACCTCATTGGTCAAGGTCCATTTGATCGACAGCCTCACGATCGACGTAAGTGGTATCGGCGGCCAGGGACTACCCCATGTTCTCTCTTGGATAACCGGACTGGAGGCGGGAGTTCTGTGGTTGCCGACAGGGCTTGTTCTTGGCGGCGCACTCGTGGCCTATTGTCTGCACAACAGCGAGTTCAGGCGCAGTCGGCGCGACCTCTGTGCCGGAGTCCTGATCGGTCTCGCCGTCGCCGGAGGCTTCCTAGCTACCGGCTGGCTTGGTGCTGACCCCTTTGATCCGCTGCGCGTGCAATCGCTCACCTACGTTCTACCGCTCGGCGAAACGCTAGTCTGGCTGATGACGTTTACCGGGTCTTCTTTGACTTTTGCGATATCGGTGGTTCTGGGCACCTTTCTCGGTTCGCTGGTCAGTTCGCTCTTGCTCAGGGAAATGCGTTGGGAAGGCTTTGACGACATGCGGGAAATGCGTCGTCACCTGCTTGGCGCCGCCGCGATGGGTGCCGGTGGCGTAACCGCGCTGGGCTGTACCGTCGGACAGGGGATATCCGGAGTATCTACTCTCGCCATATCCCCGATAATTGCCCTTGGGTCGATTTTTGTCGGAGCTACGTTTGGACTGCATTGGCTATTGACGGGCAGCCTAAGAGAAGCACTGAGCATTCTGACGCGCGGTCACTTCAGCCATTCCTAGAACGTGTACCACATGGTACATTTGATCAATTCCGCGATATCTTAAGGCCTAATGCGACATCAATGACGGAACGTCTGCGTGTTGCAGGATGTGCCTGGTTGTCCCCCCGAGGACATACTCACGCATGCGCCAATGGCCATAGGCGCCTAAGACGAGAAGATCACACCCGGTCTTCGACACTTGATCAAGCAGAACCTCTCCCACCGTCATGCCACCAGACGCAGCCTCAACACTTGCAACAGAGACCCCGTGGCGTGCCAGTGTTTCTGTCATCTCGACTCTCATGGTCTCGAAACGCCCGTCAGCAGACCTGGGCGGGTCGACCCACAGGAGATGAACATTTTCGGCGCTCTGGAGGACGGGCAATGCGTCGAACACCGCTCTTGTCGCCTGGCGACCACCGTCCCAGGCAACCAGGACCTGCCGCCCAAATCCCTTGACTGGCGTTGTCGTCGGCACCTGCAGAATCGGGCGTCCGCTCTGCATCAGTATTTGTTCGGACAGCGTCTGTTCGACAAGCTCCATGTTTGACGAATCCTGCTGGCCTACGACCAGGACATCCGCCACCCGGCTGTGTTCAACCATGAGTGGCACAACGTCCGACGTTTCCGATTCCACGACGCGCCATTTGGCGGCAATGTCTTCGCTCTTTCGTTTCTTCTCTAGTTTTTCCGCGATCGTGTTGGCGGCATCGAGATGGGCGTCCTTGAAATTCTTCAGGACTTTTGGAGATGCATCGTATCCCGTGAAGAGGTTGATCTTGTACTGCGGGACAACGTAAAGGCAGATGAGATGTGCTTCCTGATCACGCGCCAGCATGATAGCGGCGTCCAATACAGCGTCACTGGTTTTCAAGTTACACAAGTGAGTTACGATTGTTCGATAAGGCATTGCGGTTCGTCCCAACCAAATATTGATATTGCAACAGTGTCACGGATAAGCATTTCGCAACTTGACCTTAATCAACGGGACTTTTGCGTGCCAATGCGATGGTTACCGGTGAATTTGGTTTGCCACTACGGTAACAACCGGAGGTAAGGACTCGACATGACGGGCTCGAAAATCTCGGCACGGATTATCGATTGGTTCGATGCAACAGTGCTGGACCTTGGGCGGCAGTTTCGATGGACCTTTCTCCCGCCGATGATGGTGTACTTTGCGGCTGGCATTTCCGGGCTCACCGCGATCGTCGGAACGTTTTTCGTCAAAGAATATCTCGGCCTTTCCGCTGTGTTTCTTTCCGGTCTTGCATTCTGGGCAGGCCTGCCTTGGGCCTTGAAAACGCCGCTGGGTCATCTGGTGGATATCATCTGGCGCTGGAAGGCGCTGCTGATCTACCTGGGCGCCGGTTTGATCGCCTCAAGCCTTTTGATCATGTACGCCCTGATCAAATACCCACAAGACATGGCAGGCATCATGGGCCTTGAAGCCTGGTACGTGCTCAGTGCTCTGCTCGCCCCATCCGGTTATGTTGTCCAGGATGCCGTCGCCGACGCTATGTCCGTGGAGGCAGTCCCCCGTATTGATGCCAACGGTAATCCTCTGGATGAAGCCCTGGCCAAATCCCTTCACACGACCATGCAGACCCTTGGGCGTATCGCCCTGATCGGCGGACTGGTGGCCGTCGCATTCCTGAACATCTTCATGTTCGCCGATGTTGAATCCATGAGCCAAGCAGCGAAAGTTGCCATCTATGGAAAAATCTACACTTTTGCATTGGCAATCCCGTTGGTCTCGATCAGCGGCGTACTTCTGGCTATTCTCATGAAACGGCAACTGCGAAAGGCATTGAATGCGAAGGGGCTTTCGTCCGACGAAATCTCAGCAATACTCGACAGGCCTGGCGCGCCTACAGAACCGAATTACTGGTACTTCGGTGGCGGTTTGGCTTTTGTGGCACTCACGCTTGTCATAGGCCTTTCCGATGCGCAGTTTTCTCAGGAGATTGTGTTCGTCGGTTCAATGACCATCGTTCTCTTGTTGATGCATCAGCTGATCCGGAACCTCGACCCGGTCAAAGCACGCGCGCTGATCGGAACGGCGATCATCATATTCGTGTTTCGTGCCGTTCCTCTGCCCGGTCCCGGTGCAACCTGGTTTGAAATCGATATGCTTGGATTTGACCAGAAGTTCCTGTCAATCCTGTCGCTTATCACGTCTGTATTGACATTGGCGGGGATTGTTCTGTTGAGACCATTGATGGCTTCAAGGACAATCTCCCACATAGTTGTGCTGCTGACGCTCGCGTCCGGTCTCCTGGCTCTGCCCAATATCGGTCTTTACTACGGCATTCACAATTGGACAGCGCCACTGACAGGCGGTGTTGTCGACGCCCGGTTCATTGCCGTGATTGATACGGCAGTCGAATCTCCCTTGGGTCAGATCGCCATGATCCCGATGCTGGCCTGGATTGCGCGAAATGCACCCGAGAACCTGAAAGCAACATTCTTTGCCGTCATGGCCTCGTTTACAAATCTCGCGCTCTCCGCCAGCAGTCTGCTGACCAAATACATGAACCAGATTTTTGTGGTGACGCGTGAGGTCCGCAACCGGGATTCCGGCGCCGTTGAACTCACCGCCGACTACAGCGCTCTCGGATGGTTGCTGATAACCGTCACAGTCATATCGGTACTTGTGCCACTTGCAACAATATACATTGTGCAGCGGACGATGTTGCGAACCAATGAGTAGTCGCCCTAACAGACCGCCGCAAGATTGGATCATCGTTCTGAGCACAAAGGCCGCCGAATTGATCTAGCACAATTCGGCGCACACCAACCCGTGCCAACCTGTCGACTAAACTCACCGCCGACATCAAACCAGCTCAGTCCCATGGAGACCATCATGAGTAGCAAACTTCACTGTGCAGTCCTGGCATCAATGATCATCACATTGTCCTCAATGACGGCCAGGACAGAAGAGACAAACTTCACGACGTTCAGAGTCTTGAAGCCGGAACTCGCCATCAAAGCCGCCCAAGGTGCCATGTCGGCCTGTCGTGACAAGGGATTTCAGGTGGCAGTTAGCGTGACCGATCGGTTTGGTATTGTCCAAGTGACCCTGCGCGACCGACTTGCCGGTCCCCACACTCCCGACACGGCCTATCGAAAAGCTTGGACTGCCGTGAGTTTTCGAAGCGACACACTTGAATTGTCAAAGTCGGTGGAAACCGGAAATGCCTGGGCCATTCGCAACGTCACCAACGCACTGCCTCTGGGCGGCGGGGTCAGGATCATCGCGGGCGACGGCGACATGGTCGGCGCAATCGGCATTTCAGGGGCACCGTCAGGTAGCGAAGACGAGGCGTGCGCCAACGCCGGCATCGCCGTCATTGAGGACCAGATCGCGTTCTGACCGGCCGTGACGTCACGGTGTTATTCATCAGGAGTTTGATCGGTGGCCATTTGTTCGTAACACACCAGCCGTCTTCTCAAATGTTCGATCTCGGTCATCAATTCCAGCGCCAACGCCACACCGGCCAAATTCAGACCAAGGTCGTTCTCAAGTCTCATTGCCCGGCGCATCCGTATCAGGCTCATGTGGGAAAAACGCCACTGTGCCGGTGTCGATCCGTGAGCTTCAATGATGCCTTCGGCAACATAGGCCTCCACATGCTCCACCGGCAGATTACAGGCGCGGCAAAATTCATCAAGGGACTTCTCGGGCCGGTCGGTAACGAGATCACTTGCAGCGCCTGACTGAATTATCCGTGCCATTTTACTCTCCCGGTTAAGTCAAACACCAAGCCCGGCGCGTGGATTGAAGGACAGTTCATCGGCCATTTTCCGATAAAATTCCTTTGATTTTTCATCGTCGGCGGATGGCAGGGTGATTTGCAACACGACATACAGATGTCCGGGCGTCTTACCCGGAATGCCGCGGCCCTTCAGGCGCAATTTTCGCCCCTGCACAGAATTTGCCGGCACGGCGACATCCACGACACCGTCGGGTGTCGGTACCTTGACCTTGCTGCCAAGAGCAGCTTCCCATGGGGCGACAGGCAGATTCAGATAGAGATCGCGGCCTTCAACGTGAAAACGGGCATCGCGTTCAAATTCAATCTCGAGATAAAGATCTCCCGGGTCTCCGCCCTCGGGACCCGGGGCTCCCTGCCCCTTGAGGCGGATGTGTTGTCCTGCCCTCACCCCCTTGGGAATTCTAACATTCAGTGTGCGCGGTTCCACAATGACATGACCATCGGCTGTAACTCGGGGTACTTTGAGCTGAAGCGTCCGATTTGCGCCGGTGAAGGCATCGCCCAGATTGATCAGCACTTTGGCGTGATGATCCTGTCCTTTGGCGTGAAACGTAGACCGTCGCGCACGCTCGGCCCGGTAGCTCTGTCCGAACAGCGTCTCGAAGAAATCGGAGAATGCGGCGTCCTCACCGACCTGGCCCGAATAGCCGCCGGAAAATTCAAACCCCGCATCCCAGTCCGGCGGCGGCCGGAAGTCCTGCCCGGGTTGGGGGCCGGTGCCAAGTTGATCGTAGGCCGCCCGCTTTTCCGGGTCGCTCAGAACTTCATTGGCTTCATTGATTTCCTGGAATTTCTCTTCCGAACCCTCATTCTTGCTGAGATCAGGATGATGCTTGCGTGCCAGTTTCCTGTATGCCCGCTTGATCTGATCCTGCGTGGCATCCTTTTCGACACCCAACAAAGCGTAGTAGTCTTTGTATTCCATGGTTCAAGTCAGGCCCGTTGGCTAAGTCCGTCCGAGGCCAGAATGCCGGTCCTCATATGTCTAATGTCACCACAGACTCTGGCGCATTCGTTTTTCAAAGAGCGTTTATTGGAATTTTTAGATAGGAAACGCCGTTGTCCTCGGCGGGCGGCAACGCACCGGCCCGCATATTGACCTGCACAGACGGCAGCAGCAGCGTTGGCATCGACAATGTCTTGTCACGCGCCGTACGCATCCCGACGAATTCATCCTCCGTAACACCCTCGTGCACATGAACATTGTCGGCCCTTTCTTCCGCCGCCGTAGTCTCCCAGGCATAAACATCACGTCCCGGAGCCTTGTAGTCATGACACATGAAAAGTCGGGTCTCCGGCGGTAGCGACAGGATCTTTTGGATGGATCTGTAGAGTGCGTGTGCGTCTCCACCGGGGAAGTCAGCGCGGGCCGTGCCGTAATCCGGCATGAACATCGTATCCCCGACAAATGCCACATCGCCCATGACATAGGTCATGCAGGCAGGCGTATGGCCTGGCGTATGAATTGTGCGCACCATCATGCTGCCGACTAAGAACTCTTCGCCATCGTCGAACAGATGATCGAACTGAGACCCGTCGGGGAGAAATTGCTTTTCGACATTGAAGACATCCTTAAAAATCTTTTGAACATCGACGATGTGACGGCCCACACCGGTTCGGCCGCCAAGCTTTTCCTTGAGATAAGGTGCCGCGCTGAGATGGTCGGCGTGAACGTGCGTCTCGAGAATCCATGTGATTTCAAGATTGTGCTGTTCCACATAGGAAATAATCTGGTCCGCCGATGCCGTGTTTGTTCGTCCCGACTTCGGATCAT
>JAJFHC010000171.1 GCA_021775835.1 Hyphomicrobiales bacterium | reverse complement strand
CTGCCCAGCGCGAGGGATGCTCGCCCTCGTGATCCAATACCATCCGCACCGCCCGGGCACGTACTTCAGATGAAAACTTGTTCGTTGTCTTGCTCATGATGACTCCATTTACTCAAGAGTTGGAGCCTCCGACAATCCCGGTGCGGTTCACATCGTTGAGTTGGCACAGTTCTGATTGTGCACTAAGTTTAAGGTTTTCTCTAGCAAGTTCATCGTCCGGATACCTTCCTGAATGTCTGTTGCTCGCGCTACTAAGGTGTTTGTATCGTACTCGCGCAAGGACCGCGCGCATGTTGGTACGATCGTCAGTGCTCTTGAGATGGCGGATGATATCGAGGTCTTTCGAGACACAGATGACATACTCCCGACGGAGGAATGGAAAGACCGACTTGCCCAGCTCATTGGTGAAGCGGATACCATCGTTTTTGCCCTGAGCCCCCATTCAGCCAATTCAAAAATCTGCGCCTGGGAAGTTGAGTATGCTGAAAGCCTCAATAAGCGCATCGCGCCAATCGTAATTAGGGATGTAGCTGCAATAGAGATTCCGCAAACGCTGTCGAAACTCAACTACATCTTCTTCACTAACCCTAGAGAACTCGATGCTTCCATCGGTAATCTGATCGCAGCTCTCAACACTGATATTGACTGGATCCGCGAGCACACACGCCTTGGGGAATTGGCCCGGAGATGGGATGCGCAAGATCGCCCGAAGTCACAAAAGTTACGAGGTGGCGATTTGGGAGCCGCGGAAAGTTGGCTAACGCTCCAGCCTGCGAATGCCCCGTTGCCGCTACCGTTACATCGGGAATACATTGAGGCGAGCCGTCTGGCCGCCCGACGCCGTCAACAGAGTGCAGTTGGCGGTTCGATTGCGGCCGCTATCGTTGCCCTCGTACTTGCGGGCTATGCGTTATTCCAACAACAGATTGCCGAAAAAGAACGCGATCGCGCGATAGTTGCCGAACAGCTCGCTGCAGATCGTGCGGTCACCGAGAAGGCAGCGAAGGAGGAAGCGGAAACATCACTCCGCGCCGCCACACAGACCACAATCGGTCTTATTAAGGATCTCGCTCAAGAATTCCGGAATTCCGGGGTTCCGAGTGCCACGATCGCCCGCATTCTGGACAAAGCACGCTCACTCCAGGACACATTGATCGGCGACAACCCAACTGATCTAACGCTACTCCATCTCAAATCAGTGGCGCTCAGCCAAATTGCCGATACGCTGCGTGTCCGGGGGGACACGGCGTCTGCGTTGAATTCTGCATTGGAGGCGCTGGTCATTGACCGAGCGATTGTGAAGCGTGAGCCGCAGAATAAAATACTGCAGAGCAATCTTGCTGCCCACCTTGTTTCGGTCGGAAAGATTCGGTGGGCGGCTGGCGACCGCAAAGGCACACTTACTGCCTATGAGGAAAGTCTTGGCATTATGCGAACTCTGACCAAGCACGAACCGGACGACGTGTTGTGGCTGGATACTCTCTGCGCGGTCCTCAATCACATCGGCAGCATTTTGGTCGAAGATATGAAGTGGGCAGAGGCGCTTGCTGCATTCGAAGAAAGTCTTGATGTTCGGCGAGCGCTCTTGAAGCGCTATCCTGAAAGCCTGAAGTTGCTTGAAGGTTCGTACGCTAGCATTGTCAGTATTGGCGACGTTCGTGTTGCGCGCATGGAATGGGCTGAGGCACTCGTTGCATTCGAAGAAGGTCTCGATATTAGTCGCAAGTTTGTGAAGCACGATCCGGAGAACACGAAATGGCAGCGTGATCTCGGTTTGATGTTGAATCGGACTGGTAAAATTCGAGTTGAGAGAGAAGAGTGGGCTAAGGCGCTTTCAGTGTTCAAGGAGAGTCTCGCCATTAACCGGTCGCTCGTGAAACTCGATACTGAAAATGCGGTATGGCGGAGCGACCTCGCATTGAGCCTCGACAACATCGCTGACGTTCACGTTGCAAGTGAGGAATGGGCAGAAGCACTCGCAGTGTTCCAAGAGAGTCTCGCTATTAGCCGGTCTCTCGTGAAACTCGATACTGAAAATACGATACAGCTGCAGAACCTCGCTACGAGCCTCAACAACGTCGGTGACGTTCACGTTGCAAGTGAGGAATCGGCAGAAGCACTTGCAATGTTCAAAGAAAGCCTCGCGATTCGCCGATCACTGGTGAAGCACGATCCAGATAACTCTGAGTGGCAGCAAAGTCTTAGCACGCTCCTCGATAAGATCGGAGGAGTGCGCTTTACTACTGGCGACACGGTTGGCGCGCTTGCAGCCCTCGAGGAAAGACTTGTTGTTAAGCGCTCTATTGCAAAGCGAGAACCGGAAAACGCGGCGTTGCATCGAGATCTTGCAGTAGAGTATTTTCATCATGGTAGCGCCCGGGAAATGCTGGGTGACCTGGAGGGTGCGCTTTCAGCCTTTAAGGAAAGCCTCGGCATTTTTCGTGTGCTTGCAAAGGAAAATCCGGAGAACACGGAACAGCAGCAAAATGTTTCCGCAAGCCTTGAAAAGATCGGCGAACTCAAAGATGCCGTCGGAGACTTTAAGGGTGCGCTCGCTGCATTTGAGGAAGTTGTCGGCATTGCTGGCATGTTAGTAGAACGTGATCCCAAGGACACTGACCTGCGACACAACCTTTCGGTGGATCTTGAAAAGGTCGGAGAAATTCGCTTTGCGAATGAAGATTGGACAGAGGCGCTTGCAGCGTTCGAGGCAAGTCTAGAGATTCGCCGCGCGCTTGCCGTGCAGGATCCAGAAAATACCCAACGGCACTTAGATATGGTCGCATCTTTGAACAACATTTCGCTGGTTGCGGTGAATCCAGACGACAAACAGCGTTCACTCGAAGAGGCAATTGCAATCCTAGACCGTGTCGCTGCGAAAGCTTCCCTTCCTGTAGAGCAAGAAACCTGGCCTGAGAAGCTTCGCGAAGCGCTCGACGAGCACAACGCGAATGTGGCTTCGAAGGCACCCTAGGACTGGCTGACGATCGGCATTGCGATTAGATTGGCCTTGCGTGAAGCAAAGTGAGTGCCCCAGAATCTGACGATGCCAATTAGTACTGCACAGGTTCAACAAGAAAAACATGTGCGGCAAAAACTTGCGCTTTTTACTGGATACGGAAATCTTAACTCATGGCCTCAGGTGCATGAATCTTGATCTTGGCGCCACAGTACAATGGCCTTCGACTTCCGATATCCTGCAAAACATCACTCTTGCGAAACACAGTCGGTCCATACATGGGGTCACAAGCGGCTGTAGTGGCAATGTCAGCTTTCGAGGGCAAAGCAGTTATCCATCGGTCACAGTTCAAGCGTCCAGAATGGGCTCTATCCGGTCGACCGGGTTAACGGATCAAACACTGCCGGCGCATTGCAACGCGATATGAGAAACACGCTGACAACTTCCACGCCTTCGTCAGGCTCCCAGCAATTCGCCTATTGCTTCGGGTTTATGAGTCCACGTGCCAGGCGGCAACCGTCGTGATGTTGCAGAGGGGGAGGGCGGGTCAAAAGTCTGAAGCCCTCAAAAAACTAGACCGCCGGGTAGTGAAACTTTTCTGCGCGCGAGTTTCCGAAAACTTTTTTTTGGCGGTCACATAGGCCGGTATAGTTCCCGGGTGGACCCTACAAGCGTATCCGAACTTCCGTAGTTGGATGAGGAGCGGCGGTGCACTTGAGGGTGTTCGAACTTCTCAAATGTGCCAACAGCAGAAGTCGATCCTACTGGAGTTCAAAGTTCAAGCTGTCAACACCGGCGTTCGCTATGACTACATCAACCAACTATGCTAGCGTTCTGCTTCCTTGAGCTGGCTGAGGAAACTGATGTCACGCATATTCTTAAGTCATTCTAGTCACAACAATGTTGAGGCAATTGCTGTTCGCGATTGGCTGGTTACGAACGGCTGGGACGATCTGTTTCTCGATCTCGACCCCCGTCAGGGTCTGCGTGCGGGTGAGCGCTGGCAGGAAGCCCTGAAGGCGGCGACCGAACGCTGCGAGATCGTTTTGTTTCTGATCTCTCCTGAATGGGCCGCGTCAAAATGGTGTTTGGCGGAGTTTTTGCTGGCAAAACAGCTCAACAAGCAACTGTTCGGCGTGTTGGTCGCGGAAACTTTGCACGAAGACTTGCCAATCGAGATGACAGCTGAATGGCAGTTGGTCGATTTGACTGTCGAACCCCGGACAGTGAAGTTGGAAGTTGAGTTGCCATCCGGGAGCCATACTGCAACGATCTCGTTTTCCGAGAGTGGACTAGAACGCCTCAAGATCGGGCTTCAAGCATCAGGGCTCGATGCGAAGTATTTCGCTTGGCCACCGGAAGGCGATCTCAACCGAGCGCCATACCGAGGTCTCAAGCCATTGGAAGCCGAGGATGCAGGTATCTTCTTCGGTCGCGACGGCGCTATCGTGGAGACACTGGACCGGCTACGTGGCCTCAGAGAATCCGCACCACCTCGTCTTCTAGTGATCCTTGGTGCGTCCGGATCGGGTAAATCGTCCTTTCTTCGTGCAGGCCTGCTTCCGCGTCTGGCGCGAGACGATCGGCATTTCCTTACACTCCCTGTCATCCGGCCCGAACACGCGGCCATTACAGGTGAGACGGGGCTGATCGCAAGTTTGACGTCCGCATTCAAAGCCCGGAGGATTGCCAAAACTAGGGCGGCTGTACGTACCGCAGTTGAATGTGGTTTTGACGCGGTTAATCCTCTATTGAGCGATCTGGTGCGTACGCCTGATCATTGTGATGAAGTATCGAAACCGCCGACGCTCGTACTGGCGGTCGATCAGGGAGAGGAACTCTATCTCGCTGAGGGGATTGCAGAGGCCGACAGTTTGTTATCGTTGTTAAAGGAATTGCTGGCACAAGAAATTCCCCCCTTCTTGGTTATCGTTACCATCCGATCGGACGCTTATGAGCGATTGCAACTTGACGAGAGATTGGATGGAATTCGCCAGGAAACTCTGAGCCTGCGCCCCATTCCTCACGGGACTTTTATTGATGTCATCACAGGTCCTGCTCGCAGACTTGAAGGAACAGACAGGGAACTGAAGATTGAGGAAAAATTGACGGACGCTCTCTTGACTGACATCGAAACCGGTGGGGCCAAGGACGCTCTGCCGCTTCTGTCGTTTACGATGGAACGTCTCTATGAGGAGTATGGTGATGACGGCGACTTGAAGCTCGCCGAATATGAGGAACTCGGTCGCATCAAAGGTTCGATTGAGGCGGCGGTAGAGCGAGCTCTGCGTGCGGCGGATGCAAACCCTGCGGTACCCAAAGACCGGCAAGCCCGTTTGGCATTGTTGCGGCGCGGATTGATCCCTTGGCTAGCTGGGATCGATCCGGACGCGGGAGTCCCCCGACGAAGGGTTGCACGGCGTTCTGAAATCCCCGAGGAGTCACGCTCGCTGATTGAGCATCTGGTTGAGCAGCGACTTCTGTCAACGGATATATCAGAGGAAACCGGCGAAGTGACTGTCGAAGTAGCCCATGAGGCGCTGCTTCGGCAGTGGGGTCTGCTTGAGGATTGGCTAGATGAAGATTTCGAGGCCCTTACTACTCTTGAGGGCGTCAAGCGTGCAGCGCGAGATTGGCATGCCAATGCCAAGGATCCGACTTGGTTATCGCATACAGGTGGGCGACTCGAGTCCGCAGAATTCTTTTCGGCAAGTGCGAATCTTGGACGCCATCTGGATTCGGCGGAGTGGGACTATCTCTCTGCCGCTAGGGACGCCGAGAATGACCGAGAACAATTGATTTCGCGCGAGCGAGATCGCGCGCTCATCTCACAATCTCTTTTTCTAGCAGACATATCGCGACGGGAGACAAAAGAAGGGGATGCTGTGACCGGAATGTTACTAGCGCTTGAGGCGCTTAGGGATGATCGGTCTGAAAGCATGATTCAACAAACTCGACCTTATGTCGCTCAAGCTGAATTAAGTCTCATGGATGCGATCAATCGTCAGACAGAATTGGTTGTCTTCGGGCGCCATGAGGACTTCGTCAATTACGCCGAATTCTCCCCCGACGGGTCGCTTGTTGTCACGGCATCTGATGACAAAACGGCACGGCTATGGGACGCGACAACGGGAGAACAAATCGCCGTCCTTAGGGGCCATGAGGATGGTTTGGTTGCTGCCTGTTTCGACCAAGGCAATTCGCGTATCTGGACCGTCTCCGAAGATAAAACGGTGCGGCTGTGGAATGCTGCGACGGGGGTAGAGGTCGCCGTTCTCAATGGCCTTGAGGACGACATCAATGACATGGATATCTCAAAAGACGGTTTGTATATCGTCACCGCTTCTGACGACAAAACAGCACGGCTGTTGGACGCGACGACGGGAGACAAATTCAATGATCTCGTTGGGCACGAGGGGCCCGTAAATAGTGTTAGTTTTTCCCCTGATAACTCTCGAGTGGCGACTGCTTCTGACGATAATACGACACGGTTGTGGGATGTGGTAACGGGAGCAGAGGTTGCTGTCCTCATGGGCCACAAAGATAGCGTGGTAAGCACCATCTATTCGTCTAACGGTTCGCGAATTGCAACCACCTCTAAAGACAACACGGTACGGGTATGGAATGCAGTGACAGGGATACAAATCGCTGTCCTTGATTGTCATGAAAGCACAGTGAATCAGGTAGCATTCTCGCCTGACGGTGCGCGCATCGTAACGCGACGCGACAGTACCGCGCGGTTGTGGGACGCAAATACAGGGGCGGAGGTCGCTGTCCTCAGAGGCCATGAGAAAGGTTTAACACACGTCGACTTCTCTCCGGACGGTTTGCGCATCGTAACCGCCTCCTATGACAATACAGCTCGCCTGTGGGACGTGGCAACCGGGGCACAAGTCGCCGTTTTCAGGAGCCATGAGAGCACTGTGGACTATGTCGCCTTCTCGCCAGACGGTTCACGCCTCATAACAAGCTCTTGGGACAATACAGCACGGCTGTGGGACGCAGATACAGGGGCAGATGCCATCGTCCTAAAGGGCCATGAGATCAACGTGATTGATGCTACTTTTTCACCAAACGGATCTCATATCGTCACCACCGACCTTGATAACACGGCACGGTTGTGGGATGTGGCAACGGGAGAAGAAGTCGCTATCTTCAAGGGCCGATACGACGATGCATCTGACATCGCCTTCTCGCCGGATAGTTCGCATATTGTCACTGCAGCCTGGAGCTACGATAAATGCACGGCGTGTCTTTGGGACGCCGCAACCGGAGCGCAAACCACCATCCTCTGGGATCTTCCAGCCAGATCTATTACATACGCTGCTTTCTCTTCGGGTGCTAAGTATATCGTCACCGACTCGTGGGACAAATCGGTGAGGTTGTGGGACACAGCGACGGGAGAAGAGGTGACCGTCTTCAAAGGGGATGGCGACGGAATTACGTACGCTGTGTTCTCCCCGGACGGTTCTCGCATCGTCACGGCTTCTGACGACAAAACGGCGCAACTATGGGACCTGTCAACAGGGGAACAGATCGTCGTCTTCCAGGGCCATGAGTCGAGCGTGAAACATGCCATATTCTCCCCGGACGGTTCACGGATTCTTACCACATCCTATGACAAGACAACACGACTGTGGGACGCGGCAACGGGGGGCGAAATAGCCGTTTTTGATCACCATGACGAGTGGGGCGCGAATCATGCCACATTTTCCCCGGACGGTTCTCGCATCGTCACGGCTTCTAGCAACAATACGGCGCGACTATGGGACGTGGCGACGACAGAAGAAATCGCCGTCTTGCGAGGCCATGAGTCGGGCGTAAAACATGCGACATTTTCGCCGGACGGTTCACGCATCGTCACGGCTTCTAGCGACAAAACGGCACGGTTGTGGGATGCGACAACGGGAGATGAACTCAACGTTCTCAGCGGCCATGAGATCAACCTGACAAGCGCCGCATTTTCGCCGGACGGTTCACGCATCGTCACGGCTTCTAGCGACAAAACGGCACGGTTGTGGGATGCGACAACGGGAGATGAACTCAACGTTCTCAGCGGCCATGAGTCGCGCGTAGAACATGCGACATTTTCGCCGGACGGTTC
>JAJFHC010000018.1 GCA_021775835.1 Hyphomicrobiales bacterium | reverse complement strand
AACGTGCCCGCCCCCACTTCCATGTCGTAAGGTTGAAGCATGACGCAGCCATAGGTTGCCCAGTAATTCTGCAACGTGAGAATCAGGCCCTGGAACGAGCGAGTGGGATCCAGACTGCTGGATCCTCCTTGAAAGGAGGCGGACATGGGAAAATCCGGTAAAACCAATGAACGGCCCTTCACCGCCACCTGCACTTCGCAGGTGCACAACTCAGGGATTGGCGCAACCTAATGGGGCGTCTGTGCAGGGTCAAGCAATGCTCGACGGGCGTGACAATTTCACCACGTTTCACGAACCACTCACGAGGCGCGGCTGTCGTCGTCAGGAACATAGGCGCCCGTGACCGGATCCTTGCGCAGGGGAATGGCGGAACCATTTTCCGGGGACTTATGATAATCGCTGTTCTTCGCCCTTGCCATGGCCTGTTTTGTCGCCTCGGAGCGGGCGGCAATCACCTTGAATATGAGCCAGGCGCCACCGAGGAGCGCAATCGTCGTGAGAATTTTAGCCATGGATAATCCCCTCAATCAGATGGCGGCGTCACAGGCCGTACCGCGACCACAGGGCCCGTTCTTCGGCTGTAGACAACAGGTCAGTCGCCAGGGACGTGCTGCTGGCCTCCGTCGGGTTCATCAAGGACAGTAGCGCCGTGTCGGCACCAAGGCGGCGCTTCAGCCAGTTCGTGTGCTGTTGGACGACTTTAAGCCTGACCTTGTCGCCAAGTTTCTCCCGCATGACTGAACGCAGGTCTCCAAGGCCGTCCGTCAGACCGAGTTCAAGCGCCTTTGTTCCCGACCAGAAGGCACCGGAGAAAAGGTCGCTTTCTTCGCCCTTCAAGGCATCCCCCCGGCGGCCCCGGACCAGCGCCTTGAACGCCTCGTGCACTTCACTTTGGAGTGCTTTCAGGCGCTCGACGTCGGCTGATTTTTCCGGCTGGAACGGATCGAGTGACATTTTGTTTTCACCAGACGTGTAAACCCGGCGGTCGATTCCGAGCTTGGCAATGGCGTCCGTAAATCCGAACCCTGCGGAGATCACGCCGATCGATCCGATGATCGAGCTTTCATCGGCATAGATCTCGTCACCGGCACAGGCCAGCATGTAGCCGCCGGACGCGGCCACATCTTCGGCAAAGACATAGACCGTCAATTCCTTTTCTTCCGCCAGGGCTCTGATCCGCTTGAAGATCAGCGTGGACTGAACCGGCGACCCACCAGGGGAGTTCACCAGAATCGCCACGGCCTTGGCGCTGCGCATGGAAAACGCCCGCTCAAGGGTCTCGGCACATCCGGCGAGCGTCAATCCGGGCCTCAAGGGCGACACGGCCCCAATCGCGCCGCTCAGCCTGATCACAGGCACCAGGGGTTTTACTTGCCGGAATCGGGCCGGCAGAAGCGAGCGCAGGTATTTCAACATGATGAGATGTGTGCTTTCGGATGATCGGTAAACCTGCCCATAGATATGTTGCCTCAACCCTCGTCACAAGACGCATTCGTCTCGAACCATCCAAGCGTCCTGCCGTAACGCAGGACTTTTTCGATTTTCTCCTCGTAGGAGCCGTCTGCCCGGTGAAGGGCGACACTGTGCATGAGTTTCAGCGGTGCCTTGCTGGCCTTGACCCCGTGCAAGAGGACACGGTTTGCGGCGACACCGGGACGCGGGTGAATCGGCACGATGTGCAGGCCGCCGAAACGGTTCTCGCAGGCCGCCAGCAATCGTGGCAATGCCTCGGCTGTGTGAATCATGGTCATGGTCCCCGACGGTTTGACCATGGACACCATGAAGCGCATCCAGCGGTCGAGGTCGCCTGGGTCAGCGGTATGGGAGCGGGCACGAACAGGATCGGGCGGCAATCTTACCTGGCCCAACTGAAAGTAAGGCGGGTTGGCAAATACCCGGTCGAAGGATTCAGGTTTCAATCCGGTCGCGTCGGCGGCCCTGGTACCGGCACAGACATCGCCCTGAACCACTACGACCCGGTGATCGAGCCGGTTGCGTGTGACGTTGTCACGGGCGGCCTCGCAAAGCTGTGGCTGGAGTTCGACGCCCGTCACGGTCAGGTCATCAACCCGGGCGGCAAGGCAAAGGGTGGCGACACCGACACCGGCACCCACTTCCAGAATTCTTTCTCCCCTCAGGGCCGGAACGGCAGCTGCCAGCAACACCGCATCGATGCCGGCGCGGTAGCCTGCCCGGGGTTGCAGGGCCTGGACGCGTCCGCCCAGGAACGCATCGTCGGACCAGTCGCCTTCACGAGGATGTGCCATACTCAATTCCCAGATCGTCCAACAGGCGGCGAGCCTGACGCAGGCTGTCATCGTCAACCATAATGCGCCGCGGCAGGACACCGAGGCTGCCGTCGACCACGCTCATGTGAGTATCGAGCACCACATGCTCGACTTGCGCTTCCTTCATGATCGACTCGATGAAGGAAATCAGCACGGCGTCATTGGTTCTGAGGAGTTCTTTCACCGGCGTCCACGATCCTTTATACGCAGGGGCAACTGCAGAGGCCCCCCATACATAACGACGTTGTGGGATTTGGCAAATGATGTGAGGCTGGGATCACCCCAATCACGCTTGCGTCAGCGGCCAAGAGTCGCTCTTGCCGGAAATAACGACGACGCCTATTGTCTGGCGCAAAGGTACAATAATGGCGGAGTCCTTCCCGTGGGTGTAGTGGTCCCGATAGCTGGTGACAAAGAGCGCGGCAGTAAACAACAGAACGCGACGATCCAGAAGCTGTTCGATCTGGTTAACCCGGACATGCAGCGCGTCAACGAACTGATCATCAACCGCACGTTTTCCGACGTAGAGATGATCCCCGAGGTTGCCCAGCACCTGATCGACTCCGGCGGCAAGCGCCTGCGTCCCATGCTGACGATAGCCGCCGCCCAAATGTGTGGCTATCAGGGCGGACATCACATCACGCTCGCCGCCAGTGTCGAATTCATGCACACCGCGACCCTGCTCCACGACGATGTGGTCGACGAGAGTGAGTTGCGCCGCGGCAAGCCGTCGGCACGCATGGTCTGGGGCAACGAGGCCAGTGTGCTGGTCGGCGACTACCTGCTTGGCCAGGCTTTCAAGATGATGGTCGAGACGGAGTCGCTGGCGGCGTTGGCGATCCTGTCGAATGCAGCCGCCGTGATCGCGGAAGGCGAAGTGTTGCAGCTTGCGGCTTCCAAGGACACGTCCACGACGGAGGATGCCTACCTGACCGTGATCGGCGCCAAGACGGCGGCCCTGTTTGCCGCGGCCGCCGAAATCGGCGCCGTGATCGCCGACCGGCCGAAAGAAGAACACACCGCCCTGCATTCCTTCGGGCGCAATCTTGGTCTGGCCTTTCAACTTGTAGACGATGCGCTCGACTATTCGGGCCAGCAGGCCCTGCTCGGCAAGCATATCGGCGACGATTTCCGGGAGGGCAAGATCACCCTGCCCGTGGTTCTTTCGTTCCGGCGCGGCGACGAGGAGGAACGGGCGTTCTGGAAACGCGCGATGCAGGAAGGCGACCAGTCGGATGCTGACCTGGAACACGCGGTATCGCTGATGGGAAAAAACGATGCGCTTGCGGACACCATAAAACGCGCGCATCACTATGGTGCAATGGCGCGAGATGCGCTTGCTATCTTCCCGGAAAGCGAGCAGAAATCAGCCCTGCTCGAGGCCGTGGACTTCTGTGTTGAACGGGCATTTTAGAAAGTTACCCGGTCGATCCGTCAGACTGTTCCAAACGTCACACCGAGAGACTTGAGCCAACGGCGGTATTCTATGGCGGTCTGATCCGACCGGACATGGAGTTCTTGGCCAATGTCGAGCGGAAGCCGTTTGGGAAACTGGGACTCCACTATTCCAACATCCTGACCGATAATCAATTCGGTATACGCTGCAACGTCTTCATCACTGTGCTGAGTGTCGTGGTTGGACGCCAGAAGAACTCTGCCGATACATCTTTCCGGTTCGACCGGCGTTATCGACAGCATTATGGATTCTGTCGCGACGACTCCGTTCGTGTTCTTGACACCAACGTCTTTTACAAGCCGTGCGGTCAGGGGACGCTGAACATAATACTCATACCCGACATCAAGACCTTCAACTTCCAGCGTGTTTGTCGGCTTGGGTTGCCAAACCGTGACGTTAGTAACCGCAATGCCGTCGTCTGAGACATCAACATAATAATCTTTGATCTCCGTGTGTGGCTCTGCGCCTAGGTATCCGGCGTGCACAAAGGGAAAATGGGCAACATCCAAAAAATTTTCGATTGCCCTCTGGCCACTGGTCTCGTAGGGGAAACTACCACCGTAATACAGGCGATGAGTTCCTTCATCGGCTTCCGGAAATGGGACGATGTCGGCATCGGGCTCGCCTAAGCAAACCCACACGAGACCATATCGCTCCTTCACGTCGTAGGACGTCGCTTTTGCCCGCGGCGACGGTTTTTGCCTCTCATGCGCTGGATAGCGCACACAAAGACCATCGTCGCGATACTCCCAACCATGGTAGGCGCAGACCAGACGGTTTTCACAGATCTTGCCAAGAGACAGCTTGACACCGCGATGGGCGCACCGGTCGTGCCAAGCCTGCAACGTCTCTTCTGAACGCCACAAAACAATATCAGTTTCAAGAAGCCGGGCAGAGAATATTTCGCCGGGTTTCACTTGATCCGAATGTGCGACCGGATGCCAGTCATTCCAAATCACAGAGTCCACAGACATATTGCTCTCCCAAGGTAAGTCGGTACGTGGTGCGGGACGAGCAAATGTGCACGCGGACGATCAGCGACATTCCGCTTTCACATCGTGCTCTAGGTGTCCCTATACTGTTGCCGTTGGATTCATTGATCCATCCAATGGGAAATCGGCCGATAGCCATCCGAGCCAAGGCGACGGTCACCAGCCAATCCCGGACCGAATTAGTTGGGCAACTTGCCTTCGACTCCTTCGACATACCAGTTCATCCCGTACAGATCCTTGTCGGGAATCGTTTCACCGGATTTCACTCTTTCAACGCCCTTTTGATCCTTGATCGGACCGTGAAACGGATGAAACTTTCCAGCAGCAATCTCAGCAGATCGCGCCGCAATCTTGTCCGCCACTTCCTTAGGAAGCATGGAGCCGACCGGCGCGATGGCGAGGACACCCTCTGACATGGGTGCCCATACCGGCGCGTTTGACCAAGCCCCGTCCAGGACTTTCTTGGCCATGTCGGTGTAAAAGCCACCCCAAACGGGAACAATTGCCGTCAACTGGGATTTTGGGCCAAACTTGGTTCTGTCGGAATGGAACCCGACAACATACTTGCCGGCCTTCTCCGCAGCGAGAGTAGGTGCCGTGGAATCCGTGACATGGGCCACAACATCAACGCCTTGTGCGTACAGGGCTTCAGTTGCTTCGCGTTCACGGCCCGGATCGTACCAGGAGTTCACTTCGATCACGCGAACCTTCACCCCAGGTTTCACAGATTGTGCACCAAGCGCGAAGCCATTGATGATTTGGAGCACTGCGGGGAGCGGAAACGAAGAGACATAACCAATCGTGTCCGACTTGGTCATGGCACCGGCTGCCATGCCGGCCAGAAACGACGGTTCATAGTACCGCAATGAATAAGTCCCCATGTTGTCATGGGATTTGTACCCATCCAGATGCATGAATTTTACATCGGGGTAGAGCTTGGCTACTTCCAGAGTTTGATCCATGAATCCGAAGGAAGTCGTGAATATCAACTTGTTGCCATCAGCGGCAAGCTGACGGATCACACGCAATGCGTCAGGACCATAGGCGACGTTTTCAACAATCTTGGCTTTCACTTTTCCAGCGAGATTGGCCTCCATTGCCTTGCGGCCTTTGTCGTGTTCGGCCGTCCATCCGGTTTCGCCGACCGGACTGAAATACACAAAACCGACATTCAGTTTGTCGGCTGCGCCTGCAGGCTGTCCGAGCAACGCCATACCCGCAAAAATTATCGCACTCATTTGCCAAAGCAATTTGAACATGGTCGACCTCCCTTGATGACCGATTGCACACAGCCGCAGGCCTGAAGCGCTCCGACTCCGTCGATCATACACTGCCGTACCAATTGTCAGAAATTTCAAGCTTTATCGGGGCAACTTCCGTCACGGAGAGTTTTTTGTGCACGTTGACGCAATCGGTTAGTTTGCCTTCACGTGAGCCAGTCGTTCGTCACGCCAGCGTTTGGGCGTAACGCCAAACTCGGTTTTGAAGCTTGTCGTAAAATGCGCGTTGCTGCGAAAACCGTGCCGATAGCCAATTTCCGCGACAGACAGCGATGTAAACCGGTGGTCAGCCAGAGCATTTCTAGCCTTGTTCAGCCGTCTGACACGCAACCACAAACTTACCGTACAGGGCTCTTCCTTGAACAATTCGTGAAGATATCGGGTCGAAATCCCGATAGCATCGGCGATACTTCCCGGTGTCATGTCCGGGCAATGCAGGTTGGTGTCGGCAAATGCCTTCGCCCGTCGAAGATGACTCGCGCGAACGGCAGGAACGGTCTTTGACGTGTGCAGGGTATCGGAGACAAGCATCATGGCAAACAGATCCAGCAAGGTCTCGGCCACTGCATCACGTTGTGTGCCGTTAAGGCGCGTTTGCTGACGAACAACTGACGCCAGAAACTCGAAAAAGATACTGGCGGAGGGATCATCCCGAGAGATCGGCAATGCACAGTGTTCTTCAGGTATAGCGACGCGTTGTTTCAGGTTGTCGGACGGTACCGTGATGATCAACGCACTGGAAGGCTCGTCGTGCACACTCTCCAGTTCATCCATGGTCGAATGCAGCGTTGCCGTCCTCAATCCCAGATCGATCTGTCGACCGAATTGTGACATTGAGAACCCGCCGCCAATCGTGACCGTCAGCACGTAGAGGCTCTTCTTGGCCTGTGCCAGGGTCGATGCTGTCTGTTGACCACGATAGGGATCAGACCACATCTGTCGCAGACCCAAGGGCCCAATTTCTGTTGCGGTGACTCTTGCGCCAAAATTTTCCTGATCACCAGTTTCGCACGTCATCGGACTACACAAGCCCCACATGACGTCACGCCAAGTGTCGACCCGACGATCAACAGGCAGATCCACCGTATCAAGTTTCAGTGGGACATTTCGGCGGTCAAGTTCCATGGACTAAATCATAGTACAAAACCGAAGACTCGAAAACGCGATTTCATCCGGCGGCTTCTCCGAGATTATTGGCTTACATGGAATGGTTTGCCTAGTGATGCCGGCGTATTGAGCCGGACCCGCATCACATTGGACGAGATGACGACAAGAACGGCAATGGTCGCCATGTAGGGCAGCATAGAGAGAAACTGCGAAGGAATGCCCAGATCAGCACCCTGAATATGGAACTGTAGTATGGTGACGCCGCCAAACAGATACGCGCCAACAAGAACGCGCAGAGGCCTCCAGGCTGCGAATACGACCAATGCAACGGCAATCCATCCTCGTCCTGCTGTCATGTTCTCAACCCAAACCGGCGTGTAGATCACGGAGAGGAAAGCACCGGCAAGCCCCGCCATCGCCCCGCCGAAAAGGACGGCAAAGTAGCGAATTGCAATTACAGACATGCCATTGGCATGGGCAGAATCGGGCGCATCACCGACAGCACGGAGAACCAGTCCCAATCTGGATCGGGTGAGGAACAGCCAAACGGAAATTGCACAAAGAACAGAAAAATAAGTCAGCGGTTCGAGCGAGAACAGAAGATCACCAAGGACCGGCATGTCCGACAAAAACGGAATTTTGAACGAAGCACCCGTCTGCAGTGCAGAACCAGTATAACCGGACCCGATCGATGCACTGACGCCAATGCCAAATATTGTCAGGGCAAGTCCTGTCGCCACCTGATTGGCCAGACAGGTCAAAACAAGAAATGCAAACAACAGTGACAGTGTGATCCCTGCCGCCATGCCCGCACTTATCCCGGCCAGGGACGAGCCGGTTTCAGCCGCTGTGGCAAATCCGACTGCTGCACCAACGAGCATCATTCCTTCGACGCCCAGATTGAGAACGCCTGATCTCTCTGCAACGAGTTCACCGATTGCTGCTAGTACCAACGGAGTCCCGGCCCCAAGTGTCGCGATGGCGATTGAGATGATGAGTTCAGTCGGCAGCACGGACAGGCCCCCTGGTACGGGCCGGCCGTGCAGCGACCCACTTCAGTTTGTAGGTGATCAACAAATCGCTCATGAGAAGAAAGAACAGGAGCATTCCCTGAAATATACCGGTAATTGCCGACGGCACACCAAGACTGACCTTCACCTGTTCGCCGCCAACATAGAACAACGACATCAACAGGCTGGCAAGAACAATCCCCACCGCATGCAGCCGGCCGATGTAGGCAACGATGATTGCGGCAAAGCCATATCCCGGCGAAACCACTTCGCGCAGTTTCCCGATCGTGCCGGAGACTTCTATGACCCCCGCCAGACCAGCCGCTGCACCGCTTATCAATAGTCCGGTCCATACCATCCGGTCACGACTGAACCCCGCGTAACGGGCAGCCTTAGGCGCAAGACCGCCCACTTCCATGCGGTAGGCCAGGTGGCTGCGTGCCAACAGGAGCCACGTCAACCCGGCAAGCGCAAAGGCCAGTAGGATCCCTATATTCGCCCTGGTTCCAGTAAGAATTCTTGGTAACCGGGCAGCGTCATTCAGCTCTGAGGATTCCGGCCAGTTGAATCCTGTCGGGCTGCGCCACGGCCCATAGACCAGATAACTCAGAAATAGTCCCGCAATGTAGGTCAGCATGAGCGTTACAAGGATTTCATTGGCATTGAAACGCGTTCGCAGGAACGCGGCAACGGACGCCCAGGCAGCGCCTCCGAGCGCACCCGCGACCAGCATCAACGGTATGATCCATACGCCTTCGGCATCACCTACACTCAGTGCAATTCCACCGCCGCAAATCGCCCCCGCGATGAGCTGACCCTCAGCACCTATGTTCCATACATTCGCCCGAAACCCGACGGCAAGGCCCAAAGCACACAACAGGATCGGCGCAGCCTTCAAACTCAATTCACCGATGCCATACAGATCGCTGACCGGCATCACGAAGAAGGCGTGGAATGCATCGAGCGGTGCATGGCCCTGAAAGGCGAAAAGCATACTGCCACCAACCACCGTCAATATCGCCGCCACAAACGGGGCGACGAACCTCATGGCTCGTGACGGCGCCGGCCTTGCTTCAAGTTTCAAGGGCATGGCAGTCCACTACGGGCTTGGCGGCCAGATGCGATCCGGCCTCACCGGACATCAGCAGGCCAACCTGTTCCGACGTCGTATCAGCGACCTTGTTAGCGGGCGATAGCGTGCCGGACGACATCACTGAGATCGTGTCACAGATTTCGAAGAGTTCATCTATATCCTGCGAAACAACGATGATCGCCACTCCACTGTCCCGCATTGACAGCAACAATTGTCGGATTTCATGCGTTGCACCAATGTCCAACCCCCAGGTGGGTTGGGCCGCGATGATGACTCCGGGAGATTGGGAAAGTTCGCGGCCTATTATGAACTTCTGCAGATTTCCTCCTGATAGTGACATAGCTTCGGCTGACGGTGAGCCTGAACGAACATCAAATTTCTCGATGCAGTATTGAGCAAACTTCGCAACCGCGGAAAAACTAATGAATCCCCGGGACGTAAACCCCATGAGACGAGTTGTCAGCAACGCGTTCTTGGAAAGCGACAATTGAGGGACGGCACCGTGCCCGAGACGTTCTTCAGGAATATAGACAAGACCCAGTGCCCGTCTGGCCAGGGGACCGAGGTGCGCGGCATCGCTGCCGTCTATCTGTATTCTGTGTGTTGGAGGCCCGTTCCATTCACCCGATAATGCCTCGAGAAGTTCCGCCTGCCCGTTTCCTGCTATCCCGGCAATGCCATGGATTTCAGCACCGTGAACTTCAACACAGATGTCGTTTAGTGAAACGCCAAAGTCGTCATCAGTATCCCTGTTCAGATGTGAAACGGAAAGACGTACTTTATCCAGAGAGGCCTGTTGTGACCTATTCAGGCTTGCTGTCACGTCGCCGAGCATATGTCGGGCAAGAGACTCCGTGTTCTCTTCTCCGGGATCGACGTTGGCCACCACCTTGCCTCGCCGCAAAATAGTAACCGCGTCGCAAAGTTCCAGAGCCTCATGAAGCTTATGACTGATATAGACAATACTGCAGCCGTTCGACGCCACACTACGAAGCATCCCAAAAAGTTCTTCAACCGCTTGCGGTGTCAGCACGGACGTCGGTTCATCCAGGATCAACAGTGTCGGGTCCTGCAACAGGCACCGAATGATCTCCACGTTTTGCTGTTCACCAACCGAGAGCGTATGGACCGTCCTGTCCAGCTCAACCCGCATTGAATGTCTTTCAGCAATTTCGTTGGTCCGCCCGACAACCTCGGCCCGCGGTGTTCCTGGCGGACTCGACAGCAAAAGGTTTTCCAGAACAGTCAGAACAGGAAACAGCGAAAAATGCTGAAACACCATGCCAATGCCAAGAGCGCGGGCCTCAGCAGGCGAAACGACATCTACGGGGCGGCCGTTCCAAAGCATCTGGCCACGATCGGCTTTCACCAGACCATAAATGACTTTCATCAAGGTCGATTTGCCTGCACCATTTTCCCCGAGCACAGCGTGGATGGCGCCAGGTGCCACAGTCAGGGAAACGTCATCGTTGGCGACGATCGACGCGTAGGATTTGGTTACGCCGATCAACTCAAGTCTGGCGTGCGTCCCTGTCCGTTCCATTCCCGCATTATCCTTCACCTCGATCTCGCCAGCTTACAACGGGAGGCTGCCCGCGCCATACCGCCATAATGCACAAAATATATCGGTTGAGCGAAAACAAGGCGAACTGCTGGACTAATGTAATGCGAACTGCTTGTACGCCCGCCCCATTAACGGCACTGTCAACCGACTGTTCAGACAACGGCAAGGAGGCTGGAATGTTCAACAGGGATCAGGTCCGTGCGATCCACGGAACCCTTATGCACGCGCCTGGTCCTGGCGACATTGAGGTCATCGAAAACGCCCTTGTCGAAATTGATCCAGACGGCACGATTGCCAATGTGGCAGCACCCGGCTCAGTCGGTTATTCTGAGGCCTTGTCTACCGCCCGAGCCGGTGAGTCTTTTGTGTCTCTTGAACCTGGACAGTTTCTGCTTCCGGGTTTTGTCGACCTGCACATTCATGCGCCACAATGGCCGCAACTCGGCAAAGCGCTGCACCTGCCACTTCATGAATGGCTGGCGAAAAACACGTTCCCGCTGGAAGCGCGTTACGCCGATACCAAGTTTGCCCGGAGCGTGTACCGGTCCCTGGTTACGACACTGCTGGCGAACGGGACGACGACGGCCGTGTATTTCGGCACGATTCATGCTGACGCCAACAGAGCACTTGCCGATCTATGCCTTTCACATGGACAGCGTGCGTTTGTGGGCAAGGTCGCCATGGACGATCCCGATCAATGTCCAGACGACTATCGCGACACCTCTGCTCTGGTAGCGATAGAAGAGACCCGGGACTTGATTTCGTACATTCGCAGCCTGTCTGGCAATGAGGCCGGCCTGGTCAAACCGATTGTGACGCCGCGCTTCATCCCCAGTTGCAGCGACCCGCTTCTGGAAGGACTTGGCGCTCTGGCGGAAAGCACAGGATGTCATATTCAAACCCATTGCTCGGAAAGCGACTGGGAGCACAATTTCGTGCTCGACCGGCTGGGCAAGACCGACACAGGGGCGCTTGAGAGTTTTGGACTACTGGGCCGGCACACCATTCTTGCCCACTCGAACTTTATCACCGACGATGACGCCGACAGAATTGTCCACGCGCATGCCGGCGTTGCCCATTGCCCCTTGTCGAATTTCTATTTTGCAAACTCGGTCTTCCCGCTGCGGGTCATGATGGAAAAGGGTATGCATCTGGGCTTGGGCACGGATATTTCCGGAGGCCCGAGTGCGTCGATGTTCGACAGTTGCCGCCATGCGATTTCGGCATCGCGGGCGCTGGAGGACGGCGTCGACCCGAAGCGGGCGCCGGAGATCCGGGGACGGCCACAGTCGCGGATCGACTTCCGCCACGCCTTCTGGCTTGCAACCGCAGGCGGTGGAAACGCGCTTGATATTCCCGTCGGCAAGTTTGCGAAGGGCTACCACTTCGACGCTATGGTCCTTGACATCAACACGGCAGCGTCGAACGTGATCTGGTGGCAAGACCTGGACAGCCCGGAGGACATATTCCAGAAGATTGTTTACGGCGCGACCCGCTCAGACATTTCACATGTCTGGGTTGGCGCAAAGAGCGTGTCGAAGGGCGCCACCGGTTAAGTCGTGTCGTTCAGTGCAATGTGGTCGACACAACCCACCAGTCGGGAAACTCGCTCTGGATCTGGTTTGCGGCGTCGTCGGCCTCTTCCAACGTTTCGAAGATCCCGAAACAGGTGGCGCCACTGCCGGTCATTCTCGAAAGCATGCATCCGTCGCAGGCAAACAGCACGTTCTGGACGTCACCGATCTCCCGGACCATGGCGCTTGCCGGCGCTTCCAGATCGTTTCGCGTCCCCAGCAGGTAATTGACAAGCTCGCGAACCGAACTGAACTGCGCCCGGGGCGGTGGCGGTGTTTCAACGGCGAAGGCCTGGTCGGGTGCCAGCCCCAGTGCTGCAAACACCGCCGACGTCGCAACCGAAACCCCGGGATTGACAAGAACAGCGGGGACCAGGGGAAGCCGGGGTTCCGGTTCGACCACATGGCCGATGCCTTTCATGAGGGCCACTTCAGACCCCAGACAAACATTCACATCTGCGCCGATACCGGCCGCCACCTGATGCATGACGGTTGCGCTGACCTTGGTCTCGTGCAGCCGCAGAAGACCGCGCAGGCAGGCAGCGGCGTCGGCCGAACCGCTGCCGACTCCGGCAGCCGCCGGTAGCACTTTGTTGAGTTCGATGGCCGCACCAGGCGGCAGTGTCTTTACACCGTGTACCAATCCGCGTGCAGCCATGAGAACGATGTTGTCTTCGTCGTGGGGAATGTCATCCGCGAACGGACCACTTGTGGTCAACGAAAACTCAGGCGCCTTCTCGAAGGTCAGGGTATCGGCAATATCGCCGAACGCCACAAGACTCTCCAGTGTATGGTAGCCGTCTTCACGACGTCCCAGCACGTGAAGTGTGAGATTTATTTTGGCAGGTGCCTGCTCAACGATCACGGCCATGTGTGCCCCCTATGGCCTTGCCAAAAAAATGTGCGCCTATGGCATGCTCTGTGTACAGACGCCGACGATCCCTGCCAGCATGGTGCTCAGGACTTGTCTTGCGAAGACGACGAAGACGTTGCTTTCTCGGCCTCCTCATCGGGCAGACCGTTTTTCAGCTTCTCCTCGATCTTCATCAAGGCATCCGGTTCGGGTTTGAGGTTCTTGGCATGTCCCCACTGAAACCGGGCTTCGAGTTTGCGACCGACGCGCCAGAGCGCATCACCCAGATGATCGTTGATCGTTGGGTCGTCGGGACGCAGTTCGACGGCCTGTTCAAGGTGCCGCACCGCGTCGTCATATTCCTTCAGCTTGTAATGCGCCCAGCCGAGGCTATCCACGATGTACCCGTCGTTTGCCCGCAACTCGACAGCCTTGCGGATCATTTTCATCGCGCGTTGAAGATTGAGACCTTTCTCTACCCAGGAATATCCCAGATAATTGAGCACCAGCGGCTGGTCCGGAAACAGTTCAAGCGCCTTCAGGAAGTCCACTTCCGCCTTTGGCCACTGCTTGGATCGCTCGTAAGTGATTCCGCGTGAGTAGAATACCCGCCAATGGTTCTGTTCGATCTTGGGAATCAGGGCTATTGCCTTGCCGTAATAACCGGAGGCTTCGGCGAACTTTTCCCGATTGCGCAGAAGGTTACCCATTACCATCAATGGCAATCTGTCTTTAGGATACTGGGCGATCAGGGACTCGAGCCTCGTCCGGGCCTCGTCCACCCGGTCCAGTTTGTCCAGATTGTCGGCAATGTGAATATCGGCATTGCGGCGCAACGGCGACTCTGCCGGCACCATCTCGTAGGATTCTATCGCCTTTTCCCGCCGCTTGGTATCCGAGTAGATGTCGCCGAGAAGCGAGCGCGCGATCGTGAGGTTGGAATTGGCGTAAAGGGTAAGCTGAACGTAGATCAGAGCGATGTCGATGCTTGATTCTTCGGTCAGTGCGCTGGATATTCCGAACAGGGCTTCGGCAGCGCCGGCGCCGGCGGTGCGCACGAGTGGCTGTGCCTTTCCACCGGACTTGATCCGTTCCACTGCCTTGACCAGCAGCGCCTGCTCCGGAGAAGCTTTCAGGAAGGTCTTGTAGATCTCGGCAGCTTTGTCGCTGTGGCCTGTACGTTCAAGAAACGATCCATATGCCTGCACAACCCGCAGGGAAGATGCCGAAGCATCGTACGCACGGGCGTATTGTTTTGCCGCCTCGCTTTGCCGTCCACCCAGGTCGTTAATGAGTGCCAGATGATACGGGCCGAAGATACCGAAGGTATCGGTATTTTCAATCGCCTTGAGGGCGGCCACGGCTTCATCGGTACGCGACTCGGCCTGAAAGGCCCAGGCAGACAACAACGACGAGGTCAGCTGGCCGATCGAACCGTGAAACGCCGAGTCGAAATTTTCGCGGGCCCGCTTGTAGCGGCCGAACTGAAAATGCCGGAGCCCGAGAACAAGATGGGCGATCCTGTGCCCGTTGTCGTGCTTGATCAGCTTGGCAGCAAGGCTTGCTGCCTGTTCGATGTGACCTGCACTCACTTCCAGAAGGAATGACCGCTCCAGGATAAACGCATTATCGGGATCCTCGCCGAGCGCCTTTGCATAGTAGGCCGCCGCGGCTTCAGTCTCGCGCTGACGGCCGGCAAAACGGCCAGCCAGATAGTTCCCCGATAGCGAAATGGCGAAGGATTGCGCGGGAGCGGCTTCCGGTCCAGCCTTTGACGATGTCGCGGCCAGTGTAAACGGAACAAGAGTGCATACGAGCAAACCAAGTGCGCTCGATCGAACTGCTGCTAGTCTAGCGCGAACCGCCGGAAGTGCGAGCATATGTATTTCCCTGTAAAGAGACGATGGCGACGATGCAAAAGCACCTGTCGCGCAGCAAACAGGCCCGCACTATATCACGGATTCGGTCACCGTTAAGCGGATACCGGCATCATTTCAAGATCACATGTTCGGGTAATTCGGACCACCGGCACCTTCGGGAACCGTCCAGGTGATGTTTTGAGCCGGATCCTTGATGTCACAGGTCTTGCAATGAACGCAGTTCTGCGCGTTGATCTGAAACGTGGGGTTTGTACCGTCGTCCTCGGTCACGACCTCATAAACACCCGCCGGGCAATATCTCTGAGCCGGCTCGGCAAATTGGGGCAGGTTGTCCCTGATCGGCGCATCCGGGTCCGTCAACCTCAGGTGGATTGGCTGGTCTTCCTCGTGATTGGTCGCCGAGACGAAGACCGACGACAGCTTGTCGAACGACACTTTGCCGTCTGGCTTGGGATAATCAATCGGCTTGGACTGGGATGCCGGCTTCAGACAGGCATGATCCGGCTTGCCGTGCTTCAATGTGAAAGGCAGGCCTATTCCCAGATTGTTCATCCACATGTCGATGCCGCCAAGCGCTACGCCGCCAACCGTACCGAGCTTGCTCCAAAGCGGCTTTACATTACGGACACGCTTGAGGTCCTTGGCCACGTCGCTGACTTCATAGGCGTCCTGGTAGGTGCTCAGTTCATCATTATGACGGCCCGCGCGAATGGCGTCGAAGGCCGCTTCGGCGGCCATCATGCCGGTGGCCATGGCGTTGTGGCTGCCTTTGATGCGCGGCACATTCACAAATCCAGCCGAGCAGCCAATCAGGGCGCCGCCGGGAAATGCCAGCTTCGGAACCGACTGAAATCCGCCTTCGGTAATGGCGCGGGCGCCATAGGCGATGCGCTTGCCGCCTTCGAATGTCTCGCAGATCGAAGGGTGCGTCTTGAATCGCTGGAATTCGTCGAAAGGCGACAGATAGGGATTGGAATAATTCAGGTGAACCACGAAGCCTACGGACACGAGGTTCTCGTCAAAGTGGTAAAGGAATGAGCCACCGCCAGTCTTGAACCCGAGCGGCCAGCCAAAGCTGTGCTGGACGAGACCTTTGCGATGTTTCGCCGGATCGACTTCCCAGAGCTCCTTCAGGCCGATGCCAAATTTCTGAGGCTCCCGGTCCTCGTCCAGGTTGAACTTTGCGATCAGCTGCTTTGCAAGCGATCCGCGCACGCCTTCCGCGATGAAGGTGTACTTGCCATGAAGTTCTATGCCGGGCGTGTGGCTGTCCTTTGGCGTGCCGTCGCGGCCTATGCCCATATCGCCGGTGGCCACACCCTTGACGCTGCCGTCGTCGTTATAGACGACTTCCGAGGCGGCAAAGCCTGGATAGATCTCGACACCGAGTTCTTCTGCCCGTTCGGCGAGCCAACGGCATACATTGCCAAGGCTGGCGATGTAGTTGCCGTGGTTGTTCATCAGTGGCGGCATCGCGAAATTGGGCAATCGCACATGACCGGCTGGTCCCAGGACCAGAAAATGATCCTGTGTCACCTCGGTATCGAGGGGCGCGCCTTGCTCTTTCCAGTCGGGGATAAGCCGATTCAGGGCAACCGGATCGATAACCGCTCCGGACAGAATGTGGGCACCGACTTCGGATCCCTTTTCGAGTACTGTCACGGTCAGTTCGCAATCGTTTTCCATCGCGAGTTGCCGCAGCCTGATCGCCGCAGAAAGTCCTGCGGGGCCACCGCCGACGATGACGACATCGTACTCCATCGACTCGCGTTCCGGCGTCTGTTCCTGATTGTCGCTCACCTGACCCTCCATCAACCCATGCTTGCGGGGCCCGGGCCCCGGCAAATTCTAACTGGTATTAGTCCGCCTCTTTATTGATGTGCAACCCCAATTACGACATTCAGGCAAACGGAATCGCTGCTATAGTGGTCAAGAACGTCATATCAATCCATCGCCGTTCCCTTTTTTGCCGGTTCACATCATGCCCAATCGCGACACCTCTTCAACCGACGCCACCGCCCTGTTGCAGTGGTATGTCCAAATGGGTGTGGACGAGGCCATGAGCGAAGAAGCCACGGACTGGTTCGCGGAGAGCGAGAAACAACAGAAGGCCAGGCAAGCGCCAACGGCAACCACGGAGACTGCGGCACCCGCCAAGGGCCGGGCGTCGCTCTTGCCGCGGGATGAAGGGCAGAGCCCAGCGCGTCCAGACCCGGCGCCGGTGCGCGCCGATAATGTAGTACACGATGCCCGCACCCTGGCGGAGGGGTGCAAGACACTGGAAGAACTGAAAGACGCGTTGGCCGACTTCAATGGCTGCGGGTTGAAGCGGACAGCCAAAAACCTCGTATTTGCCGACGGCAGTCCGGAGGCACCCTTGATGCTGATCGGCGAGGCACCGGGCCGCGACGAGGATTTGCAAGGCGTGCCCTTCGTCGGCCGCAGCGGACAATTGCTTGACCGAATGCTGGCGGCCATCGGCAGGGACCGGAGCAACGCCTACATTACCAACGTCATTCCCTGGCGTCCGCCCGGCAACCGCGCCCCTACACCGGCCGAAACCGCCATCTGCCGCCCTTTTATCGAACGCCAGATTGCCCTTGTGGACCCGGCAGTGATCGTTTTCCTGGGGGGCGTAGCCGCCAAGGAGATGCTGGCGACGACCACGGGCATCATGCGCTTGCGCGGCACATGGCGGACATACCCGCCCGATGGCGGTCATTACCGCGCGAACGCAACACTGCATCCAGCCTACCTGCTGCGACAGCCGGCTCAGAAGAAGCTCGCGTGGCGTGACTTTCTGGAAATCCAGCAGGCCCTCGAGGCAAACGAGAATAGTCCGAAAACCTGATTAACCCGGAGAAACCATGTCCAGAATCGATGAAACGAGACCGTTCATCGCCATCAAGATTTCCGTTATGACGGTGTCGGACACGCGCACGATGGAAGACGACCGATCCGGCTCGATTATCGTCGACCGGCTGGAATCGGCCGGGCACGCACTTGCCGACCGTGCGATCGTGACCGATGACATACCCGCCATTCAGGCTCAGGCCAAACGCTGGATCGATGATCCGGATGTGGATGCCATCATCACTACCGGTGGTACCGGGCTCACGGGCCGGGATGTCACGCCGGAGGCCATGTCGGCGCTTTTCGACAAGGAAATTGACGGTTTCTCGGCGATCTTTCACCGTATTAGCTTTGAAAAAATAGGTGTCTCCACGGTACAGTCCCGCGCCATTGCCGGGGTCGCCGGCGGAACTTACATCTTTTGCCTGCCCGGTTCTCCCGGTGCCTGCAAAGACGGTTGGGACGGCATCCTGAAGAGCCAGCTCGACTATCGTTCAATGCCCTGCAATTTCATCGAAATCATGCCGCGGTTGGACGAGCACCTCAAGCGGACGAAATCCTGATTGATCGACTACCGGGGTTTGCCACGGCGCGGGTTGCGGTGGCGGCGAAGATCCTCGACTGTATCGATATCATCGCGCTCGACGACGAAACCGGTCCTGTGCCCGGCCAGGTTTGCCAGGGTATCCTCAAGTGTCCATCGGCTTGACCAACGGACATTTTCAAAAATCCTCGGTATGACCGGATGACGTTTCAGCCCGACAAGCCAGTAACCGCCATCGGGCGACGGTCCGAAAACCGCATCGCTTGATCCCAACTGCCTGAACGCGGCGGCGATATCGTCGGCGCGGATGCTGGGAATGTCTGTGCCGATGATGATAACCGGTCCGGGCGGCAGACTCTGCATAATGCGATCCATGCGGTCGCCGAGGCTACCGCGGCCTTGTGGGATTCTGGGTATCGTCATTGGCCAGGTCGGGCCTACAACAGCCGTATCCGGAGACACCGCCAGAATGGTCGTCCAACGGGGGTCCCCGGCCACTGCACGGAACGTGGCGGAAACCATTTGCCGGTAGAAGCCCGCTGCAGTGGCCGCGCCAATGCCCCGGCCAAGCCTTGTCTTGACAGCTCCGGCCCTGGGTTCCTTCACCATGACAACGAGAGTACGGGCGACCATTCCCAATCAGCCGTAAAGGCGGGCTATGTGGCGCGGCGATACCCGCAGGAAATAGAGAGACAGACAGACAAAATTCTTCAGTATCCGGGTTGAGAACCCGTCGCGGCGATAGCGCTGGGCGCTGGTTCTGGCCCTGAAAGACAGCTTCGACAGGCGGCGGCGTCCAATCCGGCGCACGATATCGACGTCCTCCATCAGGGGCATATCCGAAAATCCACCGACCCGCTCGTACAGCCGTTTCGACATGAGCAGGCCCTGGTCACCATAGGGAAGTGCAAAAACACTGCACCGCAAGGATACCATGGCCTCAAGAATCCTGGCCTTGAGCCCATCCTGGTCGATGGCAAACCTGAAATAGGCCGCCTGGTCCGGATCGCCGGTCTGTTCCACGGCCAACATGAAGCGGGCAACATCCATGTCCCAACCGGTCTCAAGCACCGTGTCGGCGTGAAGAAACAATATCCATGGAGATTTGGAGGCCTCAGCGCCCGCCAACAGCTGTGTTCCGCGCCCTTTCGAGGTTTCCACGACCTTTGCGCCAGAGGCGTCTGCTATCATCAAGGTATCATCGGTCGAGCCGCCGTCCGCGACGATTACCTCGCTGACCAGGCCCGCCGTGCAACCTGCGATAAGGGCCTGAAAAGTGGCCGGCAGACTATTGGCGGCATTCAATGTTGGGATCACGACGCTAAGCATCGGCGCACTATACTGAAGCTGCACCGGACCTCAATCAAAGTTTACGCGTTCGCTTTTGTTCTTGTTTTGTTCCGCTGCGTATTCTATCTTAGAAGCATGACACAGCAATCGAATGCGCTGTTGAGCGCGGCAGGATTTTTCGACCCCAGCGGCGAAATCCGGAATGTTACAATCGACCCCCGCAGACGCCGGGGCCGCGGGTCCGTCAGCAACCGGTCGGGCCGGTATGAACCGCAAGTCTATGAGGACTTCGATGACGGCTGGGAAAGCTTGGTCGACACGGACCGTGTTCGCACCACGGTCACTGAAGAAAAGCCAAAGAAGATCATCACCCGCAACACTTCGCCGGATATCGGTTTCGACCGTTCAATCAACGCCTACCGGGGCTGCGAACACGGCTGTGTCTATTGTTTTGCAAGGCCTACCCACGCCTATATGGGGCTCTCGCCGGGGCTTGATTTCGAGACCCGGCTGTTTGCCAAACCGAATGCGGCGGAACTGCTGGAACAGGAACTGAGCGACCCTTCCTACCGGCCGCAGGTTATTGCGCTAGGCACCAATACCGACCCCTACCAGCCGGTCGAGCGCACCTACCGGATCACCCGGCAGATTCTGGAGGTGCTCGACCGTTTCAACCATCCGGTCGCGATCGTGACCAAATCCGCACTCGTGGTTCGCGACCTGGACATTCTGCAATCCATGGCCGAACGCGGCCTGGCCAAGGTCGCGATTTCGCTGACGACCCTTGACCACAAGTTGTCCCGGGCCATGGAACCGCGGGCCAGCACACCGTCAAAAAGGATCGGCGCCCTCGAGATCCTTGGTGCCTCCGGTGTACCGACTGCGGTCATGACGGCTCCGGTCATCCCTGCCCTGAACGACCAGGAACTGGAAGCGCTGCTCAAGGCCGCAGCCGACGCCGGTGTCCGGGAAGCCGGTTATGTGCTGCTGCGCCTGCCGCTCGAGGTCCGCGATCTGTTTCGCGAATGGCTCATGACCGAAATGCCAGACCGGGCCGCCCACGTGCTTTCGCTTATCCGTTCCATGCGCAACGGCAAGGAGAACGACGCAACCTGGGGCCGGCGCATGCGCGGCACCGGGCCCTACGCCTGGTCGATCGGCAGACGCTTCGAGATCGCAGCCAAGCGGCTGGGCCTCAACCTGGAGCGCTCGAAACTGGAGACCGGCCTGTTCAATCCTCCGCCCCGCGCCGGCGACCAGTTGTCTCTGCTTTAGGAGTATAGACCATGGACTATGGTCCGAAACTGGGCATCTGTCGTAAGACTCTCTGATGCATGCATCTGACATGTGGTTGTCCCTGAACGGTATGAGCCCATGTTAGAAGTTCGGACATTTTTGTTTTAGTTCTTTTGGTCTTCGCATTGGAGTTTGCCCCATGTCATCACGGTCGTTCTGGTTTGTCTGTGGCACGACTTTGCTCGTTGGCGTTGTTTCGTCGGAAGCCATCGCTGCTACATATGAAAGCGGGCATCTGGCGCTTCAGGTCTTCGACGACAACGCCATGAGCAACACGCCTGAGCCGGTAAAATTCTGGCTGATGTTCATGGGAGCATGCTTTGCCGCAGGGCTCCTGTTCGTCTGGCGCCATGCGATCGCCCGCTGGGTTGTCGGTGGATTTCTGCTGACAATACTCTGCGTTATGTTCGCCCTGCCGGCGCTGGGCTTACCGCCGTTGTCGGGACTTCTGGCACTTCTGCACCTTATCTTGTGGTCACCCGGTCTCTATCTGTTGCTCAAGCACCGGCCGTTTTTGGCAAAACTGTCACCCTTTAGTGTGTGGTCCGGCGTCATGACGTTCGTGATTGTGGTGTCGTTTGTTTTCGACATCCGCGATGCCGCAATATATCTCGACCATATGTCGGGCGCAGGCTTCCTGTCGTAAACCGACAACCGAACGATCCGGATTCTCACTTCGAAAATCTCTGGTATTCAGCTTGGCAGCCGACGTGGCCGCCTTAGAGAAATAGAGCGAGATAGTCGGGCTGGGGCCCGTTGTGTCTTTTACGATAAAGAAACGCTTCACCGCCGGCTGATTCCGAACTAGTCTCTCTGGTTGTAGAGCCGGTTGAGGATAATTGTTCGCGGTTTCCCGCCCGCATCCGGCTCTAACATGTTGAGAGCGATCAGGTTGCATGGCTGTTGATTGATTCAACAAAAGGCCATCCTGATCTAGGAGTTTGTCGTGACAGACGGTCCATCAACGCGTGAACGGCGCAGGATGCCGCGTTCTCTGCTGCTCGGGGTGCCTCCCCTACTGGCAGTATTTGCTACCGCATACGTCTATGCCACCGACAACCGCTACGTGTCGACGGAGAACGCCTACGTAAAGTCGGAGATCAGAACCATCAGCACGACTATCGATGGCCCGGTGTCAGAGGTTGCGGTCAAGGATAATCAGCAGGTTGCCAAAGGCGATCTCCTGTTCAGGATCGATCCCCGGCCTTTTGAGATGACCTCTGCCGCAGCCAAGGCAGAACTGGCCAATGTGCGCCAGCGGGTCATATCGCTCAGGGCGCGCTTCGAACAGAGCCAGATGGAAATCGAAGCGGCGGACGAACGCATCCGCTATCTGGAGGTCACACACAAGCGCAACCAAAATCTTCATGACGAAGGCATCGGCTCGGAGGCAACCAGCCAGAAAACCGAACATGAACTGACCATGGCACGGCGCCAGAAGAACATAGCGACGCAAACCAGTCAGATTGTTCTGGCTGACCTCGGTGGTTCGGTTGATGTCGATTACACCCAGCATCCGCTCTACCTGCAGGCCGAAGCAAAACTGCGCCGCGCTCAGTTGAACCTTTCCTATGCAGAGGTCCGGTCACCTGCCGACGGGGTGTTGAGCAAAGTAGGGCTCGAAGCCGGCGAGTATGTTGAAAAAGGCGACTCCCTATTCGCCCTGGTCACAACAGGAGCCCCCTGGGTCGAGGCAAACTTTAAAGAGGTTCAGCTGACCGGCATCAAGGTTGGCCAAAAGGCAACAATCGTCGTCGACAGTTTCCCGGACGTTGTATGGCGGGCGACCGTCGACAGCATCAGCCCGGCGACAGGTGCGGAATTCGCTATCCTGCCACCCCAGAATGCAACCGGGAACTGGGTCAAGGTGGTTCAACGCATCCCCGTGAAGCTCACATTTGACAAGGCACAGAATCGCGACCGCTTACGGGCCGGCATGACCGCGACGGTATCGATTGACACCGAACGCGATGACGATGCGCTTTCACTCGTGAAAAGCGTGTTTGCACAGCCGAAATAGACACCGGTTGAACACGTGGGCCGCAATCAGACCATGCCATGACCGAACTCAGCGCAGAATCTCCCGCTAAAGCCGACGCCCATATCGATGATCGCATAACGCTCCGTGGCGTCATGATCGTGCTGTGCTCGACGGTCGGTACGGCAACCTATGCGGTGACCTGGAATTCGGTGGGCGTGGCCTTGCCGCACATGCAGGGGGCCTTTTCGGCGACCACGGACCAGATCGCCTGGGTCATGATCGCGTTTGTCATCGGCAGTTCCATGATGACGGCGAGCGTGGGCTGGTTCAGCATGCGCTTTGGGCGCCGGCAGATGTTCCTGCTGACAATTGCAGGGTACACCGTGACCCTGGTGGGATGCGGTTTTTCCACATCTCTCATGGAAGAGGTCGCCTGGCGGTTCCTGCAGGGACTTTGCGGGGCGGGACTGATCCCTCTGGGCCAGGCGATTGCGGTCAATGCCTTTCCGCCAGGCCGCTACGGACAGGCCACATCCTTGTGGGCCCTGGGGTTTGTGACCGCCAATGTGTTTGCCCCCACCCTTGCGGGATTGCTGATCGACAATTTCGGCTGGCCCTGGATATTTTTCGTCAATATTCCGATTGCGGCAATCGTTCTGGGAACAGCGTGGTTGCTGGTGCCGGACACGCCCAAATCACCCGAGCGACTTGACTGGACCGGTTTCGCATCGCTCATTATCTGTGTTGGAACCGTACAACTGATGCTCGCGCGCGGTGAGCGGCTGGACTGGTTTGAGTCAACAGAGATCGTCATTGAAGCATTGATCACCGTTTCCGCCTTCTACGTGTTCGTGGTCCACACCATGTCCGCCAAACAACCCTTCGTGAACCGGACCTTGTTCCGTGAGAGAAATTTTGTTCTGGGTGAAGTTTTCATTTTCCTCGTGGGTGCCGTACTCTTCCTGCCCCTGCTCCTGCTGCCCCTGCAACTTCAGCAGATCAGCGGCTATGCAGCGATCGATACCGGCAACCTGCTGATGGCGCGCGGTGTGGGATCGGTGCTCGGGCTTCTGGTGGTAAGCCAGATCCGCGACCGGATGGACCCCCGTCATCTTCTCACGATCGGACTGGCTTTCACCGCGCTGGCATCCTGGATGATGTCCGACTGGACAGTGGATATCCGGGCCAACGACGTGATCGTATCGAATTTTATCCTCGGCTGTGCGACCGGTGCTATCTGGGCACCGCTGAGTGCGCTCGCCCTGGCAAAGCTCGACAAGCGCGTTCAGGATCAGGGGTTTGCCATGTTTTACCTGAGTTTCGACATGGGTTACTCGATCGGCACTGCGGCCATCATCGGCTTGCATGCCCGTCACAGCCAGATCAATCATGCGCTCATGAATGAGTCCATTACGCCCTTCAACCGATTGTTGTCGAAGCCGTTCGAGAAGGATACCTGGGACATAACAGAACAGTCAGGACTTGCCTTGCTGGACCTGGAGGTGGTCCGGCAATCGACCATGATCGCCTACAACAACAGTTTCATGATGATCGCCTTTCTGCTTGTGGCGCTCATTCCCTTCATCATTCTGTTTCGCGTGAAGACCGGCCCGTCGTCTTCCGCTTCGGAAAACTGAGTTTTTTGCGTCCGTGACCAAGTCCGACAGACAGCGACCCGCAGCTCCTTCCGCGCCTGATTTCCTGTTGGAACAGTCACTGATCGAGCGGGGTCGTTCAAATGTCGCCGGCATTGACGAGGCCGGTCGCGGACCCTGGGCGGGACCTGTGGTGGCTGCCGCCGTAATTCTTGATCCACTCAACATTCCAGCGGGCCTGGATGACTCAAAAAAACTCAAGGCCAATGCCAGAGACCGGCTGGCACCGCTGATCCGACAAACCGCTTTTGTGGGCGTCGGCATAGCCGATGTCGGGCGTATCGACCGGGACAACATTCTGGCCGCAACATTGTGGGCCATGGCCCAAGCCCTGGCGGCATTGCCGGAACCCGCCGACTACGCCTTGATAGACGGCAACAGGATGCCGATTCTCAACTGTCCTGGAGAAACAATCATCAAGGGCGACAGCCGTTCGCTGTCCATCGCCGCCGCCTCCATCATCGCCAAGACCGCACGCGACGCGATCATGATTGACCTTGCCGGCGAACACCCTGGCTACGGCTGGGAGAACAACATGGGCTACGGCACACGCCAGCACGCCGATGCGCTCGAATTGCACGGTGTCACACCTCATCACAGACGTTCATTCGCGCCGATCAAGGCAGCTCTTGCGCAATCAACGAAACGTTAACCATAAGCACATCTTTAATCGACCATGTGGCCCCCAAAAGCGCCCTGTTTCTCCCCCTTCTTAATCTAAACTTTACCCCGTTGCACCCAACATGGCGGCTTCAGTCAGTTGCGTTGGGGTTTCAAGGTATGGGTTACGCGCACAAGCCGGACAAAGCGGCTTTCGTCAACAAGATCATGCGTGGCGACTGCATCGGGCAGATGAACAAACTGCCGGCAAAGTCGGTCGATCTGATCTTTGCGGACCCGCCGTACAATCTCCAACTGGAAGGCGAATTGCGCCGTCCCAATAACACAAAGGTTGCGGGCGTCGACGACGACTGGGACAAGTTCAATTCATTCGAAACCTATGATGCCTTTTCCCGCGAATGGCTGGCTGCAGCGCGGCGGGTTCTGAAGGACACCGGAACCATCTGGGTTATCGGTTCCTATCACAACATATTCCGCGTCGGCACGGTCCTTCAGGACCTGGGATTCTGGGTGCTCAACGACGTCATCTGGCGCAAGTCAAACCCGATGCCGAATTTCCGGGGCCGGCGTTTCACCAATGCCCATGAGACCATGATCTGGGCCACGCGCAGCGAAGGCCAGAAGACCTACACCTTCAACTACGAAGCGATGAAGGCACTCAACGACGATCTGCAAATGCGCTCGGACTGGCTGTTGCCAATCTGTAACGGTGGTGAGCGACTGAAGGACGACCAGGGCGACAAGACCCATCCCACACAGAAGCCCGAATCGCTTTTGCACCGGGTTATCCTGGCTTCATCGAACGCTGGCGATGTGGTGCTCGACCCTTTCTTCGGCACAGGCACAACCGGCGCGGTGGCCAAGAAACTCGGGCGCAAGTGGATCGGCATCGAACGGGAGAAGCGCTATATCGATGCCGCACGGAAGCGTATCGACGCTATCGTTCCGTTGGACAGCGAAACTATCGAAGTCTCCAAGAGTAAACGCGGCCTGCCGCGCGTGCCCTTTGGAACGGTCGTCGAACGCGGCCTGCTCGAACCGGGCACCGTGCTCTACGATCCAGCGAGACGTCATGCGGCAAAGGTTCGTGCCGACGGCACTCTGGTCTGCGCCGATGCCACCGGGTCGATCCACAAGATCGGCGCCCATGTTCAGGGGCTCGACGCATGCAACGGCTGGACATTCTGGCATTTCAAGACAGACGGCAAGCTTAAGCCGATCGATCTGTTGCGCCAAAAGGTTCGCGCCGAGCTGGAGCTGATCTGAAGCTGCCGGTATTGGGGTTCGATTACATCTGCTCAAGACCGTGGACGATGACCTTGCGCATGACGCTTGGCAAGGCGGCCGTGTCCAGATCCTGCCGCGCAACCCAGCGGCATTGCGCAGGCTTTGCCGCCGGACGCACGGACGGCTGGGCCAGGACCTTCGTCGCCCAGACATCGAGCTCCAGATGGAAATGGGTGAACGTGTGGCGCACAACACCGTTCAACTGCCTCCAGTCTGCCTCCACCGGGGCGTGGTCCAGCACGGGCATTCCGGTTTCCGCGGCCTCGATCCATGGCGTTGACGGCACTTCCGCCATTCCCCCCAACAGCCCCTTCGGTTCACGGTCGCGCAGCAGCAATTCACCCTTGCCGTTCAACACCATGAAAGCAGTGCCCGCGCGGGTCGGCTTGGCGCGCTTGGGCTTCTTGCGCGGCAATGTCTCAGCAATGCCCGACCTGCGCCCTTCGCACGGCTCGGACCAGGGGCAAATCAGGCAGTTTGCCTTGCGTGGTGCGCATATGGTTGCCCCCAGGTCCATGACGGCCTGTGCGTAATCGCCTGCGCGGTCGTCCGGGGTCAGACTGTCGGCGAGTTTCTTCAGGACCGGTTTGACGTCCGGCAACGGTTCTTCCACGGCAAACAGCCTTGCCATGACCCGTTCGACATTGCCGTCAACGACCACGGCTCTCCGACCAAAAGCAATGGCCGTGATCGCGGCAGCAGTGTACTGACCGATTCCGGGTAGTTTTTTCAGATCGTCTTCTGACTGTGGGAACGTGCCGCGATGTTCGACTGCCACAACCTGGGCACATCGATGAAGGTTGCGGGCGCGGGCATAGTATCCCAATCCGGCCCAGGCACTCAGAACATCGTCAAGAGATGCGTTCGCGAGATCGCCGACACCGGGCCAGAGTTTCAGAAATTTCTCGAAGTAGGGTTTGACTGTCACGACAGTTGTCTGCTGGAGCATGATTTCGCTCAGCCAGACTTTGTAGGGATCGGCAGTCCTGCCCGGCAGCATCCTCCAGGGCAGCACCCGGGCATGCCGGTCATACCAGTCAAGGAGCTGCATACTCATCTGTTCACTGGGAAAGACCGGCTTCTCCACGAAATCTGAACTCATGCCCTGCCGCTTGTCCTTTTCGACTTCCATTTGCCTGTTTATCGCCCGATTCTTATAGTGTGACTATTATCAGGAGGAAACGTCCAGCTCGATGGCAGATCACAACACAAAGAAGCGGGCCTTTGGTGCGGTTCGGCTCGGAGAGCAGATACCGGAACTGTTGAAGGCCAGTTATGAGCGCTTTGGATTTGCCTATGGCCAAATCCTTACACAATGGCCGTTGATCGTGGGCGAGGATCTTGCAAAGTACACGCAGCCCGAACGTGTGCGATGGCCGCGCCGCGTGGCCCAGAAGGCGTTTGCCAACGACCGGCCGGCCGGCGGCACGCTGGTGGTGAAGGTCGAGGGCCCTGTCGCCATCGAGATCCAGCATGCGACACCGCAGATCGTCGAGGCGGTGAATTTGTACTATGGCTATGAAGCCATCACGGCGTTGAAGATCGTGCAGGGGCGGATCATACATAAGTCCCGCCGCCAGCCCCAAAAATCCGGGCACCTGGACCAGAATCGGGAGAATGCGCTCAGTGAGAAAGTTGCGCCGATCGAGGACGACCGCCTCAGAGACACACTGTCACGCCTGGGCCGCAACGTGTTGATCGCAAAAAAGTGAAGACCTATGTCAGAACGAAATCAAGGCTGCGTCGTCATATAACATTGTCTGAAGTCGCTCTTTGTGCAGATCTAGTGAGAAAGGCGCCAGGCGCCGTAAAATAAATCCTTATCAATTTCAAGCAGGTGTACCGTGAACATCGATAGACGAAAACTTATTTCAGCCGTTGCTCTGATTGCCGCCGCCGGTGCAACAGGGTCATATTTCCTCCTCGGCACAGGTGGAAGCAACACGACCGCCACAGTGCAGCAGGCTAACGCGGCCTCGGGCGACGAAAACGACGTCAACACACCCGGCCCCCTGGAGGAAAGGGTTCTCGGCGATCCGAACGCGCCCAATACCATCATTGAGTATTCTTCGCTCACCTGTCCGCATTGCGCCTCCTTTCACCGGGATACGCTCCCGGAGTTGAAGTCCAAGTACATCGACACCGGCAAGGCCAAGCTGATTATCCGCGAGTTTCCGCTCGACCGAGCAGCCTGGACAGCCGCCGTTGTCGCGCGCTGCATCGACAAGTCGAAGTTTTTTGCCTTCATAGAGATTCTGTTCCAACAGCAACAAGTCTGGGCGGGTAGCGGCCAGCCGATCGACGGCCTTTTCAACATTGCCAAGCTGACCGGCATGACCCGCGAACAGTTCGACGCCTGCATCGGCAATCAGAAACTTACCGACGATGTCCTGGCGGTCCGCACACGCGGCTCGGAGAAATTCAATGTTGAATCGACACCCAGTTTCTTCATAAACGGCAAAATTCTGCGCGGTACGCACTCGATCGAGGCGTTTGAAAAGATGATGAAACTGTAGATAAATCATCGAAATTTGCTTGCAAGGGCCCAGAGAATCGGTGCGTATCGTTGATTGAAGAACGCTCACTCGCTGAGAATGTGACTCGAGGACGGTAACCGGCAACGCATTATGGAATTCAAACGACTTCGTCTGTCCGGCTTTAAGTCGTTCGTCGAACCGATGGAGCTCATAATTGAAAGTGGGCTCACCGGCGTCGTCGGACCGAATGGTTGTGGGAAATCCAATCTGCTGGAAGCCCTTCGCTGGGTCATGGGCGAAAGCTCCTACAAGAACATGCGCGGCTCGGGCATGGACGACGTCATCTTCTCGGGATCTGGTGACCGTCCGTCACGCAACATGGCGGAAGTCGTCGTCTTTCTGGACAACAGCTCACGCATAGCTCCGCCGGGATTCAACGATTCCGACACGCTTGAAATTTCCAGACGGATCGAGCGTGAGGCTGGTTCGGCCTATCGGATCAATGGCAAGGACGTGCGTGCGCGCGACGTGCAACTGTTGTTCGCCGATGCGTCTACGGGAGCACGCTCCCCCTCTCTGGTCCGCCAGGGCCAGATTGGCGAGTTGATCAGTGCCAAACCCCAGGCACGGCGAAAAATTCTGGAAGAAGCCGCCGGGATTACCGGGCTTCATACCCGCCGCCACGAAGCGGAACTCAGGTTGCGCGCCGCCGAAACGAATCTGACACGGCTCGACGATGTGATTGCGCAGATCGAAACGCAACTCTCCAGCCTCAAACGCCAGGCCCGGCAGGCCGGACGCTACAAGGCGTTGTCATCGGAGATCAGGCAGGCTGAGGCAATTCAACTTCACTTGCGTTGGGTGGAAGCCGCCAGTGCACTCAGTGTCGAACAGGAGTCGCTGACGGAGATCACCCGCACGATGGCCGAGCAGACACGCGCGGCGTCGGAGACCACACGTGCTCACGATGAGGCCGCCGGCACCGTCCCTGCATTACGCGACGAGGAACTGACGGCAGCGGCGATCCTGCAAAGGCTCAATGTGGAACGCGAGTCACTTGAGGCTGAAGAGCGGCGTGCAAGCGAACGCAAGAATGAACTGGAGCAACGCAACACGCAGATTGCCGGAGATCTTGCGCGCGAAAAAGAAACCATCGCCGACACCGCCAATGTCATCGCGCGGCTCGACGAGGAGGCTGCGGGTCTGAATGTATCGGACGAAAACGACAGCAACCGGACCAGTGACTCCGCAGAGCAGCTGGTTGCCGCCGAAAGAGCGTTGCGGGATCGCGAATCCGAATTCGACGAGGTCTCTCAGGCCAGTGCCGCGTTGCGAACCCACCGTTCTTCGCTTGAAAGCACGATTGCCGATCAAAACCGACGTGTGGCCCGCTTCGAAGCTCAACTCCAGAACATTTCCTCCGAGTTGCAGGCCTTGGGCATCGACAGTTCTGTGGCGGACGAGATTTCCCGGCTGACGAAGGCCTCTGAAGATGCGGCTGTTGCGGCGCAGGAAGCCGAGCAGGCTGCAATCCGTGCGGAAGAAGACGTCAAACAGTGCCGGAGCGTTGAACAGGAAAAACGGTCCACTTGTGACGAACTGGAACGCGATGCCCAGCGCATGTCCACCGAAGTACGCACTCTTTCCAAGATGCTTGCGGTGGCCGATAGTGAATTATGGCCACCCCTGATTGACACGCTGACGGTAGACCAGGGCTACGAAAAAGCCCTTGGCGCAGCGCTTGGCGACGACCTTGACGTCCCCACGGATAATGCAGCCCCGATTCACTGGGACCTGTTGCCTGAGATTCCCGATACAGCTCCGCTCCCGGACGGCGCCGTAAGCCTGGCACAAGCTGTTAAAGCACCGCCGGCGTTGGCCCGTCGTCTGTCGCACGTTGGTGTGGTCGCAGCTGACATGGGCAAAAGCCTCCAGAACAACCTTCAGCCTGGACAACGGCTGGTGTCCAAGGAAGGCGATCTCTGGCGATGGGACGGATTCACGGCCGTCGCCGATGCTCCGACTGCTGCTGCACAGCGGCTTGAGCAACGCAACCGGCTTGTCGACCTCGAGCGTGAATCCGCCGAAGCGTCAAAGGCGGCCCTCGGTGTCCGCGATGCCTTCAATGCCGCCCGCGAATCGACAAAGGCCGCAGTTGCACGGGAAAACCAATGCCGGGAATCATGGCGTACCGCCACGCGCCGCGTTGGAGAACTGCGGGATGCCCTGTCGAAGAGCGAGAGAGCTGCCAGCGAAACAACTGCACGGCATAGCGCCCTGGTCGAGGCCCAAAGCCGGGTGACAGCCGAACTCGAGGACGTGCGTGGTACCCTTGCCACAAGCGAACAGACACTTGGAGACCTTGAGCCGACCGACACGGTGGATGCGAAACTGCAAACCTTGCGCGAAGCCGTGGCGGAACACCGGGCGGCTTATTCGGAGACACGGGCGCGTCATGAGGGTCTTGCCCGTGAAATCAAGGCCCGCGTGGACCGGCTCGCAGCGATCGAGCGGGAGAAAACGGCTTGGCTTGAGCGCGATGTAAAAGCCCGTGCTCAGGTCGGCGCCCTTGATGACCGTTCGAGCGGCATCGCCAGAGAACTTGAATCCATGGCCGACCTGCCCGGTCAGTGGCAGGAACGCCGGACGCGCCTGTTCGCCAAGCTCGAGGAAGCGGAAGCCCGGCGCAAGACTGCGGCTGACACACTCGCGGCTGCAGAAGCGAAGGTGGCAGAACTCGACGGGCTGGCCCGTCAAGCTCAAAATGCTCTTTCAGACACCCGCGAGTCCCGAGCCCGAATCGAAGCACGACTCGAGGGCGCGCGGGAACGCCTGGAAGAAATGACCCATCGGGTCGATGAAGTTCTGAACTGCACGCCAGAACGTATCCTTGATCATGCCGGCCTCGACGAAAATGCCAAACTTCCGGAACTCGAGGCTACGGAAAAGAAACTCGAGCGCCTGCGGGCCGAGCGGGAACGGCTTGGTGGTGTCAACCTTCGCGCTGAGGAAGAATCAAAAGAACTTACCGAACAACTCGAGGGGCTCGTCACGGAACGCGACGACCTGATCAAGGCCATCCACCGTCTGCGTCAGGGCATTGGAAGCCTGAACAAGGAAGGCCGGGAACGTCTTCTGATAGCCTTCGAATCCGTCAGCGTTCATTTTGAGCGTCTGTTCACACATCTGTTTGGCGGTGGCAAGGCGGAGCTTCAGTTGACAGAGTCCGACGACCCCCTGGAAGCCGGCCTCGAGATCATGGCCCGGCCACCAGGAAAACGACCGCAAGTGATGTCCCTGCTGTCAGGCGGCGAGCAGGCACTAACGGCTATGTCCTTGATATTTGCAGTTTTTCTGACTAACCCATCGCCGATTTGCGTGCTCGATGAGGTCGATGCACCACTCGATGACGCCAACGTGGAGCGGTTCTGCAATCTGCTGGACGAAATGGCAAGGTCAACCGACACGCGCTTCCTGGTCATCACCCACCATGCCCTGACCATGGCGCGCATGAATCGCCTGTTCGGTGTGACCATGGCGGAACGCGGTGTCAGCCAGCTCGTTTCCGTCGATCTGGAGACTGCGGAGCGGTTTAGCGAAGCCAGTTAAGCGCACAAAGTGACGCAGCCTGTTAAAAGCACGTTTTATCTTTTTAAAACAACACCTTAACCCCCAATTGACGGACTTGACAGCGGCACATACTGGCCCTATGTTGCGCGCGGTGTTTAATGCGAAATCTGATCGCTGGGGAGACACTGCGTAATCATCCACACTTCCCGAGGGGTGGTGCAATGGCGGACAAAGCCGACGGGTCGGCAGACAGAAGCCATCGTAGTTCCAACACGGAGGAAGACCGGGTATTGGCGACCCGACTGGATGACTTAGGCAGGGAGATCAAAAAGCGGCAGGCTGAGCAGAATCCACCGGAAGACACCCGGAGAGGAAATGCCATCGGGACCGCCTTCCGGCTGGCGACAGAACTGGTAGCAGGACTGGTCGTCGGCGGGGGCATAGGTTGGTTTCTCGACTATTGGCTGGGTACTTCTCCGCTAATGTTGCTGATCTTCTTTTTCCTGGGGGCTGCAGCAGGGGTGTTGACCGTTTACAAGACCGCGGGCCAATTGCAGTCGCAATATGATCCGGCTGGCCAGGAAAAAGAATTCGGCGGGGACTCCGCCAAAAACAACGATGTCGGGCGCAATGGCGGACCTGATTGACTAAACAAGGCGGGAGGGACCCCGGGTGGCAACTGAAAGTGGTGACGGCGCTGGGCACGGCTTCGATCCGATGCAGCAGTTTGAGATCAAACGGCTGATCAACATCGATCTGTTTGGCCTCGACGCCTCGTTCACAAACTCTTCTTTGTTCATGGTCATCGCCGTGGGCGTGGTCGCGTGCTTCACGCTGCTGTCGGTGCGGAGTGGCAAGCTTGTGCCCTCGCGATTCCAGTCTGTCGCAGAACTCAGCTATGAGTTCGTTGCCAATATGATCCGGGACAATGTCGGGTCTGACGGACAGAAATATTTCCCATTCGTCTTTACCCTCTTCATGTTTGTGCTGGCCTGTAACATGCTCGGCATGCTGCCCTACAGTTTCACCGTGACAAGCCACATCATCATCACTTTCGCGCTGGCGCTGATCGTGTTTCTCGGCGTTACCGTGATCGGCTTTGCCAAACACGGCGTCGGCTTCCTGAAATTCTTCGTCCCTTCGGGCATTCCGGTCATTCTGGTGCCGCTGCTGGTGGTGATCGAGGTGATTTCATACCTGACCCGGCCGATCAGCCTTTCGGTGCGTCTGTTTGCAAACATGATGGCCGGCCATACCATGCTCAAGGTGTTTGCCAGTTTCGTGGTTGGTATGGGTGTGTTCGGCATTGCGCCGCTCGCTTTCATGGTTGCGTTTACAGGACTTGAAATTCTGGTTGCTTTCCTTCAGGCGTATGTCTTCGCCATTCTCACCTGCATCTATCTCAATGATGCATTGCACATGCATCACTAACCCATCAATTCGTTCAACCTGATTTGAATTACTGAAAGAGGAGTATTACTCATGGATCCAGCTGCAGCTAAGCTTATCGGTGCTGGTCTTGCCTCAATCGCACTTGCTGGTGCGGGCGTGGGCATTGGCCACATTTTCGGCAACTACCTCCAAGGCGCCCTGCGCAACCCGGCAGCGGCCCAAGGCCAGTTCGCCAACCTGCTTCTGGGCTTTGCGCTTGCTGAAGCAACCGGCCTGTTCGGTCTGGTTATCGCGCTGATCATCCTGTTCGTCTTTTAAAGATCAGGACTGGTCAAGAACGGGTCTCAGTACGGTTTCCGTGCACTGAGACCAGGCTGGAAGTTTCACTGGCGTTGCCTGGCTCGTAACGAGTCTCCTGACTTGTAATGAGTAGACTGCAGCACTTGTGAAACTTCGAACAAGAGAGGGTGGGCAATGCCTCAACTCGTATTCGGCGATTGGGCTCCTCAGCTGATCTGGCTGGTGATCTCGTTTCTGGCCCTCTACCTGCTCATGGCCCGGGTGGCTTTGCCGCGGATCGGCAATGTCATTGAACAGCGCCGTGACCGGATAGCCCATGATCTCGATCAGGCGGCGCATCTTAAGCAGGAGACGGACGCAGCGATCGCGTCCTACGAAACCGCTCTGGCCGAAGCCCGTGCAAAAGCCCACGGCATTGCACAGGAAACCCGCGACAAGCTGAAGGCGGAAGCGGACCAACGGCGGGCGGAACTCGAAGATCAGCTGTCTGCGAAGACTGCCGAAGCCGAGGCCCGGATTGCCGAAACCAAGAATGCCGCCATGACGCAAGTCAAGGATGTCGCGCTCGACACAGCCGAGTCGATTTATTTCGAGCTGGTTGGCGGGTCGGTTACAAAAGATCAGGTGTCTGCCGCCGTTGACAAAGCCATGGCCGGCTGACGATAACGCCGACGTTTGAGGGATTTCTCATGTTTTCAGATCCGACATTCTGGGTTGCCGTTTCATTCTTCGGCTTTATCGCCCTGGCGCTTTACTACAAGGCCCCTGCCATGGTTGCCGGCGCTCTGGACAAACGAGCAGACGCCATCCGTGCAGAACTCGATGAGGCTCAAAGGCTTCGCGAGGAAGCCCAGGCCATGCTTGCGGAATACCAGCGCAAGCAGCGCGACGCGGAAAAGGAAGCTGAAGACATCCTGACGCAAGCCAAAGCGGAAGCCGAAAACCTTGCTGCCGAAACCAAGGTCAAGCTGGCTGATATGCTTGAACGGCGCACAAAACTTGCTGAAGACAAGATTGCCCAGGCAGAAGTCCAGGCGGTGAAGGAAGTCCGTTCAGCCGCTGCCGACCTCGCCATTGCCGCTGCCCAGACGCTGATCGCCGACCAGGTCAAGGGTGACAAGGCCAACAGCATCATCGACCAGAGCATTGATGACCTGAAGACGAAGCTGAACTAGCATCGTCGTTTCAGAAACTGCCGTTCAGGGCAAGTTGATGGAAGCACGACATCTTTCGAGATGCCGTGCTTTTTTTTGCGCGCGACCTGCATCTCCTGCCTTGACCCGTGCCTAGGACCGCAGATGGCTTGACATAAAGCCGCGCCATGCTGTTATACCCTTCACAGTTCAACCATCGAAGACCATTTGACATATCATGGCCGACATGACCCAAAACACGCGACATTCCGTGCGGATCCTGATGTGCGAACCCAGGGGGTTCTGCGCCGGAGTCGACCGTGCCGTCCAGATCGTCGAACTCGCCTTGCAGAAGTATGGCGCACCGGTCTATGTCCGCCACGAGATCGTTCACAACCGTCACGTGGTCGAAGATCTCAGAAACAAGGGCGCCATTTTTGTCGAGGAACTTGACGAAATTCCTGATGGCGATGCGCCAGTGATCTTTTCGGCTCATGGAGTCCCCAAGTCGGTGCCGCAAGCTGCCGAGCTGCGCAACATGTTCTTTCTCGATGCCACTTGCCCGCTGGTTTCAAAAGTACACATGGAAGCGGAGCGTCACTTCGAGAAAGGACTGGAAATCATCCTCATTGGCCACAAAGGCCATCCTGAGGTTATCGGCACGATGGGACAGTTGCCGGCTGGTGCGGTCAGTCTGATTGAAACGGCCGATGACGCACAGAACTACGAGCCCCGGAACAAGGAAAAGCTGGCCTACATCACGCAGACGACACTTTCGGTCGATGATACCAAACAGATCGTTGACATTCTGCAGTCGCGATTTCCGGCCATCGTCGGACCTCACAAGGAGGACATCTGCTATGCGACCACAAACCGCCAGCAGGCTGTAAAGGCGATTGCTGGCCAGTGTGAGGTCGTGCTTGTGGTCGGGGCGCCAAACAGTTCGAATTCCAAGCGCCTGGTGGAAGTGGCAGAACGTGCCGGTTGTACCCGTGCGATGCTTGTTCTGGGCGCCCAGGACATCGACTGGGACCGAGTCGGTCGTCCCGACACTCTCGGGATCACGGCTGGCGCGTCGGCTCCTGAGGTCCTTGTGGAAGCGATTGTCGAAGCATGCAAAACACGGTTCGACGTCACGGTGGAAACCGTGCGTACTGCCGACGAGAATGTATCGTTCAAACTTCCACGGGAACTGCGAACGGCGGCGGCGGAATAGCAGATGGCGGTCTACACCGAAGTCGCCGACGATGAGCTGGCCGCGTTTATCTCGCTGTACAACGTGGGGCAACTTCTATCCTACAAGGGGATCGCGGAGGGCGTCGAGAACACGAACTATCTCGTGCAGACCACTGAAGGGTCCTACATCCTGACGCTTTACGAAAAGCGCGTCGATCCGGACGAGCTGCCATTCTTTCTCGGGTTGATGGACCACCTGGCTTTTCAGGGTATCCCCTGCCCCATCACCTTGAAGCAGACAAACGGCCCGACCCTTGGACAGCTGGCCGGTCGGCCGGCCGCGCTTATTACGTTTCTCGAGGGCATGTGGGTCAGGCGTCCGATGAACCATCATTGCGGCGAACTTGGTCATGCGACAGCCTCCCTGCATCTTGCCGGACGGTCTTTTGCCGGTTTGCGCCAGAACACACTGTCTCATGCGAGCTGGAGGCCGCTGTTCGGGCAGTGCCGTGACCATGCGGACTCGGTTCACGATGGCCTGGCAGACGAAATCGATCAGGAACTGCAGGACCTTGAAGGGTTTTGGCCGACCGAGTTGCCCACCGGAATCATCCACGCGGACCTTTTCCCCGACAACGTCTTTTTCCTGAATGACCGGCTTTCCGGCATTATCGACTTCTATTTCGCCTGCACCGATATTCTTGCCTATGACATCGCTATCTGTCTTAACGCGTGGTGTTTCGAAAACGACGGTTCGTTCAACATCACCAAGGCGCGGGCCTTTCTGGTTGCTTACAACAAGGTCCGCAAGCTCGAACCAGGCGAATACGAAGCGTTGCCGCTTCTGGCCCGCGGGGCGTCAATGAGATTTCTCCTGACGCGGCTCTACGATTGGGTGAACACACCTTCGGACGCACTTGTCGTGCCCAAGGATCCGATCGAATACCTGCGCAAGTTGCGATTTCACAGAAAAGTCCAGAGCGTTTCCGAATATGGAATCGACCCGGCATGACAAAGGCAAGCTCGGTGGTGGAAATCTATACTGACGGCGCCTGTTCGGGGAATCCCGGGCCGGGCGGCTGGGGCGTTATCCTGACCTACGGCGAGACATCGAAAGAGTTGAAGGGCGGTGCGGCGGATACGACCAACAACCGAATGGAGTTGACTGCAGCCATTGAGGCGCTGGAATCTCTCAAGAGGCCCTGCCAAGTGAACCTGCACACAGACTCGGTTTATGTGAAGGACGGCATTACCCAGTGGATGAACCGCTGGAAAAAGAACGGATGGCGGACGGCGGCCAAGAAGCCTGTCAAGAATGTCGACCTTTGGCAGGCGCTTGATGAAGCCGTCGCACGCCATGAGATTTCATGGCACTGGGTGAAGGGGCATGTTGGGCATCCCCTCAATGAGCGCGCCGACGAACTTGCCAGAGAAGGCATGGCAGACTTCAAGAACTAGCCGGCCGCCCGTTGCGAACAAGGCCGGCCGGAATCCCATTCAGGGCGAGGATCACGCTAAAATTCTAAAGCTGGTCGAGAATGGCAGTGGCACCGCTGACCTCGGCCTGGCCGGCCTGGGGCTCGACATTCAGTGCTAGGACTTCTCCGTCGTCGACGATCATCGAATAGCGGGTGGAGCGAATGCCCATGCCGAAACCCGACGCGTCCAGCTCTTGTCCGATGGCCTTCGCAAAATCGGCATTGCCGTCAGCCAGGAACATGATGGAATCATCGCCACCGGTCTGTTTTGCCCAGGCGTCCATGACGAAAACGTCATTGACGGAAACACACACGATCGCATCGACACCCTTTGCCTTCAGGGTTGCCGCGTTCTGGATGAAGCCCGGCAGGTGCGAGCGGTGGCAGGTCGGCGTGAACGCACCGGGGACGGCAAACATGACCACCTTGCGGCCGCCAAAAATATCCTTGGTCGTCACGGGCTGAGGGCCATCTCCGGTCATCTGCGTGAATGTAACTTCCGGCAACTTGTCTCCGACGCTGATGGGCATGCTGGTATCTCCTGGAATCAAAAATGGAACTGTAAAATTCTGAGGGTTGCTGGGTGCGTTTATGCCACCTGCGAAGGCAAATTGCATCCTGAATTAAGAATCGATTTCAGTTGACGGAAAGATGCTGTTCATAGGCGCCATGCTCACCGACAACCGTGAACACGAGATGCTCGCCCTTTAACGGTAGAGACGGCGTAACGCCATCGATAGCAATCGAATATCTGGCAGTGTCATCCGGACCCGGCGCTGTTTGTCTCTTGGGACCGGCAAAATACAACTCACGGGGCCCTTCGATAAAAATATCCACGTCTGGCGATCCCGGCTTCTGATCCACATCCACAACAAGGCTTGCCTTTTCGCCGGAACCGGTCAGCTGAACCGACGCAATTCGGGGCTGATTGTCCGAAACTTTCGTGGGGACCTTTTTCTTGAACCGTTCGATGAGCGCCGACTGAATTGTTGAAGCACGAGGCGCGGCCGCGAGATCCAGCGTGAGTTCCGCGCTGGCGGGAAGACAAATATCGCTGCAGACGGCATAGGAGACTGTCACTCGTGCAACCGTCGGCATCACTTTCGATGTGGGGGTCAGGCGCACCGGAAACACGACTTCATCCTTGTAACCTATCGATGTGGCGTATTCGTCGACATAACGCTTGGGCGCCGGATACATGACCGTTGCCCCGGAAACATTCGACGACCCGGACCAGTCGAACAACGGCGGTATGCCTGAGTCGCCGGGAATTTTCCAATAGGTCTTCCATCCCGGTTGCATGCGAATCTGGATGCCGACCTCGCGCGTGTCGCCATGCTGGGCGCCTGCGATCAACCGGATGCCGCTATAGGGTGTTTCCACCCAGTCACTGACGCTGGGAGATGCCGCGGAAACCGTGTTGATGTTGCTGGTAAACACCAACAACGCCAGACAGATAGCTATGGAAATTTTCATACCTGTTTCTCTCATGGGACACAATCTACCCCAGGTAAACGCTCCTGTGGGGCCTAATCTAGTCTCTATCTATCAATCATTTGTTAGAATTCGAGTCCTCCAACGCCTTTCACTCAACAAATTTTCGCGATATCCTTTGAATTCGAGAAACGGGATGGAACCATGTCGGTCGAGTCGACGCACGATGCACATTACCTGGACGGGCAAATGCTCATTGCCATGCCCAACATTGGCGATCCGAGATTTGAACGGTCGGTAATCTATCTGTGTGCGCATTCCGCAGAAGGCGCCATGGGCATAGTGGTCAACAAGACCGCGGGTGACATCAGTTTTGCGGAGCTCCTGGAGCGCCTTGAAATTGTGGCCTCGGATGACCGGATCGAACTTTCCTCCCAGGCAATGAACATGCCGGTTCAGATGGGGGGGCCGGTTGAAACCGGACGCGGATTTGTGCTTCACACCTCAGACTATTTCTCGTCCGACTGCACACTTCCAATCGACGACGGCGTCGGTCTGACCGCGACCATCGAAGTGTTGCGGGCGATCGCATCCGATCAGGGCCCGCGCCAGGCACTGCTTGCTCTGGGCTATTCCGGTTGGGGACCGGGGCAATTGGAAACTGAAATCCAGTCGAACGGCTGGTTGCATTGCGAGGCTGATGAAGCGTTGATATTCACGCCCGACCTTGAAGCCAAATATGAAATGGCTTTGTCGCGTATCGGTGTGGACCCGGCCCTTCTGTCCATGGAGGCCGGGCATGCCTGACCGGCAAGTTGCCTGACGCCAATCGTCAATGTCAGGATGATTTCAGGTCCACTCACCGGGCTTGCCTGCAAGGTATGCCAGAGCTTCCTGAGAGCTCATGGGCTGGCCAAAATAGAACCCTTGTACATACTCGCAGCCCAGCGCACGAAGGAGTTCAATGTCCTCCTGTGTTTCCGCGCCTTCCGCAACCACATCCATCTCGAGATCGTGTGCCAGCGCCACAATCGCGTTCAGGATGATTTCCGATGCGGGGTCGTCGGGGTTGCTGTTGTTCAGGAATGACCGGTCGATCTTGATGGTATCGAATGGAAATCTCTGCAAGTTACCGAGCGACGAGTAGCCGGTGCCGAAATCATCACACGACAACCCGGCGCCGAGCGAAATCAGGCGCTCCAGTATCTTGGCTGACAGTTCCATGTTTTCCATGACCAGGGATTCGGTGATCTCGAGCTTGAGCGAACCTTCCACCAGATCGGCGCGGTTCAGAATCAACTCGACATCTTCCACAAGGTCTTGCCCCAGAATCTGCCGGCTCGACACATTGACACTCGTGAATACCGGGTCGCTCGGCGTAAATGCACGTTGCCAGGTACCCAGTTGCCGCGCTGCCTCATTGAGAGCAAACCGTCCAAGGTCGGCGATCATCCCGGTTTCTTCCGCGATGCCGATAAAATCGTCGGGGTTGAGAAGGCCAAGCTGCGGATGCTGCCAGCGCAGGAGTGCTTCGAAACCGGCAACCTTCATGTCTGCCAGGCGAACCACCGGCTGGTACATCAATTCCATCTCATTGCGTTCCAGGGCACGGCGCAAATCTGACTCCAACGTAACCCTGTTGGTGCGGTCGTCGCGCATACTGGTGCGAAAGAACTCGATCTTGTTCTTGCCCATCCGCTTGGCCTGGTAGAGCGCAATTTCGGCGTCCTTGAGAAGCTCTTCCGATGAGTCGATCTTGCCGTTGTACTGGGCGATACCGATACTCGCGGTGAGGAACACCTCCCTGGGATTGAGTTTGACGGGGGCACCGATCGCCAGACGGATCTGCTCGGCAAGGGCGCCGGTTTCCCCACTATGCTGGCGCGAGGTGAAGATGATCCCGAACTGGTCGCCCGAAATGCGTGCCAGGGTGTCATTCGGTCCCAGACAGCGTTTCATCCGCCGTGACATGGTCAGGAGCAAACTGTCACCAACCGCGTGGCCAAGGCCATCATTGACGTTTTTGAAGCGGTCGATATCGACGACAAATATGGCAAGCTGGCGTTCCTTGTCGCCATGATACTGCTTTATCACCTGCTGCAGGCGATCCATGAACAAAGCCCGATTCGGCAGGCCGGTGAGACTGTCGTGTACGGCATCCCGAAGCAGCCTCTCTTCGGCTGCCTTGTGGGCCGTGACATCTGCCAGCGTTCCAATGCATCTGATCGAGCGGCCATGTTCGTCGGTCATGGCGCGGGCGCGCAATTGGAACCACCGATACGCACCGTCATTGCGCCTCAACCGGAACATCTGACGGAAGGTGCCACGGCCGCGTTGGATTGCTGCGTCAACAGCGGAGACGTAGCCAACCCGGTCGGCTGGATGAATCAGGTCGAGCCATTGGTCCGGATCTGAGTAATCCGCTCCACCGTGATGCAAACCCAACATGACTTCGATCTCAGGCCCGACAAAGAGAGAATGTTCATTCTGGTGCCAGTCCCAAACACACTGCTCAGAGCCAGCCAACGCCAGACCGCGCCTGCCGCTGTCTTCAAAGAAGCGACTGCTGATAACACTGGCATCAAAGGCAAACTGGGTGACCGTGAATGCGATCATCAGCATGACCAGCACGAGAGTTGCGGCGAGCCCCGGTGCCACGAGAGCGTGGCCAAGAATTCCTGCCTGAAACAAGGCTGCAAAGAACGTCCAGACAGAAATCAGCACCCAGGAGGGCACTGTTACCTGCGCTCTTATCATGCCTTGCAGCGCCAAACGCCCGATCATGAAACAACCCATGCCGACGCAGGAGACGAACAGGATCCAGGCGAGAAAATAAGCCAGGCCGGCAAAGAAGAACGACATCAGTATGATGGGAATCGAAATCCCCGCCATGACCATGGTGGCCATAGAGGCCACAGGCCATCTCTTCTGCAGCTCAAGGAAGGTAAACAGAATCGCCAGTATGCCGAGCGTCATCAAGGCGATTGCGATTGTGCGGAAGGTCGTGATCCAGCTGCGGCCGAAATCGAGCCCTAGCGGCCAATAGCCCAACTCGTAACACAGATAGATAACACCAGCCCAGGCGAACAATGCGGCGGCGGGAAAGCTTACTGCACGCCTGACGATAAACAGGATCGAGATGTACAGCGCACCCAGAACGGCGATACCGATGAGCAGTCCGTGAAAGAAGGCTATCCGGCGTTTTTGCGAGTCAAAGGACGACGGTGACCACAGAATGAATGTTTCAGGCCAGCGCCCGGCGATTTCAACGGCATAGGTCACGGTCTGACCGGGAGGCACGTCGATCAGGAAACTGTCGGTAGCCCGGTCGGTTCTTATGACCGGACGTGCCCCTTGAGAAGCGGTGACATCGAGAAACCTTGTAGACAGTCGCGTACGGGTCTGCAGCCCTGTCCCGGTAATGCCTTCCCGCCCCACCGCAACGAGCCTGCTTACCGGATTCCGGCTCAGGTTCTTAGCGGTAAACACCAGCCAGCGGTGATTGGGGCCTGCTCCCCTGGCCCGGACGGTGATCTGCCGCGACGCGCCCTTGCCGTCGTCCACTTCAATGACCGTTTCCCGGTCTGCAGATTCAGCTTTGTCAGCCGCTGAAAGCACGTCGATGCTGACGGCGTCCAGAGGCAATTCGATGACGTCACGGGCCTGAGCAACAGAACCCGCCAAAGCTGTGGTCAGTAGCCAAGCAGCAAGAACAATGGCGGTACGCAAGCCTGCCAATTCAACGACTTTCTGCACAGAGTAAATAATTGACCCTTGGTAGCCTCACCAGAAGGTGAAAACAAGCCTCAGCCGCCAACCGGGGCAATTGATCTCATTTCGTGGTGAATCACACACCCCTCAAGGCTGAAATCATACCTTCAAATCTTCTATCAGCAAAGCAAACAGAAGATGATCCTGCCAGTCGCCATTTATCCTCAGGTACCGGCGGGCATAGCCTTCCTCAGTGAAGCCACATTTGCGCAAAAGCGCGATCGATGCGGTGTTGATCGGCAGACAGGCGGCCTCAAGACGGTGCAATTGAAGAGACTGAAATGCATAAGGTATTATCGCTCGCACCCCTGCACTCATGTATCCGTTGCGTGAGTGCGGCTCTCCAACCCAATAGCCCAGGGAGCAGGCTTGGGCCACACCGCGCCGGATGTTGCTCAGAGTCAGCCCGCCCAGCAGGGCGTTATCGCCTGCCCTGAATAGAAAGAACGGATAGGCCTGGTCTTCACGGATATCACGGGAATAGCGTTTGATTCGGCGCCGAAACGATCCTCGTGTCAAATCGTCACGTGGCCAGATTGGCTCCCAGGGGATGAGGAAACCGCGGCTCTGTTCGCGAAGGCTTGCCCAGGCCTGAAAGTCCGGCATCTGCGGTGCCCGAAGGTAGACGCCGTCCCCGTGAATAACGGGACCGTTTTCTACTGGCGACACTGAACGCAGGAATGCCATGGCTTAATCTGCCTGTTTCTTCCTCTGGTCCTCGGACTTATCCAAATTTTGCAGCAATTTTGTCATAGGATGCAAGCTGTGTAATGGGTCCTATTGCGGAAATTGTGGGCTTTGAGCCGCTGCATATCCGATCGGCCATCCTGCGGACCATGTCGACATCGACATTGTCCACCCTTTCGGTCAGTTCCTGGATCGACAGAACCCTGTCGAAAACCAGTTCCTGCCGGGCAATTTGCTCCGTACGCGCCGAACAGCTTTCCAGGCTCATGAGCAGGCCGGCTTTCAATTGTGCTCTCGACTTTGCAACTTCACCTTCCGTCAGATCCTGTGAAACCCGGTTCAACTCCTCCGAGACGACAGGGACAAGTTCCTCGAGGTCGCCCGGCGAGGTCCCGGCGTAGACACCGAACAAACCGTTGTCTGCATATCCCCAGCAGAACGAGAAAATCGAATAACACAAACCGCGCTTTTCGCGAACTTCCTGGAAAAGGCGTGACGACATCCCGCCGCCCAGTACACTCGCCAGTATCTGAGCGGCGTAGAAATCGTCGTCTGTGTAGGACGGCGCCTTGAATCCCAGCATGAAATGTGCCTGTTCCAGGTCCTTGTTCAAGCGTCGTTCACCGCCCTCGTAGCGGCTGGTCACCGTTTCAACAGGGTCTCGGCCGCCCTCGATCTGCACCTTGGCCGCCAAGTCAACGAGTTGGTCATGTTCCAGCGCACCGGCGGCGGCAAATACGATCGCCGAGGGGTTATAATTCTTGTCGCGGTACTGCACGAGATCTGCGGCACGGAAACCTGTTACCGATTCCACTGTGCCCAGGATCGGCCGGCCCAGTGCCTGCGCCGGGAACGCCGCCTCCTGGAAAAGGTCGAAGACGGTGTCATCGGGCGTGTCCTGGGCAGCAGCAATCTCCTGCACGATGACACCGCACTCACGCTGCATTTCATCCGGATCAAACACCGGATTAACAAGAATGTCGCCGAGAACATCCACGGCCAGAGCCAGGTCGCCTTTCAGGACACGTGCAAAGTAGGCGGTAGACTCCATGCTCGTCGCCGCGTTCAGATCGCCTCCCACGGCTTCGATTTCATGGGCAATCTGAAGTGCCGAGCGGCGTTTGGTTCCCTTGAATGCCATGTGCTCCAGATAATGGGCAACACCGTGTTCAGCCACGCTCTCGTGGCGGGCGCCGGCATTGACCCAGGCGCCCAGTGCAACCGTCTCCAGGTGGGGCATTTCATGGGTGACCACGCGCATACCGTTCTCAAGGCGGGTCGTTCTGATGTTCGGGTTATTCGACATGGGATCCAAGCCTGGCATGAGATGCGATGAAGTCTTCAACTGCTGAAGTATCGTTGGCCAAAACGCTGAACCGTTCGGGCATTTCCATAAGGCCCGCCAATCGTTCCGGCAGTTCCGGCGACACCGTGGTCGCTGCCTTCACCGCATCCGGAAATTTGGCCGGGTGAGCCGTGGCCAGGCAAATCATCGGGCCGTCGGATTCCGCAAATCGTTCCGCTGCCGCCAGCCCAACAGCTGTGTGGGGGTCAATCAATTCACCGGTCTCCTGGAGCGATTTTCTCATTTGTGCCCTGCATTGATCTTCGTCGGTTCTTTCGGCTGCAAACAGTTGCTTCATCGCGTTCAGGGCGTCGGCGCTGACAGTGAAGCCGCCAGACTGCGTCAGGCTGTTCATCAGGGATCGTATGGTCTCTGCGTCCCGGTCACAAACCTCAAACAGCAAACGTTCAAAATTGCTGGAAACCTGGATGTCCATGCTCGGGCTTGTGGTAGGCACCACGGTGCCGACGTCGCACCGACCTGTAGAGATCGTTCTTTGCAGGATGTCGTTTACATTCGTTGCAACAACGAATCTGTTGACAGGCAATCCCATGCGCTGCGCCGCATAACCGGCGAAGACGTCGCCAAAATTGCCCGTGGGAACCGCAAAGTTTACCGGCCTGTCCGGGGCGCCGAGAGCCGTTGCCGAGGTAAAGTAATAGACGATCTGCGCCACGATGCGGGCCCAGTTGATTGAGTTCACGCCTGCCAGATGAAACTTGTCGCGGAATGCCAGATTGTTGAACAGCGTCTTGACGGTTGCCTGACAGTCATCGAATGTGCCCTCAAGCGCTATGTTGTGAACGTTGGAATCGTCAACACACGTCATCTGGCGGCGCTGAACGTCACTGACACGGCCATGAGGATGGAGGATGAAGACATCGATCGCGTCACGGCCCTTGAATGCCTCGATTGCCGCGCCGCCGGTATCGCCGGAGGTCGCGCCAACGATCGTCACCCGGCGTTCACGTCTCGCAAGCACGTGATCCATCATTCGCGAGAGAATTTGCATGGCCACGTCTTTGAAGGCCAGGGTCGGACCGTGGAACAGTTCAAGCAGCCAGGTATCGGCGCCCAGCTGGCGTAGTGGTGTGACGGCCGGATGATTGAAAGTCGCGTAAGCCTGCGACAGCATCTCTCTCAGTTCAGCTTCGGAAAACGTATCGCCGGTAAATCTACTGATAACCTCGAAGGCTACGTGGTCATAGGGCTGACCGGCCATGGCCCGGATTTCATCGGTAGCAAAGCGCGGCCATGTCAGCGGCAAATAGAGCCCGCCGTCACGGGCAAGGCCTGCAAGCAGAACGTCTTCGAAATCGAGTACTGGCGCTTCGCCTCTTGTGCTGACGTACTTCACGAAATGTTCCCATTGATCGATGCCAGAAGAAGCCGGCGAAACGTCGGCTTCTTCTGGCATTATGCGCGGCGCACCCTATCGACGATACCGGCGCATCGCAAGAATTACCGTTCCTCTTCGTCGTCGGAATCGCTTGCCTTGCGATTGGCACTGATGTGGTAGGCCATATAAACGCCGATCAGGCACAGGGCGAGCCCATACCAAGTGACGGCATATTGCAGATGCGTGTTTTTGAAGACCAGTCTGGTTTCTCCGGCCTGCGGCAGACCACCTGCGATGTCATTAGCACGCTCGTCCAAAAAAAACGGCGCGACGTCGTTGCGGCCAAGTAGTGCAGCCATGGCGTTCAGATCGCGAAAGTACCAGACGTTACCGTCGACATCGTTCTCGGGCACAAACAAATCCTGAACTTCGGGCCGACGCATCAGTCCAGTTATCTGGCGTTTATCCGCTACCTGACCAGCCGGCCTGATATCTGGGTCCTTGAGCCTGGCCGGCACAAAACCGCGATTGACCAGAACGCTGCCACCCTGGTCCATTTCAAATAATGTGAATACCAGATAACCCGGTCCTTTAAACCGTCCGGCGACCGGGCGGCTCAAAGAGGTAAAGACATGAAATTCGCGACTATGATCGAAACGCCCGCTTGCGTTTACCGGCGTGTACTCAAGAGCGTTCAGATCCAGCCCGGACCACTGTTCGCGGACGGGGATGTCTGTCGGCTGTTGAGATGTCCGAACCTCTATCCTGTTCAGAAGCGATTGCTTCCAGTAGAGCCTGTCCATCTGCCAATTGCCAAGTCCGACAAGTACCACGAGTGCCGGCACGGCAACCAGAGTAGGCCAGAGAAATAGTTTGAAGCGCATTGGTGTTATACCGCCAGCCCAGTTTCGTTTAGTTGTCCAGACGGCCTTCCTGAGCCTTGTTCTTGTATTGCAGGGCCACGAGAACGCCTTTGAAGGGCCGCAGGAGCAATAGGGTGAGTAGCATGACAAGTGGCAGCCAGAGCACTCCGTGCACCCAGTAGGGCGGCTGATAGCTTACTTCAACAAGAAGCGCTGAACCGGCGACAATAAAGCCCAAGATCAGGATGATGAAGACAGCCGGTCCGTCACCGCTGTCCATGAACGAATAATCGAGTTCGCAGGAACTGCAAGAAGGCGCCGTTTTCAGGAAGCCCGCAAAAATCGTTGCCCGTCCACAACGCGGACATTTGCCCCTGAGACCTACAGAAACCGGGGAAACCTTCGGGTAGTAAGGTTGTTTCACATCTGCTCCCCTGAATGAAAACGGAGCGGCTCGAACTTCGAACCGCTCCGGCAAGAGTCTTGATTGGCTTTCAGGACATCAGTGCGCCGCCGGTGTCCCCGCTGCCCAGACGTAGATGCAGACGAAGAGGAACAGCCAGACAACGTCAACGAAATGCCAGTACCAGGCCGCGGCTTCGAAACCAAAATGCTGTTCCGGCTTGAAGTGACCGGCCAAGGCCCGCAGCAGGCAGACAAACAGGAAGATCGTGCCGATCAGAACATGGAAGCCATGAAAACCGGTCGCCATGAAGAATGTCGCACCGTAGATATGCCCGGAGAAACCGAAGGCCGCGTGTGCATATTCATAAGCCTGTACGCAGGTAAACAGCGCGCCCAGCACAACCGTGCAAATAAGGCCCCACTTGAGACCGTTGCGGTCACCATGAACCAGTGCGTGATGCGCCCAGGTTACCGTGGTTCCTGATGTCAGAAGGATCAGCGTATTGACCAGCGGAAGATGCCAGGGGTCGAATGTAGCGATGTCTTTCGGAGGCCATTGGCCGCCGGTCAGTTCGGCCCGCATGACCTGTTCGGGCCCTCCCGGAAACAGGCTGATGTCAAAGAATGCCCAGAACCATGCCAGGAAGAACATTACTTCCGAAGCGATAAAAAGAATCATGCCATAGCGCATGTGGAGTTGGACGACCGGTGTGTGATGTCCTTCGAACTCGGCTTCCCTGACCACATCCATCCACCACATCAGCATGGTGTACATCACCAGCAGCAGGCCGATCACCAGGACCCAGGGACCGATGCCGCCAATGTTGTGGAAGTAGATAATCGCGCCCACGGCCGTAATGAAAGCTGCCACCGCACCGACGGCAGGCCAAGGGCTGGGATCGACAAGATGATAATCGTGGTTCTTCGCGTGGCTGTCGGCCATGGTCCCCTACTCCAGATTTGGCCGGACTGCACCTTGACGGTGCCATATCCGGTTCATTGTCCTAGATCAGTCTGCGATAGCTGGCAATCGCCCTGATAACGCCAAACCGATCTATTCATAGTTTTAGGTCAATCCGTCTGCTTACCCAACAAGCGGCTTGCCCTAGTTTACATTCTTTTCCTCTTTCCCACGAACGGCCCCGGCTTGTGCCAGGTCGTCCTCTTCTATTGGGAAAAACGTATAAGACAGCGTAATCGTATCGACCGAATCCAGTTCGGGATCGTCAATGATCGTTGGATCGACAAAGAACGACACTGGCATCTGCACTGTTTCGCCCGGGCCAAGTGTTTGCTCGGTGAAACAGAAGCAGTCTATTTTGTTAAAATACGCGCCCGCCTGAACTGGCGTTACGTTGAAGGTCGCGGTGCCGGTAATCCGCCGGCTGGTTTCGTTGTGAGCCTGGTAGAACGCCAGGCTTGATTCGCCCACTTTCAACGTTAAAGGTCCGTGTGCCGGATTGAAGGTCCAGCCCAGGTTGCGCGCTGTATTGGCGTCAAACCGGATGGTGATCTCGCGGTCAAGCACAACCGGTGATGCGGCGTCGGCAACCTGTGGAGTACCGCCATAACCGGTCACCTGACAGAATATCCGATACAACGGCACAGCCGCGTAAGACATGCCGACCATCATCACCACCACCAGTGAAGACGCCAGCGCCACGCGAATGTTTCGCCTGTCCAAACCTGAGTTTTTATTGTCCTGCAAGCTGCTTCTCCTTTGCCTACAGGGGCCGGTTCATGACGTTGCCGCCGAGGCGAACAATCGTAACGACAAAGAACAGGCTGACGAGCGCCGCCAGTATCCAGGCAATTGCCACGGATCGCTTGTGGCGGCGCTTCAATTGTTCGTCGGACAACTGCATCACACGCTCCACAATCCGCTCCAGTTCCACTCCGACATGATCCCCAGGCCCTGTTCTGCGAGCAGTACAGCGAAGATCAGGAACAGATAGAGAATCGAATATGCAAAGAGTTGCCGTGACGCCCGTTCCGCAATCTGACCGGTTCTGTTTCGGAACACACGCGCACTGGCGATCAGGAAACCTGCTCCCAGAATCGCGGTAACAATGCCGTAAAGAACGCCGGCAAATCCAAGTGCGCAAGGCAGCAAAGTCACAGGTATCAGGGCAATGGAGTACCACAGGATCTGTCGGCGCGTGGCATCGGGACCGGCCACAACCGGCAGCATCGGCACACCGACGCGCTCATAGTCGCGGGCCCGGTAGAGCGCCAACGCCCAGAAATGCGGCGGTGTCCACATGAAGATGATGAGGAACAGGACAATGCCCGGAAGTGTTACATCGCCGGTCACAGCCGCCCATCCGATAACAGGCGGGAACGCTCCCGCGGCGCCGCCAATGACAATGTTTTGCGGGGTCCGCCGCTTGAGCCACATGGTGTAGACGAAGAGGTAAAACGCTATGGTCATCGCCAGAAGCGCACCGGCAACCCAGTTCACCAGAAGCCCCAGGACAAAAACCGATCCAACGGACAACGTGACCCCGAAGGCCAAGGCTTCGTCCGGTGTGATGCGTCCGGTCGGAATCGGGCGTTTCGCCGTGCGCTGCATCTTCGCGTCGATGTCAGCGTCGTACCACATGTTGAGCGCACCGGATGCGCCGGCACCGACAGCAATCGCAAGCAGGGCCGTCAGAGCGATGACAGGATGAATATCGCCGGGGGCGACAACCATCCCGACAAGCGCCGTAAAGATGACCAGTGACATGACCCGGGGTTTGAGCAGCGCGAAATAGTCTCCAACGGTCCCCATGCCGCCGACAGGCTGGGACGCGTCTTTCGCACCGATATTCAATCCGATATCCGTCATTGATCGTCCATCTATTTCCCTCAAGCCCCGAAGACCGTCAGGATGACCGGACGCCTCTCACGAAAGAAGCGTCCGTCGGTTTCTACTTGATACGCGGCAATGTGTTGAACTGGTGGAAAGGCGGTGGTGAGGACAACGTCCACTCCAGCGTGGTAGCGCCTTCGCCCCAATAGTTGTCCGCAGCCTTTTCCTTGCGTGAAAATGCCTTGAACATGCCGTAAAGGAAAATCAGGAACGCGAAGCCGGAAATGTAGGAACCAATCGACGAGATAAAGTTCCAGTCGGCATAGGCATCCGGATAATCCGAGTAACGACGTGGCATTCCGGCGCGGCCCAGGAAGTGCTGCGGGAAGAAGATCAGGTTGACGCCAACAAACGTCACCCAGAAATGTATCTTGCCGATGGTCTCGTCATAAGTATAGCCGGTCATCTTGCCGAACCAGTAGTACCAACCCGCAAAGATCGCGAATACCGCACCCAGCGACAGCACGTAATGGAAGTGAGCCACGACATAGTAGGTGTCGTGATAGGCCCGGTCGACACCCGCATTCGCAAGCACGACACCAGTCACACCACCAACGGTAAACAGGAAGATGAAGCCGACAGCCCAGAGCATCGGCGTCTTGAAATCGATCGAGCCGCCCCACATCGTCGCGATCCACGAGAAGATCTTGACGCCGGTCGGCACTGCAATAACCATGGTTGCAAAGACGAAGTAGGCCTGCGTGTCGACATCGAGTCCGACAGCATACATGTGGTGAGCCCACACGATAAACCCGACAAACCCGATCGCCACCATAGCGTATGCCATCCCCAGGTAGCCGAACACCGGCTTCTTTGAAAATGTCGAGATGATCTGGCTGATCATGCCGAAGCCGGGGAGAATCAGAATGTACACTTCAGGATGACCGAAGAACCAGAAAAGGTGCTGGTAAAGAATCGGGTCACCGCCGCCTTCAGGTGTAAAGAACGTGGTGCCAAAATTACGGTCGGTCAGAAGCATGGTGATGGCGCCCGCCAGAACCGGCAGGGACAGCAGAAGCAGAAACACGGTCACCAGAATCGACCACACGAACAGAGGCATCTTGTGCAGTGTCATGCCTGGTGCACGCATGTTGAAGATCGTCGTGATGAAATTGACCGCCCCGAGAATCGATGACGCCCCGGCCAGATGAAGCGACAGGATTGCAAAATCCATCGCCGGTCCCGGCTGTGCACTGGTCGATAACGGCGGATATATAGTCCAGCCGCCGCCGACACCTGTATTGCCTGCGGGCCCTTCGACGAAGATCGAAATCAGCAGCAGGGCAAAGGACGGGGGTAGCAGCCAGAACGAAATGTTGTTCATGCGGGGAAACGCCATATCGGGCGCGCCGATCATCAGCGGCACGAACCAATTGCCGAAACCACCGATCATCGCCGGCATGACAAGAAAGAACACCATGATCAGGCCATGGCCGGTCACAAGCACGTTGAACAGATGACCGTCGCCGCCCAGAATACCAGCTCCCGGCGACTGCAACTCAATCCGCATGATGATCGACATGATGCCGCCGATAATCCCCGCAATGATTGCAAAGATCAGGTACATCGTGCCGATGTCTTTGTGGTTGGTCGAGTAAACGTACCGCCGCCAACCAGTCGGATGATGGTCGTGATCGGCGTGTGCTGCTTCGGATGCCATACTTTCGGTTTCCCTTCTCGAACTTTTAACGCGGCTGCTTTGCGTCTGAGACAAGCTTCGCAACTTTTGTCCCAGCCGGCGCCGCGGCGAATTCTTCTTTGGCTTTTACGACCCATGCCGCGAAATCCGAGTCGGACACGACACGGACCGCGATCGGCATGAACGAATGGTCCTTGCCGCACAATTCGGAGCATTGTCCGTAGAATGTGCCGGTTTTCGTCGCCCTGAACCATATCTCGTTCAATCGACCTGGCACCGCGTCCATTTTGATTCCGAACGCCGGGATTGCCCAGTTATGAATGACGTCGCTGGCTGTAACAATTACGCGAATGTTCTTGTTCACGGGAACAACCACCTGATTGTCGACAGAAAGCAGTCTTGGCTGCCCCTCTTTGAGCTCATCGTCCTGGAGCATAATGGAATCAAATTCGATCTGATCATGGTCCGGGTAGGCATATGTCCAGTTCCACTGGTTACCGGTGGCCTTGATCGTCATATCGATCTTGGGAAACGTCCTGTCAAAATAGAGGATTCGGAAAGAGGGAATGGCGATTACCAGCAGGACCAGGATCGGAAGGACTGTCCAGGCGACTTCAATCAGTGTGTTGTGCGTGGTCTTCGAGGGAACAGGATTTGCCTTCGAATTGAAACGAACCATGCAATAGAGCAACAGCGCCAGGACGAACACCGATATGACGGTAATGATCCAGAGCAGCATATTGTCAAATGAGATTATTTTTTCCATCAACGGTGTTGCAGCGTCCTGGAATCCCATTTGCCAGGGTACAGGCTCACCTTCCGCGGCAGTCGCCGAGGTTGCACCCAAAGCCGCCATCAACATCATGACCGCCTTTGTCACAAAATGTTGACCAAATAAATTCTTTGCAAAGCGCATGGTTGAACCAGCTCCTTTGAACTCAATTTCGTTGCTGTTCGCGTCGTCGTACAAAATGTGTCAGTGAACTGGTCGTGACCCGCATCATATTCTGACAGAACATCTCTGCGAACCTCAAGAACCACAAACCGCTTCGCCTCGCAACGATCAACGTGTGCGTCATTCCTACGCAATAGGGAAGCGACGCCATACCCAACCCGAGCAGTTGGCACCATTCAAAGGCCAGGATGCCTACACGGATCGTATTTTTGCCTTATTTGTCGGACATTTACCCAGACAGGCAAACGCTCCGCAAAGCGTTCTGAAATGATGCGCTGACGGCAAAAAATACAATATCCACAAAGCCTTGCGACCAATTGACACAATCGGAAGCTGGTTTGAACAAGATCCGTGAATCGTTACTGACCTGCCCTGTGTACGACAGAGCGAGTCGCGGCAAGCGCTTTACCATTTCTGAGGGCTTTGGAAGACAACAAATGCTATGGTGTGTAAAAGAGTTTCGGACGTGCAGCTTGAATTGTCCCAGCGTTCTCCCAAGTGTCTAGGGGATGCAATCGAGGATTGCCCTTTGACGCAGCGGCCCGTCGGGGAGTACAAGGCGTGCCAATAAGTGTACACCCGTCAGACCGACATTGAGCGGGAAGTGCAAACAGGGAGAGAGGGTGAAATTTTGTTAAGAATGAAACCAGTGTGGCTGGCAGTTGCCGCAACCGCAGTATTTGTGTTTGGCGTCCCGTCCGTTAGCCATGCCCAGAAAGCGGCAAAAGCCAAACCCGTTGTCAAAGCGACGCATGGCGACTGGCAGATCCAGTGCGACAAGGCAAAAATTCCAGTGAAACCTGCGCAGGAAGGCGGCGAGGTTACGTTCCGCGAAGTAGAGCAGTGCGGGATGGTTCAGTTGTCGGTCGACAAAACCAACAAGAACGTCGGCATTAAGGTCGCCATCTTCCGTGGCAAAGATGCCGAAAAGAAGAAAGACGTCGTCCAGATGCAAGTGGTGGCGCCCCTTGGCGTTTTCCTGCCTAATGGAATAGCCATTGAAATTGACGGCAAACCTTTTGGCCGCTTTCCATTCATCAGCTGCCCGTCGGTCGGTTGCCTCACGGTTGTACCGATCACTCCCAAGGCATTGACAGCGATGCAAAAAGGCTCGAAGGCAAATATGATTATCTATCGTAATCAGGCGCAAGGTATTGGTTTGGCCTTGTCGTTGAAAGGCTTCTCGAAAGCCTATGGCAGCCTCGGTAGTTGACAAATTGACGAGAGCGGGATGAGAAAATGCGTGGACGATTCTCCCTGCGCATCCCGCTCTGGAATCCTGCAATCGGATCCTGGTCAAGTCCAAGATCCTCGGTCGGAAAGCCGATGCTCTGATTTGGCGTCATGACACCTTTCGATTTGCCAAAGTCCCGCTAACTCCATACTTATAGCGCTCCTACTACGTTTGATCCGGAGTACCCTGCGGCAATGACCGAGACATCAATCGAGTTTTTCTTTGATCGCAATGGCCTTGACCGCAGCAGTGCGGAAGGCTTGCTGCGTAACACGCTGGCGGGATGTGACGATGGCGAGCTGTTTCTGGAGTATCGCTTAAGCGAAGGACTGACGTTTGACGACGGCCAACTGAAATCTGCAAACTACGACACCATGCAGGGCTTCGGCCTGCGTGCCGTTGCCGACGAGGCCACAGGCTACGCCCATTCGTCTGAACTGGATCAGGCGGCTCTGAAGAGGGCGGCTGACGCGGTTGCTGCGGTCAAACATGGCCATTCCGGCGTGCTGTCGGATGCTCCGGTGCGATCCAACAGATCCCTCTATGCCGCTGACAACCCGCTGGCCGAACACAATTTCGACCAGAAAGTCGAACTTTTGAAAAAAATCGATGCCTATGCCCGCGGCCGCGATGACCGGGTCCGCCAGGTGTCTGCATCGCTCTCGGGCGAGTGGCAGGTTATCGAGCTTATTCGGGCAGACGGCTTTACCCGTCAGGATATCCGCCCGCTTGTACGCATGAATGTTTCAATCGTCCTGGCGCAAGGCGACCGGCAGGAAAGCGGGTCCCATGGCACAGGCGGCCGCACCGGTTACACGCTCATGTTTGAGGAAGACAACTGGCAGGCGGAGGTGGACGAAGCCCTTCGCCAGGCGACGGTCAATCTGGACTCCGTACCGGCGCCCGCTGGCGAGATGGACGTGGTTCTGGGAGCTGGCTGGCCCGGCATTCTGCTTCATGAAGCGATTGGCCATGGTCTTGAAGGAGATTTCAACCGCAAGAAAACCAGTGCCTTTGCGGGCCTGCTCGGTGAACGCATCGCCTCTCCCGGTGTAACGGTCGTTGATGACGGAACACTCGACAGCCGGCGGGGATCACTGTCCATCGATGACGAAGGCACTCCCACCTCCTGCACGACGTTGATTGAGGACGGTATTTTGGTCGGCTTCATGCAGGACCGTCAGAATGCGCGGCTTATGGGCGTCGATGTGACAGGCAACGGGCGGCGGCAGTCATACGCCCATATGCCAATGCCGCGCATGACCAATACCTACATGCTCAATGGCGACCGCGACCCTGAAGAGATCATGGCTTCAGTCGACAAGGGGCTTTACGCGGTCTCTTTCGGCGGCGGACAAGTTGACATTACAAGCGGCAAATTCGTGTTCTCATGCACGGAAGCCTATCTGATTGAAAACGGCAAGCCAGGGGCGCCGGTCAAAGGTGCAACGCTGATCGGCAACGGACCAGACGCCCTGACGCGTGTTTCGATGATCGGCAATGACATGGCCCTCGATACCGGTGTTGGTACCTGTGGCAAGGCCGGGCAGAGTGTGCCGGTCGGCGTCGGTCAACCGACGATCCGCCTCGACGGCCTGACAGTAGGGGGCACGGCAACATAGGGCGTTGTTCTTCTCCAGATCTGACCACCTACAGTATGGTTTGCGGAACACAGAGTTTGACGTCCCTCTCCCTCGCCGTGGTCACGATTCATGATTATTCCCTCCATCAACGATGTTCCCGCAGCGGCGTATGACTTCACGATTGTCGGGTCGGGGCATGCAGGGCTTTATCTGGCGGTGTCCCTGGAGCGGTCGGGTTTTCGTGTGCTCATTATCGAGCAAGGTCCTCTTGAGGACTCGCTGAACCAAGGCACGGGCTATTACGAGATTGACGCGACGGGCATTGATTATCTCCCCCTGGGCGAACGGCTGGCCTCATTTGGTGGCACGTCTGGTCATTGGGCAGGCATGTCGCGGCCTCTGGCGCCCACTGTTTTTCAGGACCGTTCCTTCCTGCAATGCCGTGGGTGGCCGATTTCCTATCAGGAATTTGCGCAACACCTTGATGCCGCAAGCCACTGGCTTGGTCACGATACCAATGCCTCAGAACCGATCTACGTAGAGAAGCGAAAAGGAATTTTGCCCGGGCCGACCGCCGGTTTGGTTGCACATCAATTCATAACGGGACGACCCGTGCGGCGTCTCGGCAAGGAACTTCTTTCCTGGGTGAAGACCAGTAGTTCGGTCGACATTCTTTCGGCGCATCGGGTTATTGATCTGACGCTCGACGAGTCGGGCAAAAACGTTGCCTCGTTGCATGTCGTCAACACACACCATGGCGATGGCGGGCACCAACCGGTTGGCCATGTCATTCTTGCCACCGGCGGCATCGAAAACGCCCGTCTCATGTTGAGCGCCGGACGAAAGTTGCCTGCCGGGAACCCTCTGACCGGGCGCCACAGCCGTACCGGAAGAACATTCATGGAGCACCCCAAATACACTGCGCTCGAAGTTTACATCGACAAGACCTTTCCACTGGCCGATACGAAATGGCATCCTATTCCTGGTGACATGGTCGGCTGGTACGGCTACAGCCTGGAAGAAAAGTTGTTCGAACACCTGAAGATTCCAAGATTTGCAGTTTTCTTCTGGGGCCATGCCAGCGACCAAGTCTCAATGGACGACACCGTGCGCAAACTCGACCGAACGCTCCATGGCGCAGAGAGGAAATACCGAATTAGTCGACCGGAGATCCAGGTGGAGCAACTTCCCCGCGACGACAGTTTCATCGCCTTGTCGACGAAGAACGACAGGCACGGCCAACCACTGGCACGCATGCACTGGACGTTGGGTGAAGACGAACTGCACACCTACTGGAAATCGATCAATATCTTCGCAAGCCTGCTGTCCCAGACCGAAGCCGTGCGTATTCGACATATGTACGACACTTTCGATGACTTCGCTGTAAACGCGAAACCGATGGTTCAACATCATCACATGGGCACGACAGCCATGTCTCTCGACGACCGCACCGGTGTGGTCGACACCAACTGCCGCGTGCATGGCATGAACAACCTGCACATAGCCGGCAGTTCCGTATTTCCCAACGGCGACTACGTCAATCCAACCCTCAATCTGCTGGCACTTGCTGACAGACAGGCCCGATATCTGGTAGGTTTGTCAAAATAGGTTCACAGGCGAACAGTGCATCATGAAACGACGCTTCGTCATCGCCGCCGCCGGTGCGGTGGCCGCCACGGGTGCTGCGGCATTCCTGGCGCAAAAATTCCTACACACCGTTGATCTTTTTTCAGGGTCGTCTGATTGCGACGGCATGGTGGATCTGCGAAACCGGATTGCCGCGGACTTTCAGAACGATAGAACCGTCATCACCGATCGTTGGGTTCTGGCCAGGAGCGAAGCCGAACTGCTTGCGCAAATTGAACGCGAAGGGGAGACCTCCGCGATCAAGACAATCTGTGCAGGCACTTAAGGCGGACAGAGCTACTTAGTCCCGGCGCGCGCCGGCAGACTGCTTCTCACGGCTCTCCGAATTTTTGAACTGAGACTTCGTCCGCCGGGACGTTCGGCGCATCTCTCTGTCGCTATCTCGCGAAACGGGTTACAAGACCCCTCCCCACACCACGCAAAAATTCTTCGGACCGAATGCCGTCTCCTGAACCTTCCCCGCAAAAGCCTGAGGCCAAGTTCGTGACAGGTTCGACCATGAGGCATGTTGTGGTCATGACGTCGCTGTCGTCGGTCGGCCTGATGACGCTGTTCCTGGTCGATTTTGCCGACATGTACTTCCTGAGCCTCCTGGGCGAAGAGCACTTGGCCGCAGCGATTGGTTATGCGGGAACGATCCTATTCTTCACCACATCCATTTGTATCGGGTTGGCGATCGCCGCGGGTGCTCTGGTCGCCCGGTCGATCGGTGCTGGAGAACGCCTGGCTGCCCGCAAACTTTCGACCAGTTCGCTTGTGTTCGCGGTGGCGGCGACGATTGTGCTGGCGACAGTGATCTGGGCTGGCTGTCCGGTTCTGTTGTCCGCGCTGGGCGCCGACGGACGCACTCATGAGCTGGCGCTCTCCTATCTGCGGATCATCGTGCCGACCATGCCACTGCTGGGCGCCGGCATGATCTGCAGCACGGTCTTGCGGGCCGACGGTGATGCCAAGCGCGCCATGTATGTCACGTTGTCAGGCGGCATCGTCAATGCAGTGCTCGACCCGATCTTCATCTTTTCGCTGGGCATGGGTATCGAAGGAGCAGCATGGGCGTCGGTTGCGGCAAGAATCGCCGTGTTCCTGGTTGGCCTCAACGGCGTGTTGCGGGTTCATGACCTGCTGGCTCCAATCAGCGTGCGCCAATGCGCAAGCGATTTCAGCCCGATCGCTGCGATTGCCATCCCTGCCATGCTGACAAACATCGCAACCCCCGTGGGCAACGCCTATGTCACGGTCAGCATCGCACCGTTCGGCGACGGGGCGGTGGCCGGCATGGCAATCATCGGACGGGTTGTCCCGGTGGCCTTCGGCGCAATATTTTCCCTCTCCGGTGCCATTGGTCCGATCGTTGGACAAAACTTCGGTGCCCGCCGTATCGATCGGGTCCGTTCGGGATTTTCCGATGCCCTGATCTTCGCGCTGATCTACGTCTGCGCGACATCGACCATCCTGTTCCTTCTGCAGGAGGAGATCGCTTCGTTCTTTTCAGCAGGCGAGGAGGCGAGCGATCTCATCTTCCTGTTTTGCACCTGGATTGCCTTGAGTTTTCTGTTCAATGGTGGCCTGTTCATCGCCAACGCGGTGTTCAACAATCTCGGTAAACCCCACTACTCGACGATTTTCAACTGGAGCAAGGCCACATTGGGTACCATTCCCTTCGTCTATCTCGGCGGACTCTGGTACGGTGCAGGCGGGGTCATCATCGGACAAGCGGTCGGCGCGGTTATTTTTGGCATCGCCGCGGCCGTCGTTGCATTTCAACTGATCGAGCACATGAACGGTAATTCGGGCGGCGGTGTCGGAGACACGCGCTTTACGCCTCGCATTCCCCTGTGGCCGCACACGACACATCGCGGCTTCGATGTTTAAGTCCGCCGCTTCCTATGATTTTGCCGGCGACAGAGATGTAAAAGTCACTTCATATGCCCTATATTGACTGGAAAGCAGGGGCAAGGCTCACTCGACCACAGGACAGTTACTCATGAATATGCTTGAAATGTTGATGCAGGCGCAGGGCGGCAACGCCATGGGCAATCTCGGCCAGCAATTTGGCCTGAGCGAACAGCAAACCCAGGACGCAGTCCGCCAGATGCTGCCGGCACTCTCAAGCGGGTTGAAGCAGAACACCGCATCAGAAGACGGGCTGGCAGGTCTGCTCGGTGCCCTACAGAAGGGCAATCACGAATCTTACTACGACAACCCTGACGCGTGCGCCCAACCTCAGGCAGCACTGGAAGGCAACGGCATTCTTGGCCATATCCTCGGCAGCAAGGACGTCAGCCGCGCGGTTGCCGACCGGGCATCCGCGAACACCGGAGTCGGTTCCACGATTCTGAAACAAATGCTGCCCGTTATCGCAAGCATGGTCATGGGCGCGATATCCAAGCAAACCCGCGAACCGTCCATGCAGCAGGCGCTAGGCGGCCTCATGGGTGGGGGAAAACGCAGTGGCGGCGGCTATCAGAGCGGTGGACTTGATTCCGTCATTGGCGGTGTTCTGGGAAGCGTTCTGGGCGGTGGCAGTTCCAGTGGCCGGCAGCCGTCGGGTGGTGCCGGTGATATTCTGGGTTCCATTCTTGACGCCGACGGCGACGGCAGCGTGGCCGACGATCTGCTTAAGATCGCCGGACGTATGATGCGCTGATGCTGGAAATGGACGCCCGGTCGTCGCGAACATGTCTTTGAGGATTGTCGTTGCCGGTGCGACCGGCTGGACAGGTTCGGCTGTTACACGCGGTGTGCTGGCCGCTGACGACATGGAACTCGTGGGCGCGGTTGCCCGAGAGTCGGCCGGACGCGACATCGGCACGGAACTCGGCCTTGCACCGACCGGTGTCGACGTTTCAGACAGTCTGAATGCAGCACTTGTGCAACCGGTAGACGTGGTCATCGATTACACATCGACAGCATCGACCAAGGCACTAACGCTTGAAAGTATCTCCCGGGGGGTCCCGGTGGTGCTCGGCACCTCCGGGTTGACAGCACCGGACTTCGACGACATCGACAAGATGGCAACGGCCAGGGGTGTCGGCGTCATTTCCGGGAACTTCAGCCTGACGGCTGCCCTGATGCAGCATCTGTCACTAATTGCGGCGGAACACATTCCTGAGTTCGAAGTGATCGACCATTCCTGGGCGGACAAGGAAGATGTGCCCTCAGGTACCGCCCGTGAACTGGCGGAACGGTTGGGCGATGTGCGGCAGCCGGAACGGAAACGGGAACTCGACACGCTCTACGGACCGGCAGAGACGCGCGGCGCATCGATCAACGGTGTGCAGGTGCATAGCCTGCGCATGTCCGGCTTCACCCTGAGGTGTGCCGCCCTTTTTGGACTTGCCGGCGAACGCCTGGAAATCGTGCATGAGGCCGGGCAGAGCGCCGACCCTTATGTGTACGGCACACTGATTGCTGCCCGGCGCATAGGTTCGGTCACCGGTGTGGTGCGGGGGCTTGATCAGCTGCTGTTTGGAAAGTGATACCCCCGCCCTTGGCATCAGCGTCTCGTCTTCAGTTACGCTGCGAGGCGTCTCCGGTGTTTTGTTCCCGATAAATGCATTAGCGACATCCAGCCGACATTCCAGAAATCCGGAACTCACTGCAGACACACCCGACCGGCCGATCGTGTGACGACACTCAGAGCGTTTTGCGATGGCTCGCCGGTTTGAGTGTTTGCACGGGCACTCTGATTGAACTTCGCAAGCGCTCGTCTGCTGCCTGCCCCCCAAAGACCATCTACCGCGCCGCTCAAGCATCCGACACGTTTGAGTTCCTGTTGCAGGGCCCGTGCCAGGGCACGGCCGGTGAGCCGGGCAACAACCGTTTCATTTTCCTTCAAGTCACGGGCAACACGGAAACCCGATTGCTTGGTTGCGTCCCACTTGCCAAATGTCTCGCGGTAGGCGGATCGCAGTTTCCACGGATTGTCCTGCCAACCTCCGCCCCGGCGTACCTTCAAGGTACAGGGTTGGCTTTCATAGGCCTTTCCGGATTCCGGTAACAGTTTGTAACTGTTTTCATAACAGTCCTGCACCCATTCCGATGCATTGCCGTGAACGTGATACAAGCCGAACGCATTGGGCTTCAGGGCGTCAACCGGCGCGGTTCCGGCATAGACCACTTCCGCAACCGCTTTCGCGCCAGTGAACTTGACTTCGAACCAAGTGTAAAAGTTGGCCAATCGGGAATTGATCTTCGATCCAAATGAGAACATCGAACGGGACCCGGCCCGGGCGGCATATTCCCATTCGGCTTCCGACAGCAGGCGGTAGGGTTTACCGGTCGTTTTTGCCAGCCAGTCCACATAGGCCTTGGCTTCCATCCAGTTGATGCAAATGGCCGGTTTGTCGTCCGTCTGCACGAATCCCGGTTGTTGCCAGCACCGCCGGGCCGGCTCCAGGCCGGTTTCCCTGACGTACTTCTTGTATTCGCCGTACGTCACTTCGAACTGACCGACCGTAAACGGTTTTGCGAATCTTACGGTTTTCTGCGGGCCCTCATGTTTCCTTCTCTTGTCTTCCCTGTTGGGGCTGCCGATAACAAACGATCCGGAAGGCACGACGACGAGCTGTGGGCAATGTTCGCAGTCCCGGAAGACTTCGCCGACCGTCAGCGTTGTGTTTTTTGAGCCGGGTTGACCGGAATTGTTATCGGCCGTACCGCCCTGTTGCAGCCGGGCGACCTCCGCCTGGAGGGCAGCCAGTTCCTGTTCAAGCTTGCTGGTACCTTGCTCGCCACCAGCGTCCACAGACACAGGGGCAAGTGGTGTCAGATAAAACTCATCAAGCAGCGAGTTGTAATCGCGCGGCACCTGATTGCCGGAGGTTTTGTCGAAAACCGTACGGCGAACCCGCGTCATGATCTGGCTGATACTGGCGCCTGGGGTATCCAGGTGCTCAATCAGGGAACTGACATAGGGCGAATGAGTACCTTCGCCTGGTATCGTGACCGCGCCAGGTTCCGTGGAGAAAGACAGCAATGTCCCCACGTTCCTCGACTTGACCCGGGCCAGGCCCCTGCCGCCCACAGTCCGGTTCATTCCACGCATGTTGTCGTTAAACGGATTTTCGCGACTCGCATCGACGAAAACCAGGGTTACATCAGCCTTCTCCTGCAAAGGGGAGACGATCTGATCCAGTTCGACGAGTTCAAAAGCGGCGTCCTCTACGTCCCGGAGTTTGGCATCGATCGGAATCAGATGGTTCTTGCCCCGGATCTGTATGGCATAGCCCGTGTAAGCAAACACGGCCACTTCTGCGCCCTGGGCGGTTTGGACGAAGGCTTTGAGAGCAGCCTCCATTTCAATCTTCGACCGATCGACGGACTGGGTTACCTCGAATCCCAGTTCCTTGAATTTCCCGGCCAGTGCCTTTGCGTCGCTCGCCGGTTTTTGCAGAGACTTAGCTTGCGCGTAGGATCCATTTCCCAACACGAAGGCAACCCGTTTGGCAGCTTCCGCGTGACCCGCCTGAAAACAACAAAATGCCGCGGCAGCAAATAAAACCCCTGCCAGCGATCTGACGCACCTGGATCGTTTAGGAACAAAATCAATCATCGAAAAACCATCACGGCAATTCACGAACGACACGAAAACCCACATGCTGTTCGCGCCAGTGATCTTCAATCGGGTCGCGCCTTGCTGAACGCAGATCCCAGGGAAGTTCCAACCAGGAACCGCCCTTTCGAATTCTCTTGGGACAATCGTCGCGCAGATAGGGTTGGCCGTCTGGCGGCAACAAACGGTAACCGAAATTGAAGCAGTCCTCGACCATCTCCCAGGCGTTGCCGTGCATCTGGTAAAGGCCGAACTTGTTGGGCTTGAACCTCTTTACCTTTGCCGGCCGGTTGAGCCAGTAACTTTCCTTGCGCGCGCCGCTGAAAGGTTCTTCATGCCAACTGGAGAAGTTTGCCAGCTTCGTCGAGATCCGATTGCCATAGTGAAACATGGTTTTGGTGCCGGCGCGGGCGGCGTATTCCCACTCACTCTCAGAGGGCAGCCGGTAGCGTTCGCCGGTATGCCTGCTCAGCCAGCCGATGAAACTCTTGGCCTCAAGCCAGGAAACACAAGTGACCGGATAGTTTGACTTCTGGCGGTAACCGGGTTTCAACCAATCCAGGTTTTTGTTGTCTCGACCGTGCTGCTGATCGTCAAGCCACTCCCAGCAGTATTTGTTCGGGATGTTCTTGCGGGTCAATCCGACGTCCTTGAAGTATTTCTGGAACTCCTTGACCGTCACTTCGAACCGGCCCATGGCAAACGGTCTTGTGAATTCGATGAGCTTCTGCGGACCTTCGCTGGGCAGGCGTTTGTCTTCATTGTCGGGGCTGCCGATCAGGAACTTTCCCGGAGGAATGACCACCATCTCGGGACAACCCTTGCAGTCACGGAACCTCTGTCCCGCTTTCCATTTCGGTTTTACCGGCTCGGTCTTGCTCGGTGTCAGTGCCACTACCCTTTTTTCCGTATTGTTCTTGAGCTGGTTTATCTTCGCCTGAGCTGCCGCAATCTGCGCGCGCAGTGTTGCTTCCTTCTCGCTTTCCGAACTGGCCGGGGTGAGATAGATCTCGTCCAGCAGAGAGTTGAAATCCTGGGGGATCTGATTGCCCTTGGTTGCGTCGTAAACGGCGCGCCGGACACGGGTCAGGGACTGGGAAATACTGTCACCGGGCCGCCCCAGGTTCTTCAGCAAAGCGGCGGTAAATGGAGAGTGGTGTCCGGCCCCATCCGATGCGACGGACCCCGGCTGTGCGGCATAGGCCACCAACGTGCCGAGAGACGCTTCGGTTTCCGCCAGTCCCCGACTGCCAACGCTGCGTGTGTATCCGTGCATGGAGTCGATAAACGGATTGTCGCGGCAGGCATCAAGAAACACCAGTGTGCGTTTGGCACGTTTTTCAATAGCCGATACCAGGGCATCAATTTCAATCAACTCGAACGAAACATCCGAAACATCGCGAAGCCTGGCGTCAACGGGAATGACATAGTTCTTGCCGTTTACCTGAATGCCGTGACCTGCATAAAAGACAAGTGCAATGTCGGCGCCGGTGGCCTCGGTCACGAAGTCACGGAAGACGCGCTCCATCTCTGTCTTGGTGCGGTCGTTGTGATGCTCAACCTGGAACCCAAGAGTCTTCAGTTTTTCCGACATCGCCTTGGCGTCACGTGTGGGATTCAGCAAAGGCCGGGTTTGGGCGTAACCGCCATTGCCAAAGACGAGCGCGACCCTTTTCTCGGTCGCCGCGATTGCCGGCAGCGTGAAGACAACAAGACCCAGCAAAAAAATGGAGCGAATTACATGCAACATTGACCAGCCTCTCTCCCACGAATCTTGAACTTGCTTGGAATGGTGCCACAAATTCTCAGACAAGTATAAAATTCCTGCCTATTGTCCGTATGACGACGGGTCATTCTCCAGAAGCTACGGCAACAACCTTTCTTCGTTTGAAGCAGCCAAATATGGAGAGTTCGAAGGCAGGCAATCGATCGGTACGGTTACGTCGATTGCTCCCAGCAACAGAAATGACAGCGTCTTGCCATGCCGGTCGAGACCGAGCGACGAATTGACACCACCCTGCAGGGCATCGAACACGACGAAATTCAACGCGCGAAGATTTGGCAGCGCATAACGCTGCACGGCCGTCGCCCCAAGATGCCGGAAGACATCGAGCACGTACTGCTCCGACACCTGCTCGAGAAGAAACGGCCAGGCTTGCGGTTTGTATGCGATGACGCTGATATTCGACACATTGCCTTTGTCACCTGCGCGGCCATGGGCAACAGCATGGAGGGAAACGGTTGCGGTGCTCATGCGACCACCTCTTCCACACGGACGAAAGGCTCCACCCGATCTCTCGGGACCAGGATCGACGCTGTCGCCAGTTGCGGCGTCACATGGCAACGGTAACCGCCGCCACCGGCAGGCCCGCAGCAGTAAAGGCTCAGCATTTCATCTACAGCCTGTTGGGCGGCGGCCTGGTCAGGGGCCAGCAGGGCAATCCGGGCACGATATTCCGCGTCTGCAGCGTTTGAATTGTGCAGATGTCGACCAACATTGCCTGCGTGATGCACGGCTCCAGTACCAAGGACTTCACAACGTAAAGGTGCAGAAGAACCAGCCTGTTCCAGTCGTTCCCTGACAATATCGGCGGCGAGTTGTGCGCGCGCCAGTGCATTGGGGCCGGCATAACTCATTTCCGCCTCACCAAGCCAGCCATTGTCGAAACACACGGTGGCCTTGAGATCGTCTGGTCCGGCCGTCCCTCGGATGCCCTCCACGGCCACTTGATCCTTTGCCGATTGTTTCAACGTGGCGGATGTAATGTCGGCAATCACGTCAGGCACGATGTAGGCGCCTGGATCATGCATCTCGTAGAGCAGTTGCTCGGTTACAGTTGCCGTTGAGACCAGGCCGCCCGTGCCGGGTGGCTTGGTCATAAGTATCTTGCCGTCCGCTTTCACTTCGGCGACCGGAAACCCGACATTTGCCAGGTCAGGTACGTCCTTGAAGCCCGGATCGGCAAAGTAGGCGCCGGTCACCTGTGCCCCGCACTCGAGCAGGTGACCGCAGATGGTACCGCACGCGAGGCGTTCAAAATCGCGTTCCGACCAGCCGAACTCGTGGATCAGGGGACCAAGGGCCAGGGCGCTATCGGTGGTGCGCCCCACGAGAACAATGTCGGGATCTTTTTCGAGAGCCCGAGCTATGGGGCGGGCGCCAAGGTAGGCGTTGGCTGCGAGAACCGGACGATCGCCCAGACTGATGCCTTCCATGGTGGGGTAAGACGCAATCTCGGCAGGACTCATGATTGCCGTCAGGTCGTCGCCGGTCACGACCGCGATGCGCAATGGCCGGATGCCCAGTTCTCTGGCAATGCCGTGGATGCGCGCCGCCGCACCAAGCGGGTTGGCCGCGCCCATGTTGGACACGATGCAAACATTGCTGGCAAGTGCGCGGGCAAGAACCGGCCGGATGTAATGGTCGAGGTAAGGCGAGTAACCACCGTCAGGATCCGTGCCCCGCAAGCGTTGCGCCAGGGCAAGGGTACGTTCTGCAAGCACCTCGAAGATCAGATAGCGCGGCCCATTCAGGCGTGCCAGATGCTCAACCACCGGACCGGACGCATCGAACCGGTCGCCGGCAAACCCGCTGGCACAACCAATGTATGTGGTTTTCATGGTTTCCTTCCCGCTGGGCGGTCAGGGGATTCAGCCAATGGAACTGACGTTGCCTATTTTCCCGGTTGCTCGAAGTGGCCCAAGGCCTTTTCGAATTTGTCACGGCAGCCGGGGTTGCAGAAGCCAACCACGCGATCCTGGTAAAGTGTCAGGGAGTCGGCACTCACCGGCTTACCGGACCAGGGACAGGTTTTGTTGGTGCAGTCTTCCAGGCGCAGCTCATTCATGGGCAAGTCCTCCGGACGTCGGTAGGAGTTGTGTTCGACAACAGACGCAATCAATAAGCACAGTCGGTGAAGACCCGGTCAATATCGCCCTGCCACTTGTTCTCGTAGAGATCGAGAAGCTGTTCTGCAGGCGTGCGACCTTCTTCGACGATTTCTTCGACGGCGTTGAGAAAATGCTCTTCATTGTCGCCAAACCGGTCGACGCAGTTGCGCGCCTTGAGGCCGGCGCGCGCAAGTTCCAGAAGCTGTGCTCCCAGCGCGCCGACCGTGGTCGAGCGGAAAGGTGTCGCCAGCGCCGTGATCGGAACCGCATTGCGCATATCAAGGCGTTCCTGCTCGGTCCAGTCCTTGACAAGGTCCCAGGCAGCATCGAGCGTGGCCTGGTCATAGAGCAAACCCACCCACACTGCCGGCAGGGCACAAAGCCTGCGCCAGGGGCCACCGTCGGCTCCGCGCATCTCGAGGAACTGCTTGACACGGGCTTCGGGGAAAAGGGTCGTCAGGTGATCCGACCAGTCTTGCCGGTTCGGTAATTCACCGGGAAGACCGGGCAATTCGCCTTTCATGAAATCGCGGAACGACTGCCCCGACACGTCGTTATACGTGCCGTTTCGGTAGACAAAATACATCGGCACGTCGAGTGCGTAATCGACGTAGCGTTCAAAGCCCATGCCGTCTTCGAAAGCGAACGGCAGCATGCCGGTCCGGTCGGGATCGGTATCTTTCCAGACTTCGCTGCGCAAGCTCAAGAATCCGTTGGGCTTGCCTTCTGTAAAAGGCGAATTGGCGAACAGGGCGGTGACTACAGGCTGGAGCGCCAGAGAAACCTTCAGCTTCTTCACCATGTCGGCTTCACTGGAGAAATCCAGATTGACCTGGACGGTACAGGACCTGAACATCATGTCCCGGCCCATGTTGCCCATCTTGGCCATGTAGTCGCGCATGATCTTGTAGCGGCCTTTGGGCATGATCGGTGTCTCTTCCCTGGTCCATTTGGGAGAGAACCCAAGGCCCAGAAACCCGATGCCGAGCTCGTCGCCAATCTCACGGACCTGAGCCAGATGGGTGTGCACCTCGTCACAGGTCTGATGCAATGTCTCCAGGGGGGCGCCTGAAAGCTCGAATTGGCCGCCGGGCTCCAGAGTGATCGACCCACCGCCACGTTCATCAGGCTGACTCAGGGCAATAATGTTGCCTTTTTCCTCAATCGGTTCCCAGCCAAACTTGTCGCGCATGCCCTCGAGCATCGCCTTGACGCCGCTGTCACCCTCATAAGGTATCGGCGTGTAGTCCTTGGTGTGGAAGCCAAATTTCTCGTGCTCGGTACCGATCTTGAAGGCGGATGCCGGACGGCAGCCTTCTTCCAGGAAGGCGACAAGGTCGTCACGGCTTTCCAACGTCTGCTGGTCGATTACAGCGGTGGCCATTTTCGGCGCTCCCTGTGGTTTCTGTATGTTTCAAACCGGGCTTCGCCTGCCCGCTGTTTTGAGACAAATCACTTTGCTGAATACTGTAACCGTGACCCGCACGGAAACAATGCCAATTTTCTGAAGCCTATCTAGCGCGAACTGTTCCAATCACCAAGTGTTGCTTGCACCATGGCGAGTGCCGCAACGGCTGCTGTATCCGCCCGCATGATCCGGGGCCCAAGGGATATAGGAACGACAAAGGGTTTTGACGAGAGAAACTGTTGTTCTTCTGGCGAAAACCCACCCTCGGGACCGATCAGAACACCACCGGGTTCTCCGGTAATCGCGTTCAGCAGGTCTACCGGGGATCCTGGCGGCGCTGACTCGTCGCAAAATATGAGGGGCCTGTCCTGGGGCCAGCCCTCAATCACCCGCTCCAGTTTTCCAGGCGGGCGGATTTCCGGCACCGTGTCCATTTCACACTGTTCGGCTGCCTCAATCGCATTGGCCTTCATGCGCTCCTGATTGATCCGGGCCACGGACGTGCGCTGTGTCAGGACAGGCTGGAGGACCCCTGCCCCCATTTCGGTTGCCTTCTGAACCATGTAATCGAGGCGGGCATGTTTGAGCGGTGCGAATACGTAGATCAGTTGCGGGTCCGGACCCTGAGGCCGGACTTGTTCGAGGCATCTCAGTTCGCAGGTTTTCTTGGCTGCATTTTCAATGGTGGCGCGCCATTCGCCGTCACGGCCGTTGAACAGCAAGACAACCTGTCCCTGTTTCAGCCGCAGGACGTTCTTCAGGTAGTTGGCCTGGTTCGCATCGCATGAGACCAAGGCATCCACCGACAGCGCCTGCTCAACGAAGAGTCTCGGGACCCTGGCGGTTCTGGTATCGTTCCTGCCCATGCACAATCTCTTGAAGTGATCCAGAGCGAACCGTATGACAACATACTGCCACAGGTTTGTTCGAACTTGCGCAAACCAAGGCCGATTGCAGTCGGATTCGAAAGCGATTAAGTCTTTTGTCATGAGTGAACCGAGAGCACCAGATAATATCAACGCAGTCGACGCCCCAGTGGCGGACTCACGGGGCAACTGGGTTGATAGCCTTGCGCCGGCGTGGACCAGGCCTTACCTGAGGCTAGGCCGCCTGGACCGGCCGATCGGCACCTGGCTGCTGTTGTGGCCGTGTTGGTGGTCGCTTGCCATGATCGCCCTGCACGACGGGACGGGCTGGCCCGATCCAGTCCTGATCGTTCTTTTCGGCCTCGGGGCGATTGCCATGCGTGGCGCCGGCTGCACCTTCAATGACCTGGTCGACAGGGACTTCGACGCGCAGGTGGCGCGGACCCGGTCGCGCCCGATCCCGAGCGGACAGGTCTCCGTTGCTCAGGCGAAACTCTTCCTCGTCCTCCAATGCCTTTTGGGTCTGGCTGTGCTGCTGCAGTTCAACCTGTTCGCCATCGCCCTCGGGGCCGCGTCGCTCGTTATCGTGGCCGTTTATCCGTTCATGAAACGCGTCACCTACTGGCCACAACTCTTTCTGGGGCTTGCCTTCAACTGGGGCGCCTTGCTGGGATGGGCCGCAGTGTCGGGTTCACTGAGTGCCGCCCCGGTGGTGTTGTATGTGACGGGGATTTGCTGGACGCTCGGTTATGACACGATCTACGCCCACCAGGACAAGGAAGATGACGCACTGCTGGGCCTCAAATCCACTGCCCTGCGCTTTGGTGATGCCACCAGGACATGGCTCATTATTTTCTATGGCGCCGCATTGCTGTTCTTCGGGCTTGCGGGCATGGCTGCTGCCATTGGCTGGATTTTCTACCTCGGCCTTGCCGTTGGCGGTTGGCACCTGATGCGGCAGGTAACCCGGACCAGGATTGACGACCCTGCTCGCTGCCTCGCGATTTTCAAATCAAACAGAGACTTTGGCGTAATCCTGTTCGCGGCCATTCTCGCCGGGACATTGGGTTCGGGACTGCACTAGCTCCTGTTAACCCTGGTTAACCCTGGGCGCAGATGTCGCACGCTCCTGCCTTGAAATAAGGTGCAGTGCAGCATAGATAATGCACTGCAGCATAACTGTGCTTCACGGCAATTCCGACGCGTAGGTGCAGTTAACCATCAAGGAGTGAACCAATGTTCAAGCAATGGTTCCATGGTGCAGCGATCGCAGCGAGCCTTTTCTCGGGCATGCCTTATTGGCGTGACGAAGCGGCGCGCTCTTCGGGACGCTCATCTGCCCAGGCTGGCATTTCGCACTAACCGCAGTTTTCAGCCGAAAACCTCAAATACCGAACCCCGGTTCATTTCTATGACCTGGGGTTTCATTTTCTCAAAAGTTGAAACACTATTCATTTCTTCAGTTGAGGTGCTTGATTTGATGGAATGAATCTGTTTTCATACGGCTTCAAACGAGACACTCGAAAACTGAATTAGGTTTCATACCATTGGCTTATCGGCAAACAGAAGGTGTCGCACAGCGGCTAGAGGAAAACCGGCGACGGATTTTGGCAGCTGCACGGGAGTTGGTTGCGGAAGGCGGATTTGCTAAAGCGCAGATCACCGCTGTTGCCAAACGGGCCCGCCTCGCGACCGGCACGCTTTATCGGTATTTCCCCTCAAAAGACGACCTCTGCCGCCAGGTGTTTCGGGAAGTGTCGTCCCGCGAGATGAACATTCTTGCGGGCATTGCTGCATCAGACCAACCAGCGCTTGCCCGGTTTGAGATCGTGCTGCGAACGTTTGCAGGACGTGCGCTCAAGAGCCGCCGATTGGCCTATGCCCTATTGGCTGAACCTGTCGACGTCGCGCTTGCGGAAGAACGCACCCGGTTTCGCAAAACCCACGCAGCGATTTTTTCCCGCATTATTGAGGATGCCATTTCCGAGGGGGTTATCCCCCCATGCGACACCCTGCTCGTCGCGGCCTGTATTGCGGGCGCCATCCCAACAGCGCTGGTAGGCCCCCTTGCACCAGATACAGATGCACAGGGGAGTGAGGATGTTCTCAACTCTATTGTGCAGTTTTGCTTCGGCGCTTTGGGTGCCTCTGTCTCACAACAACCAAAACATCAATCATCGGAGAGCCGGGTATGAATAAGATCAAGGCACAAGACCTCCTTACCGACGAGCAGATTGCCATCGTCCGCGACCGCTCAGACCTACGCGGCCTCTGGCTCGCCTTACATGCCTGGGGCATCTGCTTTGCGGCCATGGCGATGTTTGTCTATTTCCCAAACCCGCTCACCTTCATTCTCGCCGTTGCCATTATCGGCGGGCGTCAACTGGGCCTTGCTGTTTTGATGCATGACGCGGCCCATGGCGTTTTGTGCAAGTCGCCCAAGGTGAATGAGTTTATCGGTCAGTGGCTCTGCGGATACCCCATGCTGGCAGAGACCTGGGCTTATCGGCGCTATCACCTCAAGCATCACAATAATACGCAGCAGCCAGAAGACCCGGACCTGATCCTCTCTGCCCCCTTCCCCATTACGAAGAAAAGCTTTAGACGGAAAATGTGGCGGGATTTTTCGGGCCAGACCGGGTACCAACAGCGCAAAGCTCAGTTCAAGAATGCAATTGGGCCCGCAGGCACACCGTTTGGTGACCGGTTGCGGATTTATTGGTCGAAGCTCGGACGCGCGACAATCACCCATTTCATTCTGTTTGCAGGCATCGCTGCCACAGGCCACTGGTATCTTTACTTTGCATTGTGGCTGCTGCCATTCCTGACTTGGCATCAGGTCATCACGCGTGTTCGCAACATTGCAGAACACGCAATGGTTCCAGATGGGAACGATCTCTTTCGGTCCTCCCGCACCACGCAGCTTAGCCTCTTGGAGCGCGCATTCGTTGGCCCCTATTGGGTAAACTATCATGTGGAACATCATCTGATGATGTGGATCCCCTGTTACAACCTTCCCAAAGCGCAGAAATTCTTGATCGCTAATGGCCATTGGGACCGCATGGAAACCAAACGAGGGTATCTCGAAGTCCTCAAGATGGCGACATCGAAGCCGGACGACCAGGACAGGCCTGGTGAGGTGATCCACAATACCCGCCGCCGTGTCGCAGGTATCGTGTCGGAAGGGTTTGAAACTGCTAACTGACATCGCCAGCGATGCGCAGAGCGATCCCATCGGCTTTATCAAGTCACACACTGCGCTTCACGAGCCGCCACTTGTGCCAGAACTTATGTTGCATCTGGCAACAGAAGGTGACGCACTTTGGGAGATGGGCGAGGCGGAACTTGAGGCGACGGGTTTACCCGCACCATTTTGGGCTTTTGCGTGGGCAGGTGGTCAAGCACTTGCGCGCTACCTTCTCGACACCCCCCTTCCGGTGTCGGGCAAACAGGTGCTCGATTTTGGATCCGGGTCGGGGCTGGTTGGTCTTGCAGCACTGCAAGCCGGTGCAGCCTCTGCGCTTTGCGCCGACATTGATCAATTTGCCTGTGCGGCAGCAACGCTGAACGCAGAAGCTAATGGTCTCCCGATCAGCACGACCGTTGAAGATCTTGTCGGCAAAGATGGACCCTGGGATGTGATCCTGGTGGGTGACATGTGCTACGAGCAGCCGCTGGCGAGCGCAGTAGAGGCTTGGCTGCGCGCTCAATCTTCCAAAGGCGTGTCAGTGCTGATCGGAGATCCCGGACGCACCTATCTGCCAAAAGACCGGCTGGAGAAACTCATTTCCTACGCGGTCAAAACCTCTCGTGCGCTCGAAGACACGGATGTCCGAAACACCTCTGTCTGGCAGTTTGTTTCAAATTCCCTGACGCATGGTGAGGCACCCGCATTGCGCTAAATGTCACAAGTCGCGTAGGGGGTTTTCAGACGGTCGCCTAAGAAATCCATGACCGCACGCACGCGCTTGTTGTAACGAACATCTGCATGGCAGGCGAGCCACAGGTCGAGGCCAGGCAATGTCAGATCAGGTAACACCCGGGTCACGCCGTCCCACCGCTCCGCCAACCCCAGATGCGTAATGCCAATTCCAGCACCAGAGCGGATGGCCCATATATGGGAGAGGATGTTGTCGGTGCGGAACTTGAAATCGCTTGGTGTGAAGTTCACACCCATCGTTCGGGCCGCCTCAATCAGCGAAGCATCTCTATCGTAGCCGACAAATACATAATTGCGCAGATCATCAAACGAGGCTGGTTCCGGGCGGCTGGCCAGATAGCTTTGATGTGCAAAGAGGCCCAATGGCAACTGGGTAATTTTGCGCGCTACAAGATCATTCTGGGTCGGGCGGAACATGCGAATGGCAATGTCGGCATCGCGCTTGGACAGATTTGAAGCATCGTTGCTCACTACCAGTTCGATATCGACACTGGGATTGGCAGCGATGAATTCGCCGATCAGCGCGGGCAAGATAAGCACGCCAAAAATGTCGTTTGCTGAAATGCGGACCGTACCCCCAATCCCTTCGTCCAACCCAGCCGCGCGGCGTTCAAATGCGGACGCGGTTTCACCCACCTCCTGGGCGGCCGCAAACAGATCTTCGCCTTTCGGCGTGAGCGCCATGCCATCCCGGCTGCGGATGAAGAGCGGCACTTTCAACTCAGCTTCCAGCAGATCGATATGACGCCCCACGGTCGGCTGGGTCAGGCCCTGAAGGCGTGAGGCAGCGGACAGGCTGCCGGTTTCAGCGACAGCGTGAAAGCTTCGGATCAGATCCCACGAATACCTCATAAACCGACTATATAATTTTCTATATCAACAATCAATTTTTGAGCAATTTAGAAAGATTTATGAATGCCCTACTTCTTGTCCGTCAGCCCAAGGTGGGTCGAAACAGTTATGAAAGGACGAGACGATGTTCATTGGTCACTTTGCTATGGGCGCCATAGTCAAACCCGTTGCGCCAACGCTTCCCATCTGGGCATTGGTCGCTGCGCCGCAATTCATGGACTTGCTTTTCCTGCCCTTGGTCGCAGTGGGAATTGAAGGCTACACGCCGGGTCCCTTTGGGCACTCTGAGATCAATGCGCTCTACACACACTCGCTCGTTGGAGCGATACTCATTGCGGCGCTGGCGTACTGGATTGGCGTCACATTTTGGAAGACCCGCGCAGCCGGAGCGATTTTGGGCGCTTTGAGTTTCTCCCATTGGATCGTCGACCTATTTGTCCACCATAGCGATATGCCATGGCTACCCGGCAATCTTGGTAATTATCCTCTGCTCGGCTTCGGCCTGTGGGACCACGAATATGCTGTCTTCGGCATCGAGGTGCTTCTGGCCATCATCGGGACGGCGCTCTACTTCCGGTGGGCGAAAACTGCAAAACCAACCCGGTTCTGGTTTGCTGGACCCACCATCCTAGCGACCCTGTTCGTTGTGCTGGCGGCGGCCGACATCCCAACGCTGCCGTTGTTTTTAGAGTCGTAGCCCAGCTGGTTTTCGAAAAAACTTGCCCTTGAGCCATTTAGTTCATATATGAACCAAATGGCTCAAGCACCTCGCATATTTCACCTCATGCAGCTCGCTCACCGCGCTTTGTTTCGCGCTGCGGACCAGCGACTGCACGACACACTTGGCATCACAGCCGTTCAGCAGGGTGCTCTATTCGTTATCGCCCAGCAGGAACCCTGCAAACCCTCCGCCATCGCCAAGGCGTTGGATATGAATAAGTCCGCCGTGACAACCCTCCTCGCCCGCCTGGAGGCTGCACAGCTCATCTTACGGATGGCAGACAAACAGGACGGACGGGCGCAGTGCATCAGCCTCACGTCGAGCGGCAAAGAGGCGATCCGTCGCTCCATCCCCTTAACGAAACAAGCCAACGCTGTGCTTCTTGAGGGTTTTGATGAACACGAGGTCGCAACCATCGACCGGTTTCTCAACCAGGTTATTTCCACATCGGCCCGCGCTGCGTCTCATGCCAGTGCGCCGCTCTCGCCACCAAAGTAAGAAGGAATTTCTCCATGATTTCGACAAGCGAACATATTGATGTCCATCATGATGAAGGCGTCCTCACCCTCACAATGAACCGACCGCAGAAAAAGAACGCACTCACCCAGGACATGTATGCGGCTCTTGCCGACAACATCGTCGCGGCTCAATCTAACCCGGACGTGCGCGTTGTGCTGATCACCGGCTCGGGAGACTCTTTTTCGGCAGGCAATGATATGGGTGACTTTGCGGGCAGCAATGAAGGCTCACCCGGCGAAAATGCGCTTCCGCCCGTGGGGCAATTTTTACAAGCAATCCTGAAAGCCGATAAGCCGATCATCGCTGCTGTCAACGGCCTTGCTATTGGCGTTGGTGTTACGATGTTGCTGCATTGCGACCTGGTCTACGCGTCGCCCAACGCTACGTTCAAAACCCCCTTTGTTGATCTAGGCCTTGTGCCGGAAGCTGGTTCCAGTCTGCTTTTACCAAAACTGATCGGCACGCAGAAGGCCAATGACATGTTCCTTCTTGGAACAAAAGTCACGGCAGACGATGCTGAAAAAATGGGTCTTGTCTGTTCGGTATTCACAGAGGAAACGCTCGCTGACGAGGCCACCGCCCGCGCCAAAGCGCTTGCCTCAAAAGCCCCCAATGCTGTGAAGCTAACGAAGGGTCTGGTGCGCCAGGACCGCGACGCTGTTGCTCAGCAGATGGCTGATGAAAGCATCCACTTTTCCGCACAGCTCAAGACCGCAGAGTTTGCAGAAGCGGCAAGTGCCTTTGCAGAACGCAGAGCGCCTGACTTTTCAAATATCTGAAATCAGTATGCGTGCGGCCGGGACGCAGACACCCGGTCGCTCCATTGCCGCGGTCTGCCAGTATATCCAAAGCTCAATGGGCGCCGCATGGTGAGAGGACTTGCACCACGGTGAGGTTGGGGCGGCTGGGTTGTCAACCTGCCGACATGCTCTGATGTCTCGCGCATCTCGCCGCTGCGGTCTTGAACCAACAATGGCAGGTTCAAAACGCTCGCCCAGGAGCGCCATCTGGCGCCCGCATCCACACCGTCAAATGACGCGTGCACAATGATAGATTTGTTCGGGTCTGTGTGATGAAGTTCAATCAGAATGACGGGCTCATCGCGATTGCTGCCCTTATAGGCAACAGCCATGACCACACCGTCAAAGTCAGAAATCGGCGCTTCCCACTCCCAGACACCCAGCGGCGGTGAACTGTCTTGCACCACAACCTGGTCTCGGTAAATCGTGACATATCGAACAAACCCAGCCGCGCGGCGCCAAAGAGGCTGGAAGGGTACCTGTACACTTGCGGGCAGACGATAAGGGTCGGCATCAAAACCCGGTGAGGTCCAACGCCTGCGAAAGCGGTCCGCATCCTCTTTGTCAGTCCAAAACGGCATACCTGCTCCTCGCCCCACGAGAGGGATCAGGGGCTGGCTTGCCCCATTTCGGGACAATTTAGCGGACATAGGCTTTCCATCTCTTTAACGCCGGCTCTTTAACGCCCGGCTCTGATTTCAGGGACCCGCGTTCGGTACAGGCCCGCTCCGGCGCGATTGCCGAGGCCGTTCGATTTACCCCTGCTTCATGCTAGATTTTCCGGGCAGGGCCGAATCACTGGCCAGTTAAAGAGGCAGACCACGAAATTATTTCGGTGGGCGCAGGTTCAAGGGTCAGGGGCTTGAGTACAGCCTTGGGGGAAGAACAGACATGATCGACAATCCACTTCAAATGGTCGGCCTTTACATCGCGATCAATCTGCTTTTGAACCTTGGGCTCGCTTACCAGGTGTCTGCAACGCGGGTCAAAGCAAGCGTCATGACGGGCACCGGCGACCATGAACCCCTCTACAAATCGACTCGTGCGCACATTGTAAATAGCGAATACACACCCATTGGGTTGATCGGCCTCATCGGGCTCTTCATTCTTTCTGGCTCTATCTGGATTATTCACGCGGCAGGTGTTGCCCTGACCTTGGGCCGTGTCCTGCACGCAGTGGGGCTCTACATCTCGGCTGACAGCACACGCCCCAGACTTTGGGGCACATTGCTCACATGGCTCGGCCAGCTGATCACAGGTGTGGGGTGCCTTTATTATGCGCTCACCTACACCGTCTGATATGCCTGCCCTCTAGATCCCTCTCAGTTTGAGGGTTTGGGCGACATTTCTGTCAATCTGTTGTAAGAATTCGCAACCTTGGCCTCAATCACGGCCAGATGTTTCCAGTCTTCCAGACATAGAGACGATCCCACCAACGCGTCACGGACTTTGCTTTTATGGCTCAAAATCAAGACCGCACTGAATTGCTTCAAGACCTTATTGCCCAAGCCAAAAAAGGCGGCGCCGACACGGCTGACGCCCTGATGGTGGAGAGCACATCCTTTGGGGCCAGCTATCGTCTTGGAAGCCTTGAAGATATTGAGCGCTCAGAAACACAAGACCTTGGACTTCGTGTCATGGTCGGGAAGCGCCAGGCAGTGGTCTCAACCACAGATGTCAGCCCGCGTGCTCTTGAACCTCTGGTCGAGCGGGTGATTGCTATGGCGAAAGTTGCGCCGGAAGATCCTTATTGCGGCCTTGCCGATCCAGCTCTGCTCGCGAGCGACTTTGCAGATCTTGAGCTTGATGATGGCAGCGACCCAAAAGCAGACGAGCTTGTGGCGCGTGCGCAAGAAGCTGAGGAAGCGGCCCTGGCAATTTCCGGTGTCACCAATTCTGGCGGCGCTGGCGCCAGCTTTGGGCGGGCCGCCATCTCGCTTGTGACAAGCGACGGCTTTGCAGGCCATTATGGTGGCAGCACTCATTCTGTTTCGTGTTCTGTCCTTGCTGGTGAAGGCACTGACATGGAGCGTGACTATGACTACTCGACGGCCCGGCACTTTGCCGACCTTGAAGATCCCACAAAGATTGGACGCGAAGCAGGCGAAAAAGCCGTTCGACGTCTCGGCGCGCGCAAAGTTGAAAGCTGTCAGGTCCCTATAATATATGACCCCCGTGTTTCCGGCGGACTTGTCGGACATTTTGCTGGCGCCATTTCAGGCGCTTCTGTTGCGCGCGGAACAAGCTTCCTGAAAGACTGCATGGGCGAGCAGCTTTTTGCAGAGGGCGTGCGTATTACTGATGACCCGTTGAAAAAGCGCGGGCGTGGATCCAAACCTTTTGATGGTGAAGGCGTACGCACAGGTCCCCTTACCCTGATTGATGATGGTCGCCTGACAACCTGGCTGCTCGACACTTCCACTGCCAAGCAGTTGGGCCTTACAAGCAATGGCCGAGCTGCGCGGGGAACGGGCGGTTCCCCCTCGCCTTCTACGACGAACCTCACGCTTGAAGCGGGTTCCCTCACACCCGAAGAGCTGATGGCCGATATTAAGTCCGGGCTCTACGTCACTGAGATGATCGGCATGGGTGTAAACGGGGTGACGGGCGACTATTCACGAGGGGCATCCGGTTTCTGGATCGAGAATGGCCAGCTTACCTATCCCGTCAGCGAGATTACGATTGCTGGCAATCTGAAAGATATGTTCGCCCATCTCACGCCCGCCAATGACCTGGAATTCAGAGCCGCGACCAACGCACCAACGGTGCGGATTGAAGGGATGACCCTTGCCGGAACTTGATCCCTCTTCGCTTCCTGAACTGCAATCCGACCATCAGCTTCTGTGCGCAGCCGTGCGCGAGGCTGGCGCTCTCGCGCTGACCTACTACCAACGCGACATTAAGCAGTGGGACAAGAGCGACGACACACCGGTGAGCGAAGCAGACCATGCGGTCAATGCGCTTCTGCATGAAAAGCTGCAGGGCGATCGACCCGATTATGGATGGCTCTCTGAAGAAACAGATGATGACCCCGTCCGGTTGGAGCGTGATTTCGTTTGGGTTGTTGATCCCATTGACGGTACCCGCGCCTTCCTCAAAGGCCGGCCTCATTTCACCATCTGTGTGGCGCTTGTGTACAAAGGCGAACCTATTTCTGCAGCGGTATTCAACCCGGCATCTGACGAGTTTTTCGAAGCTCACCTGGGAGGCGGTGCGTTTTTGAACGGAACCCCGATCTCGCCCAGCACAAGACGGGAGGTTTCAGGCTGCCGCATGGCTGCTTTCGCGCCGATGTTCAAACATCCGGCATGGCCCGAGCCCTGGCCTGAAATGGAGATGATCAGCCGCAACTCCGTCGCCTATCGCCTGGTACTGGTGGCCAACGGGTTTGTCGATGCCTCCATGGCACTCAACAGCAAAAGCGACTGGGACCTGGCTGCTGCCGACCTCATTGTGCGGGAATCCGGTGGACGCATGACCACCCATGACGGCAGACCGTTTGTTTACAATAAGAGCTTTACAAAGCATCGCAGCCTCGTTGCAGCTGGCCCTGCGCTTTATGACGCCCTGTTTGAGCGTGTTGGTGGCCTAACGCTCCCTTAATCCAGCCCCCCGTATGATTTTGCCGGAAATAGCGAAAACGGGCATACTTTCGCTCCGTTTCACCATGATCTGGGAGAGATCTTGATGGCTGACGAACAGCTTCTACACCTTGTTTTTGGCGGAGAGCTCGAAGATCTGGAGGGTGTGCGTTTCAGCGACCTGGACGCTCTGGACGTTGTTGGCATCTTCCCGAGTTTCGCTGCTGCAGAAGCTGCCTGGCGGCAGGCCTCCCAGCGGACAGTCGATCAAGCTCAGATGCGGTACTTCATTGTCCATCTACACCGGCTGATGGATCCTGACAGTGATCACAGCCACGACGATTAAGGCGCCCCGGAAAACCCCAAAAAGTCTTTCAAAACTGAGTGTTAAGGGTGGGCACGCGAGGTGACGCGCCCAATCGTGCGTGATAGTATCCGGCCAACTTCCCTGACCCTTCATGGCGAATGAAAGCCCAGCTGTTGAGCGTAGATTTAGGCAATCCCAATATTAAAGACGCGGCTGTGGATGCTCAGAATGCTCCTGCGGCGGCTGGCACGTCCACTCGGCTGCCGGTAGCCGCTGGCATGAGCGTGTCCTTGGGAACCATGACGGCTGTAAAGCGGATTATCAGCGGCTACCTGCGCCCCCACGCAGTCCTCATCATTCTTGCCATCGCGGCCAACCTGCTGGTTGCCAGCACAACAAGTGTTCTCCCTTTTCTCATTCAGCAAACGGGTGATCTGATCTTCGACCAGAAGCGCGAAGACCTGGTGATGTGGATTGCACTTGCTGCGCTAGGCACGCAGATCGTGAGAGCCTTTGCGACCTATGCGTCAAATGTAGTTATGAATTATGTCGGCCAACGCATGGTCGCAACAATCCAAACCCAACTTTTTTCAAAGCTGATGACGGCGGACCTTGGTTGGATCCAGCAGACCCATTCCGGTCGCTTTATTTCCACTTTTATGACGGATGTCATTCGCCTTCGTGACACCACCTCACAATCCATTGTGAACCTGACACGGCATCTGGTCGTTCTCATTCTTCTTATCGGATACATGTACTATCTGGATTGGCTGATGGCAGTCATGGCGACCGCGGTCATTCCCATCGCTGCAATCTTCATGCGTCGGCTTGGCCGCAGAACACGCAAGGCAACCAATAAGGGTCTCGAAGAAACAGGCTCTCTGTCGACGCTTATTCTTGAAGCTTTGGGTGGCATTCGTGTGGTCAAAGCCTATGGACGGGAAAAAAGCGAAATCGATCGTGCCTCCAAGACCATTGGTCTGGTCCTTGATCACACGATGAATTCTGTGCGTGCAAAAGCAGCCGCCGGGCCGATCACCGAAGCCCTCACTGGCGTTGGCATCGCCGCCGTCATTTTTTATGCCGGCATGCAGGCGACCAGCGGCACCATGACCCTCGGGTCGTTCATCGGGTTCATGGCCGCAGTCATGTTGGCCTACCAGCCTCTCAAAGCTGTCGCAAACCAACAGACCGTTCTTCAAGAAGGTGTTGCCGCCGCATCGAGGCTCTTTCCTGTTTTGGACGTCGAGGCGAAAGTTGTTGATGGGCCGAATGCAGCAGAGCTCTCCGTCAGCGATGGCGCCATTCGCCTGGACCGCGTGAGCTTTCACTATGACGATGGAACCAAAGCGCTCGACAATGTCACAATAGACGTGCCGGCAGGACAGACTGTTGCGCTTGTTGGACCCAGTGGGGCCGGGAAAAGCACTATCTTGAATTTGGTTCCCAGGTTTTATGACGTGAGTGGTGGCACCGTCTCCGTCGATAGCCAGGACTTGACCTCGGTGACGCTCTCTTCGTTGCGCAATGCCAGTGCTCTTGTGACACAGGAACCGTTTCTGTTTGATGACACCATCCGCGCCAACATTGCCTATGGCAGCCCTGATACCACACTAGAAGACATAGAAGCAGCGGCACGCAACGCGGCAGCTCACGACTTTATTCTGCAGCTGTCACACGGCTATGACACCCATGTTGGAGAATCCGGCCTGAAGCTCTCAGGTGGCCAGCGTCAACGCATTGCAATCGCCCGTGCCATGCTGAAAAACGCGCCGATCCTTTTGCTCGATGAAGCGACATCATCGCTCGATACTGCTTCCGAACTGCAGGTGCAAAAAGCACTGCAAAAGCTGATGCAGGGGCGGACAACGCTGGTGATCGCGCATCGTCTTTCGACCATCATGCATGCCGACAATATTTACGTTATTGACCATGGCCGCGTCATCGAACAGGGACGCCATGGGGACTTGATCGCCCAAGGCGGTGTCTATGCGGAGCTCTCGCGGTCGCAGTTTGACCGTGCAGACGACGCAGCGCCCGCGTTGGCCGGCGAATGATGGACACATAATCCAACATGTCTCGCTTCAAAACACTCATCAAAGACATTCTGAAGAGCAACGCCGTGCAAGGTGGGTTGGCGCTCTCAATTGCGAGCTATGTGAAGCTCGTGCACTTAACCTGTCGTTTCAGCCAGAGGCGGGCAGACATTCCTGAACGGTTCTGGGCGGACGATGACACGTTCATCTGCGCAACCTGGCATGGTCAGAAC
>JAJFHC010000170.1 GCA_021775835.1 Hyphomicrobiales bacterium | reverse complement strand
TCTTCGCAATATCCAAACCGATTGTGATAATCTCATTCATGGACGGTACCCCTTTCATATGGTGCTCAAACGGCAACCATCTTATGGCACTTCAGATGCCGCATGGGGCGCCGTCCACAGCATCAAAAATCCCCGTATTCGACCCGTCAATTGCATGGTGAAAAACTGGGGTTGAACGGACGTTTCCAGCGATTAAAAACACTTGCTGCTAGCCGTCCACTTTCTCACTCCCGAAATCTGGTTCCGAGCACGGGCAAACTTCTTGCCCGCCACAAGTGCCCAGGAACGCACGTCAGCGGCCTTTCCGGATTTAAGGCGTGGCAGCTTGCCCGGATCGGCCGTCAACGCCACTGACGGCTTCAGGCACTGGTTTGTGACCAAGGGATTGGTTGAGCAGGCTGAGACTGTCATCATCAAACACAGTGCAAGCATCGCCCTCGAGGACGGTCTTTTCGAAACGCGCATCGGATTCCCTATTCTGTCGTTGGAGAACGGCATTCAGGCGTTCATTGTTGGTGGCGTCGGCCTTCAGGTTGGCAATCACCTGATCCTTGGCCCTCGAGGCAGCGGCCTCATACCAGCGCTTCTGGATCACCATGCCCTGATAGAATGAAACCCCGGTCACGACGGCGAGGATCGCTGCGCCAAAGGCCAGCTTTCGCAGAAACGGATTGGCGAGCAGAAGTCCCAGTCCCGGCATCACACACCGTGGTCCCTGGACTTCTTTCGCCGCTCCAGCCAGATGTAAAACACGCCTCCCACGATCGCGAGCAGCATCAACGGCCAGAAGTCTGAAAGCACACGGGAGACGCTGCGCACGGATTGACCGATCCCGGAGACACTGTCCGCCGCCTTCTGGATCTGTTCCGACGCGACGCTGACCGTGGCCACTGCGCCCACGCCAGTCGCTGTCCAGCCGGTTGTCGACTTGGCCGTGTGCTTTTCGGTGTGTTCCTCGATCGGAGCAGTGATCGGTTCAAACTCCGGCACCCCTGCAGGCGGAGTCGACCACAAGGCACCCTCCGCCGATCGACGGCGCGTCAGCCCACGCAGGACGCGCTTGCCCGCCTTGTTCCAGCGCAGGAGCTGCCGGGGAACACAATCAAAGTCACCGGCGTTCAACTTGCGCCGCAACGTCGACTTGGCCAGATTGCCCGGCCCGACGTTGTAACAGAACGACACCAGTGCATCGAACTGGTTCGGGTTCAACAGGACGGTGATGGATTGCTCGACGGCGCTCTCATACTTCACCAGATCTCGCCGCAACATTTCCTCAGCTTCCGCCTGGTCGATCGTCATGCCCGCGACCACGTGCGGTTCGCCAGCTGCGGACGTGTGCCCGTAACCGATCGTCCACACGCCGACTGCGTCCTGATAGGCCTGCAGCTCACACCCCTCAAAACTCTTGATCAGGACAATACCTTCGTGACCAGTACGCATGGAAAAGTCTCCTCTTATTTTTTGGATGGCGACCGGCGGTCGCGGGATCAGCGCTGCAGCAGGTTCTGAGTCTGCGACAGGATCTGGATGGTCAGGACGACGCCCGAGGTGGTCCATGCCACGGTCATGTAGTCTCTTTCATGCTGGAAAAGTGCCCAAGCGCCATCAGCACCCGGACAAGGAGCGGTTTCTTTGCGATGCCTTGAGATTGTGCGGGTCCTGCCGCCTGCGGCGATTGACCGCCGAGATCATTTAGAATCTAGAAACAAAACTGCGCTAATCTGAACGACAGCAGCGGCAATGATTGATTGAAGCTCAAATGAGCCCCCGAGCCGATTGATGGTTTTTGCCGCTGCTAACCGCTCTCAGATTGAGCCGAGCAAATTCAAACCCAGAGTTGATGGTTCATAATGTCACCTCTGGTTGTTTGGATGGCAACCGGCGGTCGCGGCGTCAGCGCTGTAGCAGGTTCTGAATCTGCGGCAGGATCTGGATGGTCAGGACGACGCCCAGGGTGATCCATGCCACCCGCTCGAGCCGTCTGATACGGCCACTGTGGTGGTCGAGGCGATCTTTGTGTCCCGAAACAATTTCCTCGACGGCATTGATCCGCCCTTCACGCAAACCCTCTTCATAGGACTTGTCCGTCATGTGTTCCCCATGGCTTCAACTTGGCTCTCCAGCCCTACTGTTCTTTCGCGGCAGCATCGATCGCGAGTATCTCGTCTTTCGTCCGCCACCTGCCCCAGTGGAACGACGTCCAACCGGCCAGAAGAACGGCGGCGACGTAGACCAACCCTGCAGCGGAATACATGACGCGGTGCGGGAACCGTTTCTGCCCCCAGGCATTGCGCTGCATCGCCCATCCGAACTGGATGTCGGCCCACAGTTTGGCGATCAGCCAACCGCCACGCGTGTAATAGAAATCATGCTGCCGGCAGCTCACTGAAAAGACGAGATCCGGAGGCCTGATCCATGCCCGGTATGGTCCGCAGCCGTTGCCGAACCGGTCCCGTTGTTCGTCTGTGAGGTTCCGCCAGCGCGCCTTACGGCCAGTGTTTGTCATCGGCATAATCGTCGGGAATCGTATCCACGGTCTCGAGCACGTTGGACGCGTCCCGGATCGCCTCGACCGCGTCATCAGCTGCCGCGAGAGTTGCGGCCCTGAGTGTGTCTTCAGATGTCCAGTTACCCTCACCCTTGCGCAACAAGCGCACCGCGTCCCGTGTCCCGTTGGAGATAAGTATGTCCAGGTGACCGTTGTCGCGTGCACCGAGCAGCTGGCGCATGCGCCGTTTGCATTCGGACCGCACACCCTCGACCGAGACCGAGAATTTTGGATTGAGCGTTACCTCGACCATCAGTATGTCCTCGCAAATATCTCGTGGACCTTCACGGATTTTTCGTTGAGTCCCTTGATGCGATACCGGAACTCCGTGCCCGTCTGCGCCGACACATCGATAGCCTCAACCTTGAACACGGTCAGGCTTCCGGCAGTCTCGAGATCGACCACCGTTCCGAGCGCCCAGGTTGTCCCATCATCGATCGACACTTCAACTGTAAAGTCGGTGTTGATCGTGATCGCGTCGACGTCCTCACGCACGCCATAGATGTCGACGGTGTCGGGTTCCACTGGAAGTGTGAAGGCCGCCGAGATGACCTCCATGGTGCCGGGGGTTGCCACGCCCAGTTCATAGAACTCGATCTCCGCAAAACAGGTGACGTCGTTTGAACTGCCGGTCTTGTCATCGGTTACCCAAACAAAGTCCCACGCCGTAGTGCTGTCGCTGCTGGCGATATATGCCGCCACCGACGCGTTATCGTTTGCCGTGACGGTGGTCCCCAACAACGTTCCGTCCGTGGAGTTGGCAGGCGCAGAACCGGTTTTGCCAAAGAGCTTCAGGGTGGCCGCGTTGTTCAGGTTCAAGTGCCAGCCGACATCGTTACTGTTGTAGACAACTGCTCCCTCGATGATCTTGGCGTCAGCAGAGAAATCCTTGCCCGTGTACGAAGTCGCTTCAGACGCGGCACTTTTGGCACAGTTTGCCTCCGTCTCTGTAGTGTCACCATCGAACGCTCCGGCGAGACCGGCGCCACCCGTCATGTCACCAATGTTGGAACCGGTCGCACCGGCGATCTTCGCGGAATTGCCGAAGAACTGCATTTCACTGAATGCTCCGTCGCCGTCTTCTACCGTGTTCGTGTTGAACGTGTAGACCCAGACATGCGTGTAGGCCGTCAGGTCTGTTATCTCGATGTCCAGAGTTTGGAAGGCGATGTCGACTGACGTGACGCTGCCCGCACCGATCTCCACACCATCTGTTTCCGCAGCGGCAACGCTCGCCGGTGCAGCCGTGTTTGATGCCCTGATCTTGAAGTGCAGCGTTCCGGTCATCCCGTACCGCTGGAAACCGTATATATCGACCCCGATCAGCCTGACGCTGGTCAGCGTTTGTGCGGTATCGAACGTCTTACCGGCGAAGCCCTTGAAGTTGTTGCTCTTGTAGCCAGTGGATGCGCCAGTGGTGAACGTGTGGGTTTCATCGCCATCGAACATGGCACCGAGACCGCCCGTTGCTGTGAAGTCGCCATAATTGGAACCCAGGGCTTGTGGCAATGGATCCGGCCCGAAGTAGCCGAACTCCATCTCGGCGGAATACATATTGTCCGACCCGCTCGATGGAACAACAGCGGCCCAGATATAGTCCCACTTGGTCTCGGTGTCCGTGGAGACAATGACATGATTTGCGCCGATCGGATCTCCGGACAACGTTCCGGTCACGCCAAGCAGTGTCCCGTCTGAACCGAGTGAATCAGGAGCAGAACCGTTCTTTCCCCGAAGCTCGATGGTGTAGTCCACCGCAAGCGAGAAGAAGAACCCGCGACTGGTACTCGACCAGACGTTCACTTGCTCCACCGCTCTGGGCTTGGCGCTCAGGTCCAGCCCGGCCCAGGCTCTGGAGACAACGTTGGTGATGCAGGATGCACTGTGGTCTTGAAGACGGTTGCCATCGAACAGAACAGTGAGTGGATTACCAGCCCCCAGGTTGCCAATCAGATCGCCGAACGATGATGGCATGATCTTGAGTTCGCCAGCGTTTCCATTACTGCCAGCCGCAGGCTGCACAACACCGGTGTCAGCCGTGCTTACCGTCGACGCGACAAGGTCCAGCCCAGCGTCATCTTCATAGCTGTCGGCAATCTGCCCGATGAAATCCACCGGCGCGCCTTTGACGGTAGCCAATTCCATCGCCAACTTGGCAACCGCGTCCCAGGACGGCCTGGCGACCAGGTCGTTGAACACTTCAGCCGGTTCCACAAACCTGACCTGGGCGGATGTGTTCAATGTCATCTTGGTCGTACTGACCGTGCCACCGATCTTTGACACCAGAACGGTGTCGCGATCGAGCGTCGGTCCGGCACTGTTAAAGGTGCCATAGCCCATTTCGAAGTTGCCGCTTTCCTCGATCAGGTATGGGATCCCGGAATCGCCGTCGACGGCACCGGCTTCGGCTGGCGTCAGCAGATCTGTGCTGATTGCCGCGCCCACCGATATCGAACCGACACCCGATGTTGCTGTCTGGAAACCAACCCGGTTGAACACGATCGTCATGAGTCTAACCCTTCAAGCCATGTACGCGTGCCCTGAACCGATATCCGGCGCTCTGACACTTTGATTTGTGCGTTGAAACTGGCACCCTCCGCGACCATGTCACCGCCCACGGTTGCACCCGCATCGATGAAGCCATCGAAGGCGGCAGAACCCATCTCCAATACACCGGATGCCTCGACCGCCGCGTCGATGGTTCCAACGAAGTCCGCACCTTCACTGGCGAGCGCGCCGGACATTTCGACGGAGAGATCAATCACACCGCTGAACTCAGCAGATGACGCCGCCATCGCGCCGGACACAAACTTGATCAGTTCGGCCTGACCGACCTCCGCGATCGCGAACTCGGCTGTCGCTGCAAAACCTGCCATGTTCAGCCGACAGCTTCGTATGTGCTGCCTTCAAGCGATACGTTCTGACCGTTGGCGATCGCGATGTTGGATATCTCTATGTCGCCACCAAGCCCGGTGGCCGTGACCGTGCCGTTGAATATCTCCGTCCCGTCTCGATCCCGCACAATGAAGTTGTCGGCATTGCCGTCACCGGAACCGGTGGTGGCAATAGGCGTGCCCAGGACGCTCGAAATCCCGAGAGCTGCGTCACCGAATGCAGGGTTCTGCAGGTTGAACGATATCAAGACTGTCGTGCCGTCCCGGATCTCGAGCACGGCAGTGCCGCTGCCAACATCTACTGCGTCGGCGACCAGGTCAGCCATGGCGTTGCGGATCGTCGCGGTGTGTACAAGCGTCATGATTTACCGCCTTCCTTCGTGGTGACCTTGCCGCGCACCCGGGCCACGGACATACCGGCTCCGGAGCCGGGCGGAGCACCCTTGGAAACGATGCCGTTTTCAGAAGCCGCGAGAAAATGCAGCCGGTTCCCCATCGTGACCTTGTAGCCAAAACCGGGCAGGAACCGGGCGACCAGGACACCGCGTTCCGTCTTGGCTTCATAGGCTTCAGACACGTGGACCGTGTCACCGATATCGATATTCATGGGCCACTGCCCTCCTATTGTCTGGTTGCCAGAAACGTCATTGAGATGTCGGACAAGGTCACATCACGCGGGTTCGGGAACCCTATCCAGACCTTGTCGCCGGGATTGAGCGTTGCAGCGGACGCCGCGACGAATACGGCGGTGTCTGAGGCGGCAGCGAATGTGGCCGTGCCTATGGCGACGGCACCGCCGCCGCTGTCGTGATAGGCCGTGACGACGGTTTCAGCCGTGGCCGCAATCTGTGCTTTGGCGAACGACCCTGCGAAGTCGATCGGCAGGGACATTGCCAGCGGGATCAGGTACGGCGGCAGCTCCTCGCCATTACCCGGCAAGCCGCTCACCGACATGGCAATTGCAAAACTGAACAACAGGTCGCTTGCATCGCGTTCCGCTGCCGTCCCGATCGCCACGTTGTAGTGCGTCCGCGTGCCCGACAGCCCCGTCACAATGATCCTGTAATCACCGGCTGCAGTGTAGAACCTGACTTGCCCGTCCAACGACACAAAAGGATTGCCCGGATTGGTCAACCCGTCACGGTCGCTGTAGATCTGCGCAAGTGGAAGCCCGGCCACTTCTGACCGCACCTCGACAGTAACGTTGGTTTCCACATTGCCCGCGTCGTCGGTCACCGTGAACTGTTTAACCGCTAGCACCATGTCAATTGATCCTTGGTCCTCTGACGTCTCCAACGACGCCCACATCCGTCACAAAGGTGTCGCCATCAATCGACGGCCCTGCACTGCCGCCCGGTCGACCATTGAATGCGGCGCCGTTCGTGCCGTCGGTGCCGTCTTCACCGGGATCGCCACCATCACCGGCAGGGAGGCCGCTGTTTCCACCGTCACCACCTTCCTCGGTCGTGCTGTCCTCGCCAGCCGCACCGCTCGTAATAGCGCCGAACCCTGGTGCGCCACCAAGGCTGGGTGTCTGACCAGCGCCAGCGCCGCCGCCACTCCCCCCAAAGGTGCCGCCATCGCCAGTTCCGGATGTCCCGCCACCGCCGCCACCAGCGCCGCCGCCGAG
>JAJFHC010000169.1 GCA_021775835.1 Hyphomicrobiales bacterium | reverse complement strand
CCATGGTCAACGTGACCAATCGTGCCGATGTTGCAGTGCGGCTTCGTACGTTCAAACTTTGCCTTGGCCATAATGCCTCTCCATTTCCCTATAAAACGGAAAAATCCCGATCAGTTGATTATCAAGCAAGCTTCGCCCGGACTTCGTCCGAAACGGCTTGCGGTACTTGTTCGTAATGGTCGAATTGCATGGTGTACTGCGCGCGCCCCTGGCTCATCGAGCGCAGAGTGTTCACGTAACCGAACATGTTGGCCAGCGGTACCATCGCATCGATGACTGTGGCGACGCCGCGTGGCTCCGTCCCGCTGATCTGCCCACGTCGGCTGTTCAGGTCACCGATGACATCACCCATGTAATCTTCAGGAGTGACAACCTCAACCTTCATGACGGGCTCGAGCAGTTTTGCCCCGGCCTTGCCACAGGCCTCGCGAAACGCCGCGCGGCCTGCCATTTCGAATGCCATTACACTGGAGTCGACGTCGTGATACGCGCCATCGGTCAGCGTGACTTTGAGGTCAAGCATCGGGAACCCGGCAAGTACACCAGACTCCAGAACGCTCTGAACGCCCTTTTCTACACCGGGAATATATTCCTTCGGAACGTTACCGCCGACAATCTTGCTTACGAATTCATATCCGGCGCCAGCTTCCTGAGGCTCGATCGTGATCTTGATCCGGGCGAACTGTCCGGAACCACCTGTCTGCTTCTTGTGGGTATAGTCCACGTCCGCCGTTTTGGTGATCGTCTCGCGATAGGCCACCTGTGGCGCGCCGACATTGGCGTCGACCTTGAATTCGCGCTTCATGCGGTCAACCAGAATGTCGAGATGGAGCTCGCCCATGCCTTTAATGATCGTTTGGCCGGACTCTTCGTCTGATGTAACCCGGAAGGAAGGATCTTCCTGGGCAAGGCGATTGAGCGCCACACCCATTTTTTCCTGGTCTGCCTTGGTTTTTGGTTCCACCGCAACAGATATGACCGGATCGGGGAATTCCATGCGCTCAAGGATAACCGGCTTGAGGGGATCGCAGAGGGTATCACCTGTGGTCGTGTTCTTAAGACCAGCGAAAGCGACGATGTCACCGGCGCGGGCTTCTTTGACGTCTTCACGGCTGTTGGCGTGCATCTGAAGCATCCGACCAACACGTTCGCGATTGTCTTTAACCGAATTGAGAACGCTGCTGCCGCTTTCCACCGAACCGGAGTAGACCCGTACGAAAGTCAGCGACCCCACAAACGGGTCGTTCATGATCTTGAAGGCCAGCGCCGAAAATGGTTCTTCATCGGATGTCTTGCGTACGATCTCTTCTTCGGTTTTCAGGTCGATGCCGCGGATCGAATCCACATCAACCGGAGATGGCATATAGTCGATCACCGCATCGAGCAAAGGCTGAACACCCTTGTTCTTGAAGGCCGTGCCATTCAAGACCGGCACAAACGACTGATTGAGCGTTCCGATCCGGATCAGACGTTTCAGTTCGTCTTCGCTTGGCTCGTTGCCTTCGAGGTAGGCTTCCATGGCATCGTCATCGAGTTCGACAGCCAACTCTACGAGCTTTGCGCGGTATTCGTCGGCCTGGTCCTGGAGGTCTGCTGGAATATCGAGATATTCGAATTCCGCGCCGAGATTCTCGTCTTTCCAGACAACGGCTTTCATTTTCACAAGGTCAACCAGACCCTTGTATTCGCTTTCCGAACCGATCGGCAGCTGAAGTACAGCTGGGGTCGATCCGAGCCGGTCGACGATCATGTCGACGCAGCGATAGAAGTCGGCACCCGTGCGGTCCATCTTGTTGATGAAGCACATGCGCGGCACGTTATATTTGTCAGCCTGGCGCCACACCGTCTCGGACTGAGGCTCAACACCGGCCACGGAATCAAAAACGGCCACTGCACCGTCTAGAACCCGCAATGACCGTTCAACCTCGATCGTGAAATCCACGTGACCGGGGGTGTCGATAATGTTGATGCGTTTGTCGTTCCAGAAGCATGTGGTTGCAGCCGACGTGATCGTGATGCCACGTTCCTGCTCCTGCTCCATCCAGTCCATGGTTGCCGCACCATCGTGCACTTCGCCGATTTTGTGGCTTACACCTGTATAATAGAGAATGCGTTCGGTCGTGGTGGTCTTGCCGGCATCAATGTGGGCCATGATGCCGATGTTGCGGTAATCCACGAGAGGTGTAGTGCGAGGCATGAGATCGTACCTAAAAGACTATCGTTATAGTTCTGAGTTACCAGCGGTAATGCGAGAAGGCCCGATTGGCTTCCGCCATACGGTGAGTGTCTTCCCGTTTCTTAACCGCGGTACCACGACTGTTGGAAGCATCCAGTAGTTCACCGGACAAACGCCCAATCATTGTGTTTTCATTCCGGTTGCGTGCCGCGGCAATGATCCAGCGGATCGCCAAGGCACGACGGCGCTCTGGCCGAACTTCGACCGGCACCTGATAAGTCGCCCCACCGACCCGGCGGGACCGCACTTCGATGGCCGGCATGACGTTTTCCAGAGCCTGGTGAAAGATCGTCACCGGTTCCTGGCTGGTCTTGTCCTCGATGATGTCAAAGGCACCGTAAACGATGCTTTCGGCGGCCGACTTCTTGCCGTCGATCATCAGGCTGTTCATGAATTTCGTAAGAACGACATCGCCGAATTTTGCATCCGGGATGATATCGCGTTTTTCTGCGCGGTGGCGACGTGACATGAGACGAACTCCCTACTTCGGCCGTTTGGCGCCGTACTTGGACCGGCGCTGACGACGGTCCTTGACGCCCTGGGTGTCAAGGACACCGCGAATGATGTGATAACGCACACCGGGAAGGTCCTTCACACGACCACCGCGGATCATGACGACCGAGTGCTCCTGGAGGTTGTGCCCTTCACCGGGAATGTAGCTGGTTACTTCGAACCCGTTGGTAAGACGAACGCGGGCCACCTTACGCAGGGCCGAGTTCGGTTTCTTCGGCGTGGTCGTATAGACACGTGTGCACACGCCACGCTTTTGCGGGCATGCTTCCATCGCCGGAACCTTGTTACGCTTGACCGTCGGTTTGCGCGGTTTGCGAAGAAGTTGATTAATCGTTGGCATCGTCGAGCCTTACCTAATATCCAAATGTGCTATTCGGA
>JAJFHC010000168.1 GCA_021775835.1 Hyphomicrobiales bacterium | reverse complement strand
ACCAACGACGTTGGCGTCCGGGAGATCGGTGAGCATAGTCGGCCCTTTGCTCAACGCCTCCAGAATGTCCATGTTGAACGCATACTGTGTGGTTGACCGGGGGCCACGACCGCCCTCCTGGACAACCACTAGTAACCCTTTTGCCAGGAACAATCGGATCGACCGGCGCACCGTGGCAAGGCTCACTTCCGCATGATCGGCGATCGTGCGTTTTGACGGATAGATCCGTCGGCCTTCGTCATCGCCCACATCTGCAAGCTTCAGGGCAACGGCCTTGAGCGATGTGCTGCCGAACTTGGAACGGTAGACCAGCCCGTTTACATAGACGCTCATGCCGCGTCCTCCAGTGCCTTGTTGCGCATCACACTGGAGGCCAGATCCACATAGGCCTCGACCGATCTACACGGACCGTTGCGCTGTTTGGCGATGATGATTTCGAGCACGTGCGCCATCTGGTTCAGCCGCTCGAGGCGCTCCATGTCCCGGTCCTTGTCTGGCTCCCGTGCCTTCTCGAGATAATAGGCCTCGCGGAACAGCATGAAGACGATGTCGGCGTCCTGTTCGAGCGCGCCCGACCAGCGCAGATCCGACAGCATCGGGCGCTTGTCGTTGCGCGCCTCGACCTCACGGTTGAGCTGAACCAATGCCACAACCGCTACGTCCAGTTCCTTGGCCAGATCCTTCAACCCCAGACTGATTTCTTCGGTTTCGGCGGCCTTGTTGCCGGCGTACCGCGATCCGGGGCGCATCAGGCCCATGTAGTCGATGATGATCACATCAAGGCTACGGTCCTTCTTCTCCCAGGTCCGTTTCAATCGCCGGGAACGTGCCCGGATATCCTGCACGGTAAGCGACGCGCCCTGATCAACGCCAAGCAACAACCCGTGGAAGTCTTCGGCTGTCTTCATCAGCGGATCCCAGTCATCGTCCGGTACCCGGTTGTTCATGATCGCGTTGAACGGAACACTTTGTGTTCGCGACTTCCAATGCTGATCAGACAGCACTCTGGCGCCAACCGTCTGCCAGTTCATCTCCAGGGAATAGAAGTGAACACCTAACCCCGCTTTGGCCTGGGCCAGGGCAATGCCCGTGGCGAACACCGATTTGCCCATCGAGGGACGCCCGGCCACGATGTAGTACTCACCCCGGCGCATGCCGCCGGTGTGGTGATCGAGATCCGCCAAACCCCACGTCATGGGTTTGACAGCATCCATCTGCAGGGCTGCCTGCACAACCTCGTCGATCATGGCCAGTGTCTTGTCGGACGCGCGGCCCGCAACGATGTTCTCAAGCCCTTCGGCCACGATAGCCCCGGTCTGGGCCGGGGCTACGTCGAAGTTGCGGGCTTCCTGCACAAGGTGTTCGCCAATCGCCATCATCTGCCGGCGTGTCCACATCTCACGGACGGTTTCGGCATAGTGCGGGGCATTGAGCACGGTGGTGGCAGAAGCCATCAGACGGGCCAGGTAAACCGGCACCGGCACATCGCCGATATGATCCTCGTCGGCAAAGGCCGGTCCCAGGGTCACCGGTGTCACCGCCCGGCCCTTGCCGATGCCGTCTGCAATCGCCTCGAATATGCGAGCATGCAGCGGATCATAGAAGTGATCGGCCGTCACCACATCGGCCACGCCCCACCACGCCTCATTGTTGATCAGCAAGGCCCCAAGCAGGTCCTGCTCGACGGCAATGCCGTGCGGCTGTTGCGGTTCGGCATCGTGATGGTAATCCAGACTCACGCGGCAGCCTCATCCGCCGAGTCTTCACCTTCAAATTGCGAAAGCATACCGAGCGCTGCCGTGTAGACATCGAGTAGCGCTGCCTCTTCCTCGCGCTCCGCCTGCTCCATCTTCCGCAGCTTTATGATCTTGCGGATGATCCTTGTCGCAAACCCGTTGCCTTTGGCCTCGGCATAGATCTGCTTGATGTCGTCGGCGATCGCCTGCTTTTCTTCCTCCAGCCGTTCGATCCGTTCCACGATGGACCGCAGCTGGTCACGTGACACACTTGCCGTCATGTTGGCCTCCTCTCAATCCTTCAATGGTGTCCGCCTTCACGCGGCCTTCTTGCTGGCAACACCTTCAACTTGCGTCACAACCGGTTTGGCTTTCTCCAAATCCTCAGGAGATCCGAACTGCAACTCGCGCGGCAGGATGTGCGTGGTGCCAGAAGTTTCCGTCCTGACCATTTCCCGCAACGCCTTGGCGGTCTTTTTCTGAGCCGAAGCTCCGCCGTCCGTCCACTCGCCGTTGGCGCCAAGGATGTCGATCAGGGACGGCTTCTTGCACAACGCCAGATAGTCGTCGTCGATCGACCACCGTGCTCCCGTGTTTACGTTGAGATCCTCGGCGAGCTGCACCGCAAGCGAGCTGTCGCCCAGTGTTGGATCCGCGCCGGCGAAGGTTCCGACCTGGGCGGCAACCAATGCGGAGAACAGCCGGTCGAGATCCGCATCGCTCAGTGCCTTGATCGCCTCATAGGCCTTGTGTGCCGACAGATCAGGCTTGCCGGTCAATTCCCGTTTGAGATTGAGCAGCCCGCGCCCGTACGTGTCGAACGCCACCGCCTTGAGTTTACTGCCCAATGCTTTTGCGGCCGCCAGCAAGTCTGGTGAGATCGCACGGTCGTCCGGGTTGATGTGGTCGCATCCGAACCGTGCCGTCTCCCGTTCACCCATCAACGCCAGACAGGTCATGATCTTGGCCGTGCGGACATCCGCTGCCACTGCATCCTGCAGGGCTTCGGTCTTGCGGTTCGCCGCATAGGTCAGATGTGCTTTTGTGAACACTGGCTGCGGCTTGGGAGTCTCTCCTTCTTTTGCCTGCTCTGCAGGTTTGATCAGCCCGTCATAGACAGTGATGTTGTCGAGGCTGACAACCTGGATGATCGCCCCGGCCTTCTTCCTGTTCTTCGATTTTTCGTACATGTACGTACTGGCATAACCGTCAACAACCTTGACCCACGCCCAGGTCTCTCCAAGCGTCTTCTCTAGCGCGTCGAGTGCTGCCTTCTGCAGCTGCTCGAACTTGCCCCGGTCGGCAAAGCGACGGTCACCGTCGTCGCCGTCCGGATCGTCGATCCAGGACCCGTCATAGAGAGCAACATCGAAGATCGCGTTGGCGACGGTCGGCAGGTCACCCACCAGCGAATGTTTGATCTGCTGTTCAGCTGCCATATAGCCGCCGCGAACGACCACATCGATGATCTCGTCCTGCCGTGCCTTCGAGCCCATGGTGAGGGTCCGTGCCTGGACGATGTTGATCGAACCGTCGTCGAGGGCCGCCTGACACTTCTTTGACAGCTTGTCGACCAGGGCGAGGCGTATCTGGATGTAGCGCCGTGACATCGACATGGCTTCCGCGATCTGGTCGGTCTCCCTGCCGTATTTGCGCATGTCGGCAAAGGCGCGTCCTTCCTCCAGCGGTGTCAGGTTCTTGCGCTGCAGGTTCTCGATGGTGGCGAGCTCGACCACCTTGGCGTCATCGGCTTCTATAACCCGCACCGGCATCGGGAACGGTTTACCGACGGGCCAGTCTTTCCCCTCCATGATCTGGCGCACGGCCCGCCAACGCCGTTCCCCGGCGATGATCTCGTAAGACACTTCCCGCGCGGCCTTGCCCTTGCCCACCTTCAGGCCGTCGGCCTTGCGCGCAATCAGGTTCTGGTAGACCTGCCCGTCCCGGGCAATCGAGTTGGCCAGTTCGGTGATGCCGTCCGCATCAAAGTGCTTGCGCGGATTGAGCGGCGACGGGGCCAGTTCATCGTGGGAGATCGTAAAGACGTCGACTGACTGGATCATGGGTCTTGTCCTTTCCTGTTAAAAAAGCCCGCGCACGCCGTGCGCCGGTCAAAAAACCTCAGCGTGGCTCCCCCACGTCTTGAGCGATGTTGTGAGCGTGTGTTGCCCGGTCGGTGACGGTCCGCAGATGCGCCGGCGTGCCGGGCAGATACCGGGCCACGGCGAGCAATACGGCTAATGCTATGGCAAGCGTGCCAAGGGACAGGAGGACAATTGACCGCCAGCTCATGTGTGTTCACCCCTGCCGGCAGCGGAATAATCCCCTGCCCGCTCAAACGATCTCCGGCACGCCGGGATCAATTTGACTCGTGGATCCGCACCGGGACGCAAACCCGGGTGCAGCCAGACGAACCAGACGAACATCATCGGCTTGGCGGGTGATGCGCCATCCAGTTGACCCTTAAAAATGTTCAGCCGTTCGGCATAGGCAACGATATAGTTCGCAGGCGTGGGTCCATGCAGATGCCGGCACCGCCCGATGGTCTCGAGGAACTGCACCTTGACCAGAACCGCGACATTGACGCGCAGCGCCAGGGCCTTCAGCACGAATGTCATCGCCAGATCGTCAAACGGCGGGTTTGTGATCAGCCAGTCGACACCGGCTGGAAGATGCCAGGCCGGATCGAGGAAGTCGGCGACCGTGCCAAAACCCCGGTCGACCAGGTCGGAGGCGTGGACCTTGCCAAAATACTCTGCCAGCGGCCTTGCCATGTCGCCGGAACCGCAGGCCGGCTCGACGACGGACAGTTTCTTGAACTGGTCACCACCGCCGACGATGTCGGCCAGGACCAGTTCACAAAAGGCCCGTGTCGCCCAGGGCGGTGTCGGGAAGAAGTCATGATCGTCAGCTGGTTCAAACCGATGCGACAGAACAGACGGGTTTGATCTGGCTCCGGTCATCGCGCCGCGTCCTCTTCCCACCAGTATTTTGGTTGTACAGGAGCTGCGGGAATTGCAGAAACCGGAGATTGTTGCGTGTCACGGGCAAGCTTGAGTGCGGCAGACAGGAGCGCGTGTGTTGCCGGCGTCAGTCCGCGGTCAATCACGCAGCACGCTGACGCCCGCAGCACTGTCTCGATTTCCCCGAAGCAGACGTGTCCGTCCCGGTCCGTGACCGGTGGCGGCAGGCCTTCCACAGCCGACCGCAGTTCCGCCATTCGTGCCGGTGTTGCCGCGGACGGGCCGCCGACCTCGAGCACGGAAGCCACCCCGATCATGCGCATGATGGGCGGGCGCCTGGTCATCCGGCCTCCAGTGCAGCATTGGCGCACAGGGCGTCGGCAATCTGCCGGTTGAAGGTGAGAACCTTGTGGCGATCGAGCGGGAACACGTGTTCCGTGCCAGCGGTCACCACGACCAGTTCAAGAAGGCGATCTGCCCTGTACTCGCCAGTCTCGCGGAGGAAGGCCATGTCCGGCATTAGCCCTCGCCTCCGATCATCGCAATTGCACGGTCAAGCGCCAGGCCAAGCAGTCCGGCGGGCAGGCCTGCCTCGTTGCGCTCGAACGCCTGCGCCAGATTCTCCGGTGGGCACCCGTGCTGCAGCGCGAGCGATACGGCGATTGCCGCGTCGTGCATCATCACCGACAGGTCCGTGCCGGACTTGTCGGAATCGATGAAGAGTTCCCCCAGCCGTCCATTGGCGTCGACCGATGCGGTAAGGGGGTAGGTGAAATTGCCGTGCCGGATCTCGAACGTGTCTGAGCCGCGGCGATCGGGAAGGCGCGAGCGTTCCGTCATCACCCCTCCCCCTCAGCAATGGGAGTGACGAGCGCAATCAGCTTCGCGACCGCCGTTATTGCTTCCAGCGCCTCTCGCTTGATCTTCTGAGCTTCGAGTTCGGTAATGGTCTGGTCAGCAAGAGACTCGACCGTCGCCGCCACCATGTCGGAATGTTCCCGCACCGCGACCGCCAGCTGCTCCGGTACGGCCTCGGCGTCGTCGCACTCCAGCGGAATGAAAACGCCGCCGGCGGCAGACGCGTTCCACTTGGTCACGATCGGGTCACCGCAATACGCCTCGAGCGAGCGCACCACGTCGGCGGCCATGAAGACATCCGCATGTAGACCGTGCGGGTCAGTGCATTTGTGAAGTTGTGAAGCCGACACCCGGCACACTTCCGCCGCCTGTTCCTGTCCGCCGCAGGCCAGCACCAGTTGCAGCATGGCTTCCTTAAGCGAGCCACCCGGGCGCGGCACGGCGGGGCCCCTACGCATGGGGGGACTCCAAATTAACCGTGGATGAATGCACGGGGCTTTCGTCAGTGACGGCGTCAGGTGATTCGATCAGGGTGTAGGGGACCCGGCAGGGGCAAATCACGGTGTCCGCGTTGGGTACGAACATGCCCCACAGATGAGCTGGAGCTATCTTACCGCGCAGGTGCAAATTATGTATCAAAATCAAATAGGTCTCTGCTGGAAGACGACGGCGACGCCAGTTGCTTACTGCCCGCTGATCCTTGCCTGTCAGCTCTGCCACCGCAGACGTTCCGTCGAGAGCATCAATGACGGCGCTGGCTGTATGAAGAATAATCATCATTTACCAGCACGTACTCCACGGCATGTGGATTGTCAATTATCGTCAGATGGAAAATCGACAAACTGTGGATCGCGGAGACAATAGATGCATGGACGAATCTCCGAAAAACACCGATGCGACCAGCATTGCAAAGCGCCTGAAGACGCTCGCGAAGGTCATGAATATGGAGCACGAGAAGGACTTTGCTGACTTTCTCGACATACAGCCAACGACCTGGAACAACTACACAACCGGCAGGCGGCCGCTAACACTGGCCCACGCCCTGCGATGTGCTGAACGCACCGGTGTAACGCTTGACTGGCTCTATTTGAATGACGTCTCCGGATTGCCGGCACGTTTGGTCGGACTGCTAAGCAGCGCTGGGAAGCCGAATAGAAATATTAAACTACTGGACGTGGACCTGCTAAAGGACGTTGTTGCGGCGGTTCATCATGTGACCACGAAATCTGGCAAAAGCTACCCCTCAGCATTCTATGCAGAAATTGTTGTAAACACATATCAACTTGCATTTGATGGTGAAGCGACACTGGAATCTCTGACACAAGACCTTCCCGAAAAGATTGAACAAGCCGGGATAACCTGAACAACACGTCCGAAATTTGCCGAGATTGCGTTTTTTTTGATCAACTGCAATAGTACGTGGGCGGTTACACAGGGAGTCCATGGCATGCGTAGTTCTCTTCAGTCATTTTTGCTCACATATTTGCAGATGTTTGGGGACATCGAACCACATCAGAAAATTGAATGCATAGAAATTGCGGCAGATGTCGCAGGCGCGGAAGTATTACTCAAGCAATACATTCAAGACAAGCACGACGTACAGTCGCTGAGTGAACTTGATGACGAGACGCTTACCGCCGTTTGGCATGTCGTTCATGGATGGGCCGTAATGGCGGCAGAAGCTGCGGAAAGGCCGCTCACGATCAAAGATCTTGGCGATCTTACTGTCATCAACGGGGGCAAGAAGCACTGATGACGCACATACAGCCATTGCGGATACTGAGGGACGGAAGCCCCTTCATTGAGCAGGCATACCGCCGATACACGACACGTGGACGAGACGTCAACGAATTCATGGAGCCCGCCTTCTCCCGCCGGATTCAGATCCTCCACGATGACGGCAGCGACGTCCCTCCCTACATCTACATGGGACCCGACGAGCTCGCAGTTCGGGTGTTTGGGCGAAAGTTTGTTGAAATCGCTCCAGGAACACGTGGCATTCCCGACAGATCCTTTGGAGAAAGCCTGGCCGCGCGTTACCCCGAAGTTTCTTGGGAACAGCAGGCGTCACTGGATCTTGTCACCGGCCGGACACGAGGTCTTTGGCTGCAATACGAGCGCCTCATCTTGCCGGGTGATCTGTCAGGAAAGATGCCTACGTTTGTGGTTTTCCTGCACCTTCGACGTATGCTTCGTGACCTATCCGAACCATATGCGTCAAATCTTCAAACAAGTTCCAGACTAGTGAGTAGTCCGCCGAGTAATTTGGCGGGAGATCCTCCCACGTCTCTACGTGTGGTGCCGCATGTGCAAATGCAGACCGATCAAAATATCCCGACAGGAGAAGATTTTTGTTCGCTAGCCCATAAATGGCGTCGGGTCGCCATCTGATCAGGGCTATCGCCTGAGCCATGCGAGACAGGATCGGCGCGAGCTGGTTGGCTCGAAACTTCCTTTTGACGTAAAGCTCTCCATGATAGACGGCTGTACCGGTGATGGCCCTCGGACCGGGAGATGCAGATACGATCACCCCACCATTGAGACGCTTTAGGTGGCCGGCGAGAAAAGTTTCGAGAGTAGACGAACCCAGGTCATCACACCGCATGGCCTGTACCGCAACTGGCTTTCCCTCACTGTTCCGGCAGCACATCCAGATTGCACGTTCCGAGAGCAAATCCATGTACGCCGAATCAAAGTGTTCTGACACCCATCCTTTAAGCTTAGACTGCACCTTCCGCATCTGATCAAAGTCGTCACTCATTTCGATTGTGGCCACACCCAGCTGTTCAGCCAATTGCCGACCCTTTTCTATAAACTGAACTGCCTTGAATTCTGCCTCAATCCCCAGCTTTTGTCTTTCCATCGTCCATCCCCCTCCCAAAAGACCTTGGAATTTATTGCCCCGCACCAAGGAATACACTGAATTTCATAGCTTGCGAAGTCCTATGTACATTTGCATGTGTATTCTGCCGGGCGTAAGTTAGAATCCACAAAATGACGATTTATACATTGACTATCCACATAGCGTGGAGTATTTCGTAGTTCCCTGACAAGGCTGTATTTGAGTAACCGCAGACGGAAGGGAACGCAAAACATGTCCGCTTCAGCCACCATCATCGATCTTGCCAAAGAGCGCTACGACCGCGGTCTCGAAGTCTTTTACTGTCCTCTGCCCTCCCCCTTACAGCCAGTATCGATGTTCTGTCCCGGCGACGCAGTATGGGTAGTGGAATTCGACGCGGTCGGGTCCTCGCGCACCGCAGCCATCGTGCGTGGCTTCAACACGCGGAACCACACAGCCCTCGTCGAACCGATCAAAGGCGACATGCGCGGTATCTCGGTACCCGTCGCACCCGCCTTCCTGCGGCCCCGCACGTTGTCCACGCCGGAGATACGGACATGAGAGGCTTCTACCGCGTCGACCTTATGGGCGAAGCCAACCACATCGGTACCGGCAGACGCACCGTGTTCCTTGAACGCATCGGGCCGAAATGGGTGACGATCCGCAACCCCTACACACTGCGCGCTGCACGTCTGAAGCGTGGTGACTGGAACCGCATAGCGCTCACCGCGCGGCCCATTGACCGCCCGCGCAACGTCAAGCGCGCCGTCACTATCTTTCTCAAGGCCACTAACCAGAAACGCACCACCGCCGTTCGGCGCATGTGCCACCACCGGGGAAAGGTGTCCGCATGAGCGACACCGGCACACAGGACGGGCTCACCGGTCGGTCGAGAATACGCCGTCTCTGGCTGATCGGTCCGCAGGTTGTTGAGGTCGAGTACATCACACCGGTCTATGTCGCGGCACGGTGGCAAAATCCCTACAACGTCGAGAAGTGGCCGAGGCGGCAGTTGTGGCGCCGGGTAACGGATCGCGATATCGAGTGCGCGATCCACGAGATCGCCGCGTTGCGTAGCACGCTCAAGCACCGGGCGATCAGGCCGCAAGACGGCGGCGCCTGGTGTGATCTCTGTGAAAGGCAGATAGACAGCAGTGAAGATCATCAACATGGCGCCGCCTGCCTGCTGCATCCAGACAGAAGACCTGCTCTCTCAAACGCCAGGCACTCGTGATGGTAAGTCCGTCCAACCTCGCTCCGTCGATTCTAGTTTCGCGCACGCCGTGCGCCGGCCGGAAATGATGCCCCAGGCCCTCCACTACAGGGACGACGATCCGTTCACCTATCAACAGGCCTGCGAGATCCTCTTGCATGGACTGGTAAAACCGGCAACCTTAAGGGCGGCTGTCGAGCGCGGCGATCTCACCATGGAAAAACTGGGCCGGCGCAACGTGGTGACCCCGACAGGGATCAGGGAGTGGCGTGAACGATGCCGAAGAAATCAAAAGGCCCCCGCTTGTGGTTCCGGCCGCCCCGGCCCAACCCCCGAGGAAAAGGCACCCTCAACGGATTGTGGCTCATCCTCGACGGATCGCGTCAGGTTAGCACGGGATGCGGCCTTGAAGACCGCGGCGGCGCTGAAGAACAGTTGCGCGATTACCTCACCGAAAAATACACACGCCACATCGGACGGGAAGGTCATCCCGCTGAGATCCCCTTAGCCGACGT
>JAJFHC010000167.1 GCA_021775835.1 Hyphomicrobiales bacterium | reverse complement strand
CGACATCACATTCATCTGGGAGCCCTATGTCGATCCGCTGCTCCGCTGCAACATCTGGCTGGTGCGCGGCAGCGAGCGCGACGCGCTGATCGACAGCGGTCTCGGTGTCGTCAGCCTGAAACAGGCGGTCGATCACTTGTTCGAACGGAATGTCACGGCGGTCGCAACGCACTATCATCTGGATCACGTCGGCTCGCTCTGCGATTTCGACGATCGTGTGATCCACGGCTTGGAAGCACATTGCCTGACAGAGCGTTCCAGGGGCGGTCTGCTGAAGAGCGAGATGTCGGCCGATCTTGTGCAATCCATCGAGGAAGCGGGCTATCCCCTGCCGGACGAACTTCTCACAGCGCTGCCGCATAGGGGCTACGACCTCTCCAGCTACAGCACGCCCCGCACGACCGCGACCCGGACCGTCGAGGAGGGCGACGAGATCGACATCGGGTCCCGACGCTTCGAGGTCCTGCATCTGCCCGGCCATTCGCCCGGCAGCATCGGTTTGTGGGAGAAAGCGTCCGGCATCCTGTTTTCCGGCGACGCCGTTTACGACGGTCCGCTGCTGGACGAGTTGGAGGATTCGTCCGTCCCCGATTATGTCCGCACCATGAAACGACTGCGCGAGTTGCCGGTGCGCGTCGTGCACGCGGGCCACGACCCAAGCTTCGGTCGTGACCGTCTTGTTGAGCTCGTCGATGCCTACCTGGAGCAACGGGCCTGACCTGACGTCTTCGCGCCGCTACGGATCTCGATGAACATGCCCGGATCAGCCGCGGCCCGTCTTGCGCAGCGTGTTGATCATGGATGCCGCATAGGTCTCCGCATCCGGCGCGCGCGGCTCGTTCGGTTCAGCGCTGAAGCCATTGACGCTGGCAAACAGGTTCGGTTCAAGAAAGAAGACCATGGACTGGCGCGCTTTCCCGGTGTTGTAAACCCGGTGCGGTGTGGCGCGCAATCGCCCGGAGGTCTGCGTTTCCAGCGCCTCGCACAGGTGAACCGAAAAGCCGTCGCGAATGTTGGGCACACCGAACCATTCCCCATCAGGTGCTTGCACCTGCAAACCCTGCTGATCCTGCCATTGGAAGGTAAGGCCGCCATTGTCAGTATGTTCCCTGGCGCTCAAGGGAACTTCACGCCCGTCGACCACACGCATGGCACCTTTTTCACCACCGATTTCGATGTGGTCCGGACGTTGCGGGTATCTGAGGAACCTCAGGGTCGAAGAGCTGTTTTCGTAGCGTTCGCCGGCGGCAGAATCATCGGCACCCGAAGAGCGGGCGATGGAACGAATAACCTTGATGCCAAGGGCTTCCATCCGTCGGAAATGCTCTATCAACGCGTTGCGCCAACCGGGAACGGGCTCTTGTGACGGCCAGGCGTTGGTATGGATCAACATATCAATGCCGTCGATATCCGGGCCGGACACAGGTTGCTCCGTGCCAAGATCGAACTGCTCGCCATAGGCAAAGCCGCCTGATCGTTTTGTGTAACCTCGCACGGTTCGCGTGCTGTCGGGCCGTGTTTCTCGCGTCGCGATGTTGTAAAGTTCGTCCTCGGGCAGATCGAAAATCTTGAAGAATTCCTCGATTGAGATGTTTTCCTGATGCAAGGAAGGCGGCAACCCGGTGACGACGAACCCACCTTTGCTGCGGCATGCCTCGCCAATTGCCTGATCGACGGCCGCCCAGGCTTCAGGGTGATCGTCATAGAGAGGCGCCACGTTCACGATCGGCATCATTTTCTGTTCGGAAGTCATTGTTTTATCTTTCGGTATTCGATCCTGTTTCACGCTCAGGCTTGGGGAGTGGCAACGCTGACAACAGCGCGCCGCCCGCCACGAGAAGGGCATGTCTGAGCCTGGAATTCTCAACCCATTCAGTGCTTCAGTCAGTGATTCAAAGAGTGTTTTATTTTTGCGGATGTGAGACGTCGCCGAAAGGCAACCGACCCGGGAAATCCGCAGTCCAGCTCAGCTGCTGTGCCGCAATTCGGCAGGGCGCGCTCGACGCCCTACCTCGTTCGCTTCAATACAAGCCAATACCACCAAGTCATGTCCGAAACTCTAAAGTGCCTCATCCGGGGCTGCAACATCAAACCTTGCCCCCCGGTCAGCTAGCCATAGGTTCAGGCTAGTTACGGCGTGGTTTTGCCCTTGTTTCGTGGACACTTAGAATGAAACGCATTGAGCGCCAGAAGGTGTCAGATGACGAAGCCGAAGCGCCAGTTCAAACCCACACGGTTGGGATTGAGCGAGATCAATGCAGGTAGGAGTTTCGAACTGCGATACTTCACGCCAGTCAGCCGAAGCGCGACAACTAGGTTGCGGTATGTGGGTCATGAGAGCTCACAACACAACCTCAGTTGATCGGTCGAAGCATTCGGGAAATGGTCATGAATCGAATTGAACATGGAAGCCTGTTCGCCCGGTTGTTGGCGGCAGGTGTGTTGTTGTCGGGAACCTGCGTTACCCTTGCGGAACCAGTATTCTCAGAGCAGCGCCTGTTATCAAATGGAGGTATTCAACTCGCCCAAACAGGCCAGGATTCTGCCGACTCGAGCGCCATGATCGAGCTTGAGTTTTGGCGTTCCGTCAAAGATAGCGAGGATGCGGAGGCAATCGGACTTTATCTGGAGAAATACCCCAAAGGTGAATTTGCGGGGCTTGCCCGTTTGAAGTTGAACAAACTCAAGGCTGCAAAAGGTTCGGACCTGCCGTCGGTTGGCAACGACGACAAAAAAACAGACATAACAAGCGGGGACATTGCCAAACCGCTGGGAGCGGTCGATGGCGGCAAGAATTTGCTCGCTGAATTCGCCGAAGGGCCAGCAAAGGCCCCAGTGTTGTTGAGTGTCTATAACAGCCTTGGTTACGGGAATTTTTATCAAGCGTTCTATCCAGAGTTGAAGGACAAATATGTAGAGGCGGGTTCGCTACGCCTTGTTCACAGATTCCTACCCCGGGGGAACGTAGAGTTCACAGCCCTCATGATCGCATCTTGTATGAAGAACGCCCGTTTTCTTGATAACGTCATATATTTCATCAAGAACCGACATCTCATGCGAAGCGATGTGAGTGAATCCGAGGCTCTTTTTGGACTATACAAGCCTCTTGGAATCTCAAAAGCCGAATTCAACGAATGCCTCAAGAATAAGGCACTCAAGCAAAAATTCGTGGATATTGTGAATAGGGCCGAGAAAGAAAAGATATGGTCTGTGCCAACCTACGTCGTTGGTCGTGGCCATTTCGGTGACGGCAAAGCCTTGGTCTCATACAAATATGTCGGCATCGACAAGTTCGAAGAATTGAAAGGGTCCATGGACGCTTTCCTCGTTGAGGCAGGCAAGAGCCGCGAAAAGCACGTCACCGTCAAGGCACAGGAAAAGGCAGATACGGCTGAGGCCCTTTATCAGCTTGGATTGAAGCACTATGAGGGAAAAGCGGTAAGGCAAGACTTCCCAAAATCCGCCGAGTTGTTCAAACGCGCCGCAGGCCTGGGTTCATCGAAAGCCATGCAACAGCTCGGCATTCTTTACTACAACGGCGCACCGGGCGTCGAGAAGAACCCGATCGAAGCCATCAGGTGGTTTCGCAAGGCGGCACGTGAAGAAATGCGGTGGGCACTATATTACCTGGGCAAAGCTTACTCTGAGGGCGTCGGTGTCGAGAAGGACGAGACCGAAGCCATTGAGTGGTACGACAAGGCGGCCAAGAAAGGTGTCACCCCGGCACAAGTCCAACGGGCGTTGATGACAGATGCTGGGCGTGGTGTGAGTCCCGATCCCGGAAAAGCTGCGTCACAAATCTTCAATCTTTTGGCACGCCGCAAGAGATCCGTATTGACAGAATTGCTCAGGACACAAACCGATTGGAGTGACACGTTTCGGCGAGAACTACAGAGCCTACTCGGCCAGATAAATCTTTATCAGGGTCCAATTGATGGGGAGTTCGGCAGAGGCACCGTCAACGCCTTGTGGGCACTAGCCGGACAGATCAGAAAGGGGCAGCGGCGCACGGCTTTTCCACTTGATGCGCGCGACATCAAAGCCACGCGAGCCTTCCTTTCACGCGTATTTCCAAATTATCGCATTCCCCGGAAAATTCCAAAAAGTAAAAAAAGGCAAAAAGACTCCGGCAAGGACATCAAGATAACGAACATTGCCGGCGATCTAAACTACTTCAGATTTTACGGAACTTCCGTAAACATCACCCTTCCCAACAAGAGTCGGACATTCACGACATTGAAAGACAGGAACGGTGCGTATGGCGCCTTATCGACCATTCTACGTTCCAATAGTGCCCTTAAAGAAGGGTCCTACTACATCATGCTGTTCACACACGATTTGATTGAGCTTGTATTCCGAAAGAAGGACGGAAAAATCATCGCAACGATTTACAACTACAAGGAAAAAATCACTACAAAAGATAAGAAACCAGGACCTGATATCGTTGATGGTATCGTCGATACAAAGCGCTCCGCAAAAGCCACAACAAGTAATATCTCTGGCCGATGGCGCTACAAATCCAACTGCAAGTCCGCAACCAGGAAATATAAAGCTTCCGGATGGGTCCAGATCAACCAGACCAAAAAGGATCAATTCGTTGGTACATTCGAAGGTTCTGGTGTCCGCGGCACCATTCGAAATGGACGGCTGCGTCGTCGGGCAATTACATACCAAACTCACTACATTGGAGATTTGGGCAGATCAGTCACCGAGACGTGTTCGGTTACTCTCTCGAAGGACACGAAAAAGATGAGTGGAACCTGCTCGACACACGGACCTTGGATTTCCTATCGTTGCGGCATCGTCTCCACGCGTTGATGAAACATCTCGAATCTGGCTAATCTAACCTGGACTTTAACAGGCCGAACTTACCAGCTTGAAGTGAACAGAATGACTGTTGAATTGTTGCTGGGCTGAAACCACAGCTTGGCATGGAATCGAGTCTGATCCCAAAATAGCTAACTTCAATTCATCAATGACGTTGACTGCAAGGCGGGTGAAGGTCCGAGTTGGGACACAAGCCGCTGTCGGCAGTACTCCCGTTAGGCGGTGAAAAGGTGGGGTAGAACCGACCTTCCAGCGTCACATGTCCGTAGTCGGATCATTTTCCGGCCCTGAAGTGAGTTGGGCGCAAGTGTCCCTGGCGTCCAATGACGGCGCGGCGCTTTGCGGCGGCTGTAATACTTCCGGCGGCATCAAGGCCAAGATCGTGCACCATCTGTTGACGCCCGGGTCCGGTAGCCTTCGCGAGTTCACGATCGGCACATTCTGCGAACCAGGCGTTGCGGTCGCGGACGTCGACTTCCGAGAAGCCCGATTGAATCAGGTAATCGACAGTGGCTCCCGATGTCGCCATGGAGAAATCCTTGCCGTTTTCCAGAAACTGCTCCATTTCTGAACTGTAGGGAGGGGGGCCGCAGCACCAGTCGCTGAAGACACAAACGCCGTCTGGTGTCAGCACCCGGAAGATTTCATCGAACAGAAGTTTCTTGTCGGCGATGTGGACAAAGCTGTCCTTGCTGAAAACCACATCGAACCGACCGTTTGCAAAGGGCAGGGGACCGGGGCGAATGCACTGAAGATCGAGCCTGCCCCCCAGGTGCTGGGCGCGGGAAAGCGACTGTGCCCTGTCAATCACCGCCTGCTCGATATCGACCCCGGTCACGTGGCGCGCACCAAATTCGGTCAGCAGCTGAATTGCAGGACCGCCGGCACCGACGCCGATATCGAGTACGGTTTTCCCCTCAAGAACAATACCGCTCATGAGCCTGGAAACTTCGTCCCTGCCGCCTGGAGACAACCAGCCTTCACCCCAACCGTGTTCCAGGCTTGCGATGAGTTCGGGGGTGTAAATCGTTCTGAGTTCCATCGGATCGTATCCTTTCACGTGGCAGCTACGCCTTCTCAGGCCCAATTCCTGTCATGGTCCGCATGAGTGTGCAGATACGCCCCCTTGTCGAAATGCGTGTCGTAGAATCCGGCATCGAGTTTGTGCGCCTGCAGATACATCAGCGTGAAAATCGCTGGCACCGTTGCGGGGAACCGACCGAAGGAATCAAAGATGTACTGTGCCATTGTCACGACGCAGTCGATGGCTTCTTCTCCAAATGGGGCGGCACTCGCGCGAACAGTTTCGCTCTTTTTATAAGGACCGTCGGTGGCGGTGTTGAAAGGGCCGCCGGGTCCGAATTTTCGATTGACCACGGACATGACCGCGTCGCGCATGCTGGCAGAATGGGGTAGCGTGTGAGCCTCGAAGATGCCTTCAAGCCCCGTCACGTGAGGCAGCACCGCCCCTTCGGGCATGTCAAAGCGAAAACCCAGTCCGGGCACCGCCGGGTCACCACTGGCGCCCAATACGCTGAACGGATTGATCCCCTCATACATCCAGCCGCCAAGGCCCATCGCCTGAAGCATCAGCGCCCCTGCATAACACGACGTCGCGGTCTCAACGGTCACTTCAGTCAAGGCCAATTGTTCGACATATGTGAGTGGAAAAGGATTCTGCACATCCACGATGGACTTGAACCGGTCAATATCGGGGATCGGCTTGTCGTTCACGTCATCGAAAATACAGGCGCCGTTCTGCACCAGATAGCAGAGGGAAAGGATCAAGTGTTGCGCCAGATCGGCCACAGGGATCACCAATGTGCTGCCTGCAACATTGGCGCACCATTCGTTGTGCCCCTCCATGTGCTGGGGCGTGCGCGGGATGTTCAATCGTCCGTCGCCGAGTTTGACGATCCGCGATTCATGCGCAGCGAGATAGGCTTGAAAATCAACCGCTGCCCCGGGTGTTGAAACCGGTGCCATATCCCGTGTGGGTATGAAGTAGGTGCCGTTATCGTCGGTGTAGAAGATCTCGGACGTATGGAACCCGGCAGCAGACGGGAAGGTCCGGCCACCCGCAGCACCTGCGTAATTGGGTATCCTGGGGGAGTAGAAGCGGTTGTGCGGGATCAGGTTTGACCACCCGGTATTGCCTGCAACCGTCGTCAACAACAGCATCTGTTCGATCTTGCTCAACGCCTCGGGCGCCTCCGTTGACGTATAGGCGAGCGGGCCGTCCGGGATCGAGGCGCCCTTGGCAAAACGCCGCGACCGGCGCCCGTGAATGGCGTCGATCAGCGGAAAATTTGCAGCCTCGATCAGGCCCTGCGGCAGGTGCGGGATTCTGTCCAGCATGATGTTTCCTTTCTGCGAGAGTGTGGTGGCGGAGGCTGGAAAACCGATGGAGTTCAGCGCTGCTCCGGCACCCAGCATCGTTGCGCCCAGCAGTTTCCGGCGTGAAGTCTCAAACATTCTGTTTTGTCCTTGCGGTCGTATCAGTTGGAAATCCGGTAGCGGTTGGCGGTTCGTCGCCGTGTCTGGCGACATGCGCACTGGCATTGCTTCCGGTGTCTTTTCTGGAACGCGTTTTGTCATGGCTGGACGGCAGAGCGTTAGGAGTGGAATTGACAAAAACGGGCTGAATGTGACATATCTTGGATATGCCTGTTTCTTACGATGCCCGAAAACTGTCTGTTGGCCTTCTGGCCGTTCCCGAGGCCTCTGCAGCCGTGATCTATGGCCTGCATGAGGTGTTCAGCTGCGTTGGTACAATGTGGCAAACACTGACGGGTAATGAGGTCCCAAGCCGGCAGATGTCGCCACGAATTGTCGGTCCCTCGCACGATCTTATCCGCACACCGCTGAATGTGCCGCTGGTGCCTGACGCCACCTATAATGAAATGGCGCGAATGGATGTGATCATTGTTTCTGACCTGTTCCTGGAGCCCGATCTGGACATGACAGGCCTGTGGTCGGAGGCGATCGCCTGGTTGCAGGGACAACACGACCAAGGGGCGATCATCTGTTCGGTGTGCACCGGGTCGTTGTTGTTGGCCGAGGCCGGATTCCTGGACGGGCGTGAGGCGACCACCCACTGGAGCGCCCGCGATACATTCAAGCAGTGTTATCCGAAGGTAAAACTCCAGGCCGAGAAAGTGCTGGTGCCTTCGGGGAAAGAGCACGACGTGGTGACCAGCGGAGGATCGGCCTCATGGACCGATTTATCGCTTTACCTCATTTCGCGGTTTTGCGGCGAGGACGAGGCGCGGAGAATTTCCAAGGTATTTCTCTTTGGGGACCGGAGTCAGGGGCAACTGCCTTTTGCCGCCATGGTGCGGCCGCGTCAACACGAAGATGCGTCAATTGCCCAGTGCCAGAGCTGGATTGCGGAAAACTATCACGTCTCCAACCCGGTGGCGGAAATGGCGGGCCGTTCGGGGTTGAACGACCGCACCTTCAAACGGCGCTTTCACGCCTCGACGGGGTATACGCCCATCGACTATGTGCAGTCCCTGCGGGTCGAGGAAGCGAAACACATGCTGGAGACGACCGACGAGCCCATTGAAGACATTTCCGGCCAGGTTGGCTATGAAGACGGCGGATCATTTCGACGTTTGTTCAAACGCACAGTCGGAACCTCGCCCCATCGATACCGGCAGCGCTACAAGGTTTCATCGACAGCCCGTTGATACAGCGCCCAAAGGTTTAGTGGCGCGCACAGGTTGATGCATAAACCGGAGCCCACGCTGGCGTGAACCCGGATGGGTTGTTGCGTGCTAAACCCAGACATGATCTCATCTTGTCGAGGCCGCTTATCCTCCAACGATGTTGGCGCCCTATAGGCCTCGTTCGATTACTGGAGAGACGTCATGTCCCCGTCCATTTCAACAACACTCGATACGGCCGCACTGCGCTGTGGTTGTGGTGCCGATGAACTGAAGCGCTTCAGCCAGCACCTGCAGGCTTTGCCGGCAAGCCGGGCCGCCCGGATCAATCCCTACGAGTTTGCAGACACAGCCCGGATTGACCGGGAGCAAACGGTCGACCTGTTCGTGCATAGTGCCAAGCTCGGACTTTTCGACCTTGAGTGGGGAATGGTCTGTCCGCTCTGCGGCGCGATCGTTCGAAGCGTCGCCACGATTGACCGTGTGGCTGAAGACAGCGTTCATTGCTGCATATGCAACAAGGACACCGAATCGCTTCTGGACGATACGATCGAGGTGAGTTTTGCCTATGCACCCGCGGGCGCGATGTTCGATCTGCATGGCGACCAGGATGCCTACCAGGATTATTTCACGTCCTCCAGCCACCCTTATGGAGAAGAGTTGCGACGCTACCGCGATAGTCACGCAATCGCCGACATCAGGATCGAGCCAGGCGGACAGGTCGGCTTGCCTCTTGATCTGTCAGCCGGCGAAACTTATCGATTGCTTTGTCTCGATACGCATTCGGGCGCAGAAATTTATGTCAAAGAAAACGA
>JAJFHC010000166.1 GCA_021775835.1 Hyphomicrobiales bacterium | reverse complement strand
AACCGTTTGGTGGTGAAGTATTACGATTCCAGTGTGATTGCCGGCGATATTGTAAGAGTTGATTCCGGCTCTGCGGAACGCGGCAAGCCGTCGGGCATGACGCTTGTTGGCATCAATCGTTGGGGCTGGCGACGCGGTATGATGTTTGCCGCAGCCGTGGCCCTATTGTCTTTTGGCAGTGTTGGGCCGGCATCGGCGGAAAGCCGGGACGATTTCGAACCGGTGGAGTTTGAGGACCCTTACGATCCCGCTCCACGTGAATCTTTTGTCTCAACGGACCGCTCAGTGCGGCCGATGCTGTCGTCTGAGTCCATGATTGCAATGCAGTCGGCGATTGCAAAATATGAATATATCGTTAGCCGTGGAGGCTGGAAAACGATCCCGCCTGGCCGCAACATGAGTGTCAACTCCCGTGGTGACAGGGTCGTTATGCTCCGTGATCGACTGGCGATTACAGGCGATCTTCAGCAGGTTTCCAACGAATCCGGGCGATTCGATGCGTCGCTCGATGAAGCCGTGCGTCGCTTTCAGCTCAGAATGGGTATTCCCGCAACCGGTGTGGTTGATCCAAAAACCCTGGAAACACTGAATATTCCTGCGCGTGATCGCTTGCAGACGTTGCATGTCAATCTGCCTCGGATTGCCGAACTGTCAAAGGGACTGGAAGGGCGGTTTGTGGTCGTCAACATCCCGGCAGCGGAGATTGAAGCCGTCGAAGACGGATTTGTCTATTCCCGTCATGTGGGCATCGTAGGCAAGTCCGATCGGCAGACACCGGTTATTTCGAGCAAGATTTCCGAGCTTAACTTCAATCCATTCTGGACCGTGCCGGCCAGTATTGTCCGCAAGGACCTTTTGCCCAAGCTGCGCGAAGATCGTGGATATCTAAAGCGGATGAACATGCGCGTGCATACGGAATTTGGCGGTCCCGAGGTCGATCCGACGAATATCGACTGGAATCAGGTTGAGGAAGATACCTATCTTTTCAGACAGGACCCAGGCCGGATCAATTCCATGGGGACGGTAAAGATCAATTTTCCCAACAAGCATGCCGTTTATCTGCACGATACGCCCACAAAGAGCCTGTTCAGTGAAGCTGCCAGACTCTTCAGTTCCGGGTGTGTCAGGGTGGACAAGGTTCACGTTCTGACAGAATGGCTCTTGCGTGGGCAGGAGCAGTGGGACCGCGGTGCAATCGATCAAGTTGCGGCTGCCGGTGAGCGTCTGGACGTTGTCCTGAAAAAGCCTGTGGCTTTGCGGATTGTGTATCTTACCGCCTGGGCGAAAGCGGATGGCGGTGTTTCCTTCCGCGACGACATCTACGACCGGGACGGCGTCAGCGTTGCTGCAGTCGATGGTGTTGCCACTCAATAGAGCGGCGTCGCCTTTGACATTTCGTCGGTGGATGTGATCCTCAAGCCGACATGATCTCACAGCCATATCGGGCTTGTGAGTAATCCAGTGTTGTGCAAGTCTCTGACCGATGGGTTGCTCGACGTTCGCGGATTTCTCGCGCTATCGTTCAGCGACTCAACGGTGCGTCGCGGGACCGAGCGCATTCGCTTCACACCGTCACCTTTGCATGACGCTGACTTGATGGATCATCTGGTCGATGAATTGGATGCGCTCTGGAACCGGGTGAGACCAAGACGTGACACATGACCCCAACCAACCGGTCGAAGTCATCTTCGAACACGTGACAATGGGCAATACCGTCAAGGTCAGTGCGGTACACACCAAGAGCGGTACGGAAATCTCTATGATGGGGCCTGCAAAACTAGATAGAAAGTCCCTCGAAACTCTGGCATTGCGCAAACTCGTCTACGTTATGTCGCGAAAATAATCCATCTGTCGTTTCAGAACGGGCGAAGCACGGCGTAACTCGACATTGCTTAGCATGAGTTGTGTCGGCTTGGCGAAACGCGCCGACATGTGGTATTGAGCCGGCGCTGGGCGATAACCGGACTCCAACTTCTCATATTAGGGAACTTCGTACGATGTCGATATCCGAGACCGCCGATTCCGGCTTGCTTTATCCCGATTTTTTCACCAGCACGGTTGAGAGCTCAGACCCTGAAATTGCCGCAGCGATTGCCAAAGAGCTTGGCCGCCAGCAAGACGAAATTGAGCTGATTGCTTCGGAGAACATTGTCTCGCGCGCGGTCATGGAAGCCCAGGGCTCGGTGATGACCAACAAGTATGCCGAAGGCTATCCCGGCCGTCGGTACTACGGTGGCTGTGAGTATGTTGATATTGCCGAGAACCTAGCCATCGAGCGCGCGAAAAAGTTGTTTAACTGTGAATTTGCCAATGTTCAGCCCAATTCAGGCTCGCAGGCTAACCAGGGCGCCTTCATGGCATTGCTTCAGCCGGGCGACACCATTTTGGGGTTGAGGCTGGCAGCCGGTGGGCATCTGACGCATGGGGCACCGCCGAACCAGTCGGGCAAGTGGTTTCATGCTGTGCAATACGGTGTGCGTGAAGACAATCATCAAGTTGACTTCGAAGAGGTCGAACGCCTCGCAAAGGAACATCAGCCAAAAATGATTATCGCTGGTGGATCCGCCTATCCTCGCGAACTCGATTTTGCCAGGTTCCGCGCAATTGCCGACATGATCGATGCATATTTCATGGTCGACATGGCGCATATTGCCGGTTTGGTGGCCGGTGGTGTTCACCCCAGTCCGTTCCCTCACGCGCATGTGGCGACGACCACAACACACAAGACCCTGCGCGGCCCGCGCGGCGGCATGATTGTGACCAACGACGAGGCAATCGCCAAGAAGGTCAACTCGGCAATCTTTCCAGGTCTGCAAGGCGGTCCATTGATGCATGTGATCGCGGCAAAGGCGGTGGCCTTCGGCGAAGCGCTTCGCCCGGAATTCAAGATCTATGCGCAATCGGTGGCTGACAACGCTGCAGCTCTTGCGCAAACACTGAAGAATGGCGGCCTTGATATTGTATCCGGAGGTACAGACACGCACCTGATGCTGGTTGATCTTCGTCCCAAGAAAGTGACCGGGAAAGCGGCGGAAGAAGCGCTGGGTCGAGCCAACATTACGTGCAACAAGAATGGTGTGCCATTTGATCCGGAGAAACCGACGATCACGTCAGGTGTCCGTCTTGGAACACCGGCCGGCACGTCACGCGGGTTCGGTGTCGCCGAATTCCAGGCCATTGGTGGACTGATTGTCGAGGTGATCGACGGTCTTGCGGCCAACGGTGAGGACAATAATGGATCCGTTGAGGGCAGTGTGAAGACAAGAGTACTGGACCTCTGCAAGCGGTTTCCGATATACGATTGATAACTGGAACGGTGGCGGTGGAGGGGTGAGTCTATGCGATGTCCTTATTGTGGTAGCAGCGATACCCAAGTGAAGGATTCGCGTCCGACCGAAGACCACACCGCCATCCGCCGCCGGCGCTTCTGCCAGGATTGCAGCGGGCGCTTTACAACCTTCGAACGCGTCCAGTTGCGCGAGTTGACGGTGGTCAAGAAAAGCAGCCGTCGCGTGCCGTTCGACCGGGACAAGCTCATGCGCTCCGTTCAGGTAGCCCTGCGGAAACGCCCGGTAGAGCCTGAACGCATCGAACGCATGGTAAGCGGAATCGTACGCCGGCTTGAAAGCATGGGCGAAAACGACGTCAAGTCAGATGTGGTCGGCAAACTCGTCATGGAGGGCCTGCGGACACTCGATGACGTGGCCTATGTGCGTTTTGCCTCCGTTTACAAGAATTTCCGTGAAGCCAAGGATTTCGAGGAGTTGCTTGGACAGCTTTCCGGAGATGACGGCGACCTGGAAGACATGAAACACGATTGACGGCGTGTCGTGATTTGCCATCCGGTGTGGCTCGCGGCTTGAATCAATTAGCCGTTACCATAGTCCCGCTTGGCCGCACGCGTCATGCCGGCGACAATACATGGATCACCCGGTCAGCCAGCATGTCCTTTACACCGGCGGCGTATGTCGCCATATGGGGGGCTTTCATATGGGCCTTCAGGTGATCAAGGCTTTGCCACTTTTCAATCACAACGAATGTATCGGTTCCGAATTCGGTTTGAACGCCGCCGACGTCTCCGGTGTCGATGGTTGGGCCGTACTCGATGCAACCGTCTTCAGCCAGCACGTTCGGCACATTGGCGTTGAAGAGTGCCAGAACGTCTTCGCGTTTGCCCGGTTTTGTCGTGATCACAGCCACCACATGAACAATTGACATAAGTTTCTCTCCTGGAAATTTTGAATGTGGAAAATCGATCACGCCCGAGAACCCGGACAACCACCGCATGATACAATTTCTTCTCCTGATCGTGCCGAAGTCAACCGTAGATTGGCCCCCCGGGAATTGGAGTGCTCGATGACTGGAAACACTTGCCGTCAGCTGAGAAGCTGTACAACCCCGTCTGCAATCCTCGATTCAAAGATTTTCAGGGGTCGGGTCACAGGTGCCCCCTTGGCAGCCCCGGTCCGGATGTCGAAACATCCCTGATGAAGCGGACACTCAATGATGTGTCCATCGAAATACCCGTCGCACAGATTCGCACCATTGTGGGTGCACAGGGCTGCTGTAATGTAGATTCCATCCGGGGCGTCGTAAACCGCCAGATGCCGGTTCCCCAACTGCACGTACGTCACATCGCCATGTTCAAGATCGCTAATGGCAATGACATTGATCCAGGTCTTCTGCCGTTCTGTCATTGGGATTCCGCTTGAGCCGGCGTCTTGAGAATCCGCGCGATGATGTCCCGATGAGCGCCGACATAGCCGCCAGGTTCAACGTGGACGTGATCTTTGAGCTTTTCGTGGAGCCGGGGAAGGGCGTGGAATGGAACCGACGCTGCATAATGATGCTCGGCATGATAGTTCATGTTCCAGCACAGAAACCGTGCCGGCCAGGACACGAGATTCGTGCGGGTGTTTTCCCGCATGTGTTCGACCAGGGGACGGCCCACGTGTTCGGTCATCCGGATAGCGCGCATGACCGGTTCGCCGAGGAAAACCGGAAGGATCCAGAACCAAAGCGGGGCCCACCAGTCGAAGGACACCATGGCGACCAAGACACAAACATATGCTGCGACCATGAGTCGGGCTTCAAGATAGACCTTGCCGTGCTCGACGGAAGGAATGAACCGTTTCTCTTCCGGCGTCAGGCGGCCCAACGTGTGGCGGTACAGTTCCTGAATCTTGGTTTTCCAATAGGGGATCGAAGAAATGTATTCGATGTACCCACCGATCGAGGCCGGCAGTTCGATCAACTCCGGGTCATCACCCTTGATCTGGGTATAGGTATGGTGATCGCAATGTTCATAGCGGAAGAATTTGAACGGTAGCATGATGATGAGGCCGCAGATGGTGCCTGCAAGATCGTTCAGCCAGCGTGTCCGGAATGCTGTGTAGTGGATGCACTCATGCTGCAGAGAGAAGTGATGTACCAGGATTATGCCATGAACGAACATGGTGGGCAGGATCCACCAGGTTCCCAGAGACAGCCAGACCAGCGTACCAGTTGCCGCGACGGCGAGCAGCCAGAACGCCAGGTGCATGAAAGCCGGTCCGTTTGTCCGTTTCATGAAAGCCTTCAACTCCGCGCGGGTGAGGGCGCCCTCCTGAAGCGCTTGCGTAATTGGGGTAACGACTGGATTCGCCATGCAAACCTCTGCCATAAGACACGCTCGTCATCATTGTACTGATAAGAGAAAATTTGCTCAATAGGAAAAATTCAGGCGGTTCTGGCAATCACTGTGAGGAACGAAACCGGAGGCTCATCGACGATTATCGGTCCATGGGGCGATACCGTCTCGAATGTGAGACTGTCGCCAGGAGCGAGAACATAGGTTTCCGAACCGCAGCGATAGGTCATCCGGCCTTCGAGCACGTGAATGAATTCAACGCCCGGGTGCTGGAACAAGGGTTGGCCGGTGGCGGTTTCATCAATCGTGATCAGAAACGGTTCGAATTCCATGTGGCTGGGACTGACTCTGCCAATCAGCTGATAGGAATGACCATAGGTCGAGCCCTGGCGGCGGACGTGCACGCCTTCACCGGAACGTACAAAAGAGACTTCGGACTTTTCGATAGTGTCAGCAAAGAAGTTGGCAACCGGCACACCGACCGCCTGTGCAATGGCGTCGAGTGTCGATAACGAAGCGGATACCTGGCCGCGTTCTATCTTGGAAATCATTGGGACTGAGACCCCGGATCGTTGGGAAAGATCGGCAAGGGTGAGATGTTCAAGCAGCCGTAGCGACTTGATGGCGCGCCCGACCTTTGTGTCCAGGGATTCAGTTCCGGTTGTCTGTTTTCCATCCGCTTTCATTATTTCACATTAGCGGAATTTGGCGCTGGTGTTCAGCCGGGACCGAAAATTTGAATGAACACGGTTACCGGACGCCGTTGTTCAAGTGGGTTCACGAAGCGGCACGGGCCTGATAGATCTCCCGGAGCGGTCCACTTGAGGCCCAATCACTGACCATGACAGTCTGAGCGAACCTGATGGACGATCCTTCGTCACATGATTTCCGGTACATGCGGGCTGCCCTCACACTGGGCAAACGGGGAATGGGAACAACTGCGCCCAATCCTGCAGTTGGTTGTATCATCGTGAGGCATGAGCCGACAGGCGACCGTATTGTGGGACGCGGGTGGACGCAGTCCGGCGGACGGCCGCACGCCGAAGCTGTTGCCCTTGCGCAGGCTGGCAGGAATGCGGACGGCGCCACGGCTTACGTAACGCTTGAACCGTGTTCTCACCAAGGTGTCACCGGACCCTGTTGTGACAAACTGATCGAGGCTGGTGTTGCCAGGGTTGTTTCGGCGCTGGAGGATCCCGATGATCGGGTATCCGGTGGTGGGCACGACAAACTGCGGGCTGCCGGAGTTGAGATCGTGACCGGTGTTCTGGAAGACGATGCCAGACGCCATCACGCTGGATTCCTGAGCCGCGTTGTTCGCGGACGGCCCCACGTAACGTTGAAACTGGCAACTTCGATAGACGGCAAGATTGCACAACCTGAAGGCAATCGACCCAATCAGATTACCGGCATTCAGGCGAGGCAGCGCGGCCACCTTGTCAGGGCCCGTTCGGACGCCATCCTGGTCGGCATCGGAACTGTTTTGACCGATGACCCGGTGCTTACCTGCAGGTTGCCGGGATTGGAAGGGCGTTCGCCTGTGCGGGTCGTGTTGGATATGCGACTTGAGATACCCCTGGACTCCGAATTGGTGCGAACCGCTCGCGTGGTCCCATTGTGGATCCTGACCTTCCAGCAATCCGATAGTCACAAGGTTGATAAACTATCAGATTTGGGGGTGCGGATACTGGAGACCGTCCCGTCGTTGAATGGACGTGCGGATATGCCGACCGCTCTGGACGTGCTTGGCAGGGAAGGAATCAATAACCTGATGGTCGAAGGCGGTGCAAAGGTTGCAAGCGGATTGGTAGAGGCTGGCCTCGTGGATACGCTCTTGCACTTCCGTTCGCCCGATCTTATTGGTCCCGACGGTCTTTGCGCCCTTGGAGATGTAGGGCTTGAACAGGTGATCGCATCAGGGGACTTTGTCTTGCGTGACCAATTTGAGCTTGGCCGCGACCTGCTTCTCACCTATGAAGGGGCGCGCAGATAAAGTGGAACATGGGCAGAAATGTTTACTGGCATAGTTACCGACATCGGCAGGATCAAATCGCTCGAAAAAACCGGCGATACCCGCATTGAAATTGAGTGCCGGTATGATGCCTCCGGTATCGATATCGGTGCGTCGATTGCGTGTTCCGGAGTTTGCCTGACGGTTGTCGAAAAGGGTCAGGACAGCGATGACCTGTCGTGGTTTGCTGTTGATGCCTCGCAGGAGACGCTCGACAAGACCACACTTGGGCAATGGCGCGAAGGCAGCCGGATCAATCTGGAAAGATCGTTGAAAATCGGCGACGAACTTGGTGGTCACCTTGTCAGCGGTCATGTGGACGGCACCGCGGTAATTCTATCGATTGCGCCAGAAGGGGACTCGATGCGGTTCCGTTTCAGAGCTCCCGAGGACCTTGCCCGTTTTATCGCGGTCAAAGGCTCTGTGGCACTTGATGGCGCTTCCCTTACGGTGAACGATGTTGATGGCGCGGAATTTGGCGTCAATATCATCCCTCACACCCTCGATGTGACCACCTGGGGGCTTGCACGTGCCGGCACGCATGTGAACATCGAAATTGACCTGCTGGCACGCTATGTCGAGCGCCTCGGCCAAATGAGATCGTTTTAAGAATGTCCGACCAAATCAGCGAACAACTCTCCTCAATCGAGGATGTGATCGAAGATGCCCGCAACGGCAAGATGTTCATTCTGGTGGATGCCGAGGATCGTGAAAACGAAGGCGACCTGATCATTCCGGCACAGATGGCGACGCCTGACGCGATCAACTTCATGGCAAAGTACGGCCGTGGCCTGATCTGTCTGGCACTTTCGTCGGAGCGATCCGAAACCCTCAAGCTGGAGTACATGGCGCCGAGCAATCATTCCCGGCATCAAACCCCATTCACGGTCTCCATCGAGGCGCTTGAGGGGATCAGTACCGGGATTTCTGCTCACGACCGGTCTCACACCATTTCCGTGGCGATCGACCCGACAAAGGATCACCGGGATATCGTCAGTCCAGGGCACGTGTTCCCCCTTGTCGCCCGTGACGGTGGCGTGCTTGAGCGTGCCGGTCACACCGAAGCGGCCTGCGATATTTCGAGACTGGCAGGCCTTATCCCGTCCGGCGTGATCTGCGAGATCATGAAGGATGACGGCACCATGGCGCGCTTGCCCGATCTGCTGCAGTTCGCCCAGCTTCATGGCCTCAAGATTGGCACCATCGCCGACCTGATTGCGTACCGGCGCAAATACGACAACATGATCAGACGAAAGATGGAGACCACCATCACGAGCCAGTTCGGCGGCGACTTCGATCTGACGGTCTACATCAACACATTGCAATATGCGGAACACATCGCTCTGGTGAAAGGGGATGTGACGACACCCGAACCGGTTCTGGTGCGCATGCACGCAGTCAACATCGTGGAAGATGTGATCGGCGCCCATGTAGGCAATGGAACGCTGTTTCACAAGGCGATGGACAAGATTGGCCAGGAAGGCCGTGGTGTTCTTGTTCTGATTAGAGATACCAGGCCCACAGTCGTGACAGATCAGCTCGCGCTGATACAGGAAGCGGCGGATGAGAATTCCGAATCCGATCGCCGGCTCGTGGAATATGGAGTTGGAGCCCAGATCCTGCTTGACCTCGGCGTCAAAGATATGATCCTGCTGTCAAACTCGAGTGTGCCCAAGGTCATCGGCCTTGACGGTTATGGATTGCAGATCGTCGGTCACCAGTTGATCGATGATGTTTCGGAACAGGGATAAGGCCGATGAGCAGCGATTTACGTGTCCTTATTGTCGAGGCCAGGTATTACACGGACGTTTCCGATGAACTGGCCCAGGGCGCGATAGAGGCTCTGGATGCCAGAGGCTGTACATACGAACGCATCGAAGTCCCTGGCGCGCTGGAAATACCTGGTGCCATTGCCATGGCCGATACCGAAGCCGACGACTATGACGGCTACGTGGCCCTGGGCTGTGTTATACGCGGAGAGACCAGTCACTACGACATCGTTGCGGGCGAATCCGCACGTGCGCTCATGGATCTTACCGTCTCCAGAGAACTTGCGATCGGCAATGGCATTCTGACGGTTGAAAACATCATCCAGGCCAACGCGCGCGCGCGCGTCTCTGAAAAGAACAAGGGTGGATTTGCTGCCGATGCCTGCCTCGACATGATCGCCTTGCGCGGACAGCTCGAGATGAAGGAATAGAGTGCTCTATCGATATGGCTAACACGGGCAACAAAAGAGCGACAATGCGCAGTGCAGCGCGTCTTGGCGCTGTGCAGGCACTCTATCAGATGGAGGTTGCCCAGACCGATCTGTCCGATATCCTGGCCGAGTTCCAGTCTCACCGCCTGGGTGGAGAGATCGACGGCGATCAGTACACGGATGCGGACCAGAACTTTTTTCGCGATATCGTGACCGGTGTTGTGGAGGGGCAACGAAAGCTCGACCCCGACATCGACGCGGTGCTCGCCGAGGGGTGGACGCTCGCTCGTCTCGACGCCATCCTGCGGGCCATTCTCCGGGCGGGGGCCTACGAGCTGGTTTCGCGCCGGGATGTGCCACCGAAGGTAATCATCACAGAGTATGTCGACGTGGCGCACGCATTCTTCGAGACCGACGAGCATAAATTCGTAAACGGCGCCCTGGATCAGCTTGCAAAGACCGTCCGTGGAGACGAGTTCAGCCATGGCAAATCTGCGGGATAAGAAAACCGACGGCACAATTCGCCAAACGGCCGAGCAGGCACTGATCGCCGATCTGTTTGCACCGCTCTCAGAGGGTTTCGTCGGAGCCCTTGATCTCAAGGACGATGCAGCAACCGTCACTGTCAGCCCGGACTGCGAACTGGTTGTTACAAAGGACATGCTGGTTGCGGGCGTTCATTTTTTTGCCGATGACGCAGCCGACCTGATTGCCCGGAAGGCCTTGCGGGTCAATCTGTCGGATCTTGCTGCAAAAGGTGCCCGGCCAACCTGTTATTTTCTTGCCGTTGCCTTGCCAATTGACGCCGACCGGCTTTGGCTGGAACAGTTTGTAGCCGGACTTTCGCAGGACCAGACAACCTATGACTGTATTCTGGCAGGTGGCGATACAGTGCGGACCGAGGGGCCGTTGACCATTTCGGTGACAGCGATTGGCGAGGTGCCTTCGGGGTTGGCTGTGAGACGAGCAGGCGCACGGCCTGGAGACCGGGTCTACGTTTCCGGCACAATCGGGGATTCTGTTCTCGGGCTGGCACTGCGCAGTCATAAGAGTGAACCATGGGAAGAAGCCCTCGATGCGGAGCAAACCGCATTCCTGAAGAATCGCTACCTGCTGCCACAACCCAGGACTGACCTTGCTGTGGCGGTCCGTGACAATGCTTCGGCGGCGATGGATGTGTCGGATGGGCTGGCAGGCGATCTGGCTCTTTTGTGCGGCGCATCCGATGTGGGCGCGGGCGTGGCGTTAACCGACATCCCGTTGTCACCGGCCGCCCGTGACGTCTGCGCATTCGATAGCAACATGCTGCCGCGCCTCATTTCAGGCGGTGACGATTATGAAATCCTGTGCGCGGTTCCAGCTGACCGGAATACGGCATTCGAACACGCAGCCCGTTTGGCTGGCATTGAAGTTTCCTGCATCGGGTCAATTCAGGACGCGGAATCCGGGTTGTCACTCTTCGACGAAAGCGGTGCGGCCATCGGGTTGACATCGCTTTCCTACAGCCATCTGTGACATTTCGTTCTGAGTAGTTGCTTGCACCAAGCCTCTGGAATACGGTCGCGCGCATGTCCACAACCACCTCCCCAATTCCCTATGACGACGACCGGCGTGCACGCAAGAACGTCGGCATTCTGTTTATCGCTCAGGCACTTTACGGCGGCAGCACCTCGATCGTGATAACTCTTGGGGGACTGGTGGGGCATCTGCTGGCCGACAACAAAGGTCTGGCGACGCTGCCGATAACCACATTCGTGCTTGGGACGGCCCTGTCGACGGTTCCCGCCTCGATGTACATGAAGCAAGTCGGCCGCCGGATCGGATTCATGACTGGTGCTGCCTTCGGCGTCTTGAGTTCGTCACTGGCCGTCTACGCAATTGTTTCCCAGAGTTTCGTTCTTTTCTGCCTGGCGACATTTTTTGGCGGTTTCTACCAGGCTTGCAGCATGTATTACCGGTTTGCGGCGACCGATGTGGCGAGCGACAAGTTCAAGGCAAAAGCGATTTCCCTGGTGTTGCTGGGCGGCCTGGTGGCCGCGTTTCTTGGCCCGCAACTGGTCATCTACACCAAAGACTTTTTCGCGCCTGTGCTCTTTGCTGGTGCCTATGCTTCCGCGCTCTGTCTGTCGGTCATCGCGTTCGGCGTCCTCAATTTTGTGGATATTCCCAAACCGTCGCAAGAAACCCATTTGGAACCCGCCCGGCCTTTGGGGCAGATCCTGCGGCAGCCCCGGCTGATCGTAGCGATGATTTGTGGGATGGTGAGTTACGGCATCATGAACCTTGTGATGACGGCAACACCATTGGCCATGGTCGCCTGTGACCTCAGCGTCGACGATGCCGCCTTCGTCATCCAGTGGCATATCGCTGCCATGTATGCGCCGGGCTTCTTCACGGGCACGCTGATCAACCGGTTTGGCAAGGAGAGGATGATCGCCTTTGGCCTGCTTCTGCTGGCCGGCAGCGGCGTGGTTGCCCTATCCGGGATAACACTGGTCAATTTCTGGTTTGCACTTGTCTTGTTGGGGCTTGGTTGGAATTTCGGCTTCGTGGGCGCCACCGCCATGGTCACCGATTGTTATCGCCCATCGGAACGCAACAAGGTGCAAGGTGTCAACGATTTCGCTGTTTTCGGAACCGTGGCATTCGCCTCGTTCTCCTCGGGACAGCTTCTGCACCTGATCGGATGGGACGCTGTTGCGGGCAGTCTGTTTCCGTTTGTAGGGATCGCATTTGTTCTGGTTGGCTGGCTGTTTTTGCACAGTCGTCGGCAGGCGCACGCTGTTTAACTACGTTGCTGCTTGCCATTGTTTCCGGATCGCCGCAAGTGATCGGCTGGTCCAGGACTTGTGCTCGCTGGTCAGGTAACCTTTTCACCGCGAAGACAGCATTCAAATGCGTCATCGGGGAGCAGACCCAGTTGCTGATACAATCCCATGAAGTCCAGGTGATTGTAGGCCTGAACGAGTTTGCCATCCTTGATCTTGACAAACGCCTGGCCGGTCATCTTGATCGGGTCGCCGGTTCCTTTCTTCTTGGCAGACATCGAGATATGGGCGGCGATCCATTCACCCGATTCCAGGCTCTTGTTCACGGTGATTTCGATGTCTTCCATCATATCAAAAAAGTGCCGATGAAATGTCTTGAAGCCTTCCGGACCGATCAGAGCCTGTGAACCAAGCCCTTCGGCTTCAGTATCGGGCACCAGCATGTCGTCAATTGCGCTTTCGTCGGGGGTGTTCCAGACACGATTAAACCACGTTTCGATAACTTGCCGGTTGTCTGCCATTTGACGATCCTTCCATTTGGATGGTTACTTCTTGTTGACGTTCACGATGTGGTCAACGTACACCGGAATGGTGTCATCAAGCGTGCGATTTTGATCCATGGTCTCGCGTGTTTCCTCGGCGAAAGGTGTCTGGGCGAGAACCCGGAAGACCTCAGCGGCGCCGTCATGGAATCCCGAGGTAACACCTGCCTCAGCGAAGGTCGCGGCGATTTCCTCCATTTCGCCGATCCAACGTCCGGCATCAGCGGGCAGGCGCGGGACAAGCCGTTCCATGCCGGCGAGAGTGCTCTTTTGGCTAAAGGCAAACTCACTTGTCAGTTCCTGACGGACGCCAAGCTTTTCAGCTGCCATGAGTACTGCTGTATGCAAGGTCCAGGTGCCTTTTGTCAGTCCGGCGTAGACCATCTTGATGGCGGATGCCTTGCCTACTTCAGGGCCCATGGGAATAACTTCGATACCCTTGCCGTTCAAACTTTCCATGGCTGCGGTATCGGTGCCTGACACGTAGAACCGTGTTGCAGTACCCTTGCCGGGGGCAAGGCCAATGATACCGGCGTCGATAAACGGCAAGTTCGATTCTGCGGCGATGTTCCCAATTTCTTGCGCCGTTGCAGGCGAGATGGCGTTGCAGTCCACGTACACCGGCTTCTGGGTGAGGCCATCGGCCGCCCCGGCAAAATCCTCCGCCTGTCGCAGGGCTTGCGCCGGCGGCAGAATGGACAGAACCAGATCAGCAGCGCGGGCCACATCGGCGAGCGTGCCGACATCCCGAAGGCCACCCGCTCGTGACAGACCGGCCGTCCGCGGGCTGCGGCTGGCGAGGGCGGTGATGACATCGTAACCATGCTGCAGGAGCGCACGGCCTACCGCATGTCCCATGTCGCCGGGCATGAGGATGGCAACAGTCCGGGGGCCGGAATCACTCAAGAGCATCTCCTCGGAAAAAGCCCGACGCAGGGCGACACTGGTTCTCAATAGCCAATGGCACAGCCGTCCTTGCGTGGATCGGAACCGCCAGTCAAGACATTCTCATTCCAATCAATCCAGATGGCCTGTGAGCCGCCGATCGGTTTCTCCGGGCTGACAATTCGATGGCCGCGGTCCTGGAGGCTTGCCTGTATAGCGGCGTCTATGGTGCCTTCCATTTCGACTTCACCGGTAAAGGGATCGGCCATGAAACGGGGCCGGTCCATGGCTTCCTGGATGTCGAGCCCGTAGTCGAAGAACCTGGTCAGGAACTGCATGTGGCCAAATGCCTGGTACTGGCCGCCCATGACGCCGTAGGGCATGACCACCCGATCATCCTTCGCCACCATGCCGGGGATGATTGTATGCAGGGGACGCTTGCCCGGTTCAATACGGTTGGGGCTGTTGCGGTCCAGAACAAAACCCTGTCCGCGGTTCTGCAGCATGACGCCGGATCGCGGTGCCATCAGCCCGCTGCCAAAGCCGAAGAACAGGGTATTGATGAAGCTGACGGCGTTGCGGTCCTTGTCGACGACCGTGAGGTAGACGGTGTCGTTGTGGCGGGGCAGGTCGGGGTTGGCATGATGGTCGGCTGCACGGGCCGGGTCGATCCGGGCTCGCAACGCGTCCGCGTGAGACTGGGATAGCAACTGGTCGACGGGGACATCCGCATAGGCGGGGTCCGCCACAAATGCATCGCGTTCGCGGTAGGCGGCGCGGCAGGCCTCAATTTCGTGATGAATGCGGTCGATGGTGATCGGCCCGGCGGACGTATCGACGTCCAGACCTTTCATCATGTTCAAAAGCATAAGAGCAATGACGCCCTGGCCGTTCGGCGGACATTGGTAGACCGTGTGTCCCCGGTACTCGGTGGAAATGGGCGTGACGTAGTCACCCTTTACAGCGGCGAAATCTTCAAGCGAGTGAAGTCCCCCCTTGCTTTGCAGGTACTCAACGATGTCGTGGGCGATGTCTCCGCGATAGAAAGCGTCGGGTCCCTGATCGGCAATCTTCTGCAGCGAGACGGCCAGTTCCGGCTGCCTGTGCATCTGGCCCACGGCCGGCACATTGCCACCCGGCAGGAACACGCGTGCAGCGTTTTCGTCCAGTTTCAGGATTTCACCTTCGCCGGAAAAGTCCTTATGGACTCTCGATGATATCGGGTAGCCGTCTCTGGCATAGTGGATGGCGGGTGCAAGCACATCCTTGAGGTCAAGACTGCCGTGATCTCCGATCAGTTGTGCCCAGGCATCAATGGCCCCCGGCACGGTCACGGAGTGAGGCGAGTGGCGTTCGAGTTCGGTAATGCCCTGGGCTTCATACCAATCGACAGTGGCCCCCGACGGTGCCTTGCCCGACCCGTTGAAGGCAATGATGTTGGTTGAACCTTCAGGTGAATAGAGACAGAAACAATCCCCGCCGATACCCGTTGATCCCGGTTCAACTACGCATTGGACGGCGCATGCGGCAACAGCCGCGTCCATGGCGTTGCCTCCGGAACGAAGAATGGCAATGGCGGTCTGGCTCGCCAGCGGGTGGGAGGTGCATGCCATGCCGTCGGGGGCATGGACCGGCGAACGGCCGGGGAGTTCCAGATTTCTCATGTCTTTCTTTTGTCCTGTTGGTGGGAGCAGGGAGGAATCGGCAAACCCTATGTCGCGAACCCCATGTAATCGACACTCTTCCTGCATTGTGGAACCGTCGCGACTGACATGACGGACGATCCGAAAATAGTTTAACCATTACCGCTAACAGGTCCACCGGAGATCGTATTTGAATGTGTCTGGTGTCCGCGGATATAACGGCTGGAGAATCGGGACTGTCGTATCGGAGCATGGAATCGGCTGTTTGCCGGAATTGTTGTCGTCGGTGGCTCGAGAATTTTCGGGAAAAGATTTCTAATGTGGAGTGTTGGTATTCTCGCTCTTGTCGCCGCCACGTTCCTGTGTGGCGGCTTCGTCAAGGGGACGCTGGGGCTGGGGCTGCCACCGGTCGCGCTGGCATTTCTGGCGCCAACGCTCGGACTGGCCGAGGCTATGGCGGTGATGGTCCTGCCCTGTATCGTCGTGAACCTATGGCAGGCATTCTATGGCGGTGATCTTGTTGCCATCGTCAAACGCATGTGGACTTATCTCGGTGCTGCCTGCATCGGAATCTGGTTCGGGGTGTCGTTTTTGACAGACATGGATCGCACTATCGCGCTTGTGGTGCTGGGTATTATTCTCGGCGTCTATTCCATCTTTAGCCTGGCGACTCCGCAAATTTCACCACCGGGTGACCGGGAAACCTGGGCGTCGCCTCTTGTCGGAGGCATTGGCGGTGTAATCTTCGGGATTACGGGAACGTTCATGGTACCCGGGATCATGTATCTCCAGGCGTTGGGCATGCGCCGGGACATGTTCGTGCAGGCACTTGGTGTCACTTTTGTCGTGATTTCATCGGTCCTGGCGGTTTCAATGTCGCGGCATAGCCTCCTGCCCGCTGACTTGTTTGCGTTGTCCGCGCTGGCACTGATCCCGACCGGAGCGGGCCTCCTGGTCGGTCTGCGCGTGCGCCATTCGCTGCCGGAGACGGCATTCAGGACCGTGTTCTTTGTGGCCTTGCTTCTGGTCAGTCTCTACATGATCAGCGGTATCGGGCAATGAACCGGGAACCGCAATTCGTACAAGAGGTGACGTCGATGAAACTTGTGGTCGCGGGTTTGGGGGCTATCGGATTTCGGGTAGCGAGGGCAGTTGACGAAGGGATGGTGCCCGGTGTCGTGCTGACTGCGGTTTCCGCCCGAAACGAGTCGGCTGCAAGGGTCAAAGTCAAAGATTTTGCCAGAGTGCCTGAGGTGAGATCCCTCGACACTTTGTGCGACGGTGCTGACGTTGTGATTGAGTGCGTGCCGGCTTCGGCGTTTCGCAACGTGGCTTTGCCGGCGATCGAGGCCGGGTGTATTTTCATGCCGCTATCGGTCGGGCAGTTGCTGGAACATCCTGGACTCGTCCATCAGGCACAGGAGCAGGGCGCGCGTATCGTGGTGCCGACAGGCGCCTTGATCGGGCTCGATACGGTAAGGGCCATGGCGATCGGCGAGATTACAGAGGCCCGTCTCATGACGCGTAAGCCGCCGGCAGGTCTGGCCGGTGCGCCACACATCGAAAACAATGGAATTTCCCTTGAGGGTCTGTCTCAACCAGTCAAGGTATTTGATGGCAATGCCCTGGAAGCGGCGCGCGGTTTTCCGGCCAACGTAAACGTGGCGGCCGCTCTGGCCCTGGCGGGTTTGGGGCCTCTAAGGACACAGGTGGAAGTCTGGGCCGACCCAACGATCGACCGAAACATCCAGTCCGTCACACTGGTATCTGATTCCGGTGAGGCGACCATGACCATGAAGAATATTCCGTCCGCTGAAAATCCCAAGACCGGGCGAATCGTAGCAAACAGTGTGATTGCAGCCCTTCGACGATTGGCCAGCCCTCTTGTGGTTGGCTCCTGAAAGAGCCGAGCGGGAAGAGGAGTAGGCAGAAGGATTACTTCGAGTGTTTGAAAATCGCCTCTACGGTTGTGTCCGCAATCCGCACGCTCGAGATTTCTCGTGCTCCGGGCAGTTGAGAAGATTTTGCGGCTAATGGATTGTTTTAACATCATTATTTTCAAAAAAGCCTAACTTCGCTGGGACCAAATTCAGGACGCTAGTGGATTGATTCCAACATTTGGAACCCTCGATTTCGTGCAGCGATAATTTCATCCGGGTCTGCCTTCCAGATAAAGGCCTTTGCCTCTTCGGTATTATGTTCGGCGATGAATCGGTTGATGGCGGCCTGCAGGTCGAC
>JAJFHC010000165.1 GCA_021775835.1 Hyphomicrobiales bacterium | reverse complement strand
GTCGACCTGCAGGCCGCCATCAACCGATTCATCGCCGAACATAATACCGAAGAGGCAAAGGCCTTTATCTGGAAGGCAGACCCGGATGAAATTATCGCTGCACGAAATCGAGGGTTCCAAATGTTGGAATCAATCCACTAGTAGATGATCCAAATGGGTTGGAAGCTGGTTCTCAATACGACGAACAGCAATATGCTTCTTCGGTCAGTGCAGCGGGTGGCTTAGGCGTCCCCGAGCAAGTGGAGAGTGCAGCAGCCGAAATCGAAACTCAATTAAGAGCGTATCCCGATGGAATCATTGGTGTACTTTGCCCTAGACGCGCGGAGCTCGACACGATTTGTGAACTGCTTGCTAACTCAGTAATCTCACAACACGTTCAGTTCCAACGTGGAGCGGGGCGATATGAGGCATTTGACCAATCTAAGCGTGTTGTTGTCGCAACACTACATGGTGCCAAAGGGCTAGAATTTAGAACCCTCCATCTATTGGGAATGGACAAGATTAGCAATTTCCGTGGCGCTCAAAAGCGAATGACTTATACAGCGATTACACGTGCAAAAACCACGCTCGCCGTCTACCATGAAGGCGGTATACCCGGCTATTTGGAGCGTGGAATTGCGGCAACTAGACCGGCAAATGATCCACCCGATCTGAATGATCTATTCATTGGTACTGATTGACATGTTTCAGGCTACAAAACTTACACGCGAACAGTTTGTCAGTTGGCTCGGACGGAAATTCGATCCAGTGCCAAAGCCATTCGGTCCAGCTAGTCGCGTACCCAATCTGCTCAAAGACGAAATTTTCGTGCTTTGGCATAAATCAGAAAATGATGACCCTCTGAGCGTAACAATTGCCGTTGAAGAAAGAACCATCGAGAACTTTTTGGCTTTTACGTCGACGTACATCTCAACACACGCTCCTTTTACGGCTTTCTATCAGGTAATTTCAATCGGCTTTCTTTCAAAGATCATAGAAGCTGTAAACGAGCCCAAACCTGCTTCGTGGCCAACAGAGCTTGTCGGAATCGCTATTGCCGAAGCGGCCGTGCAAATGGGAGAAAGAGGACAATCCATTGAAAGTGTTTCAGTGTTGGCGTGCCGAGCAACATTGTCGAACGCAGTTATTACTGCGTTGAGCGTGGGGTACGGTGACGACACTGTTCCACTTGTTACCAAGAATTGGCGACGTGTTCGCGATGTTGTTGGGTACGATTCATTGCGGCTGAATGCAGAGTTAATTGAAGAGTTCTGGATGATTGTATCGGCCGCTCTTCGTCGTGGACGCAAATCGACGCGACGAACTAAACGGACGTTACCAATTGTTAAATTTGTTGAAAACTATCTGCGCGATCGGAGTCTCAATGAGGGTGCGTGGAAGTTGCTAACCCGAGATATCCGCGATGTTCAGACTGCAAACGAAGCCCTTGCAGGAACTAGGGAATCTCAAGTGCGATCTTTTGACAAGTTTGCAAGCATCCTTGTCGCGGCAGATCATGTCGATCTTCAAATACGAGCGTCAATTGCTGGTTTCCTTATCTCGATCTTGGCCCAAGGTTCTTTTAGATATCTGAAGATGGCTCAAGCATTGGAGGACGAACTGCCAACCACTTCCTTATGGTTTGCTCTTTTCGCGTCACTTAATAAAAGGGGCGATGTTCTTTCGTTTGGGGGCTCTCTCGGTAGACATCTAGTCCGTCAGTTTCAGACTCCTTACTTGCCACTGAGCACACCAAATGCCGACATTGCCGTTGACGAGTTTGAAGTCTTGGCGAGAGATTCTCATTCCCACACGTCTTTTAGAACTGAGTTTACCAACTCAATTTCTGTTGAGCTCATTCCCGGTGTATCTGGACGTTTTCGAGCGCCGCGTACAGCACGTGTTGATGCTGAAAAGACAACCGCAGTTGCCAGCACAAATTTTCAAGAACTAAAGCAATCGCTATACCGAGCAAATAGAGCGATTGAGCGAATTGAAGTGGAACAAACACTGGCGCAAAGAGATCTGTTTCAAGGTGGGGACACGACCGTTGAACAATCTAGACGAGGTAAGGTCAACAAGTAACGAGCGAGGAAAATTGGATGGTTGTAATTCCAATGCTCGTGCTCGAATTCGTTACCCGGTTGTTCAGTTGGCATACGATGCCGCGGAAGTGAGTGAGCCAGATTATCACACTCTCTGACGCGCACTTTTCGGCCAGATAATGACAGTGACGATTTTTGCGTCCTGTGGTTCTTAGCCGCTACCGGCCCAACTGATCTTAGCCCTTCGGGTCCCAAGCTTACGTCAAGAGCCCTTGGGTTTGAACGCTGCAGTGTCTGCTGGCACACCCCTCACTCCACCAACAACGCAATCTCCCGGTCAAACAACCCCAGAAAATCCTGCCACCTCTCATGCTCTGCATCTCTCGCCAGCGGCGCGATCAATGCCCGGCCTTGCCGGAACGTCGCGAGCGCTTCTTCGCGGCGGTTCATCTTGACGTAGAGCAAGCCAAGCTTGCCCTGGCCGACCACCAGGTCCACTTGAAGACCCGGGTTGGTCGGGTCGGTGGTGGCGAGTTTTTCCATGATGATCAGGCCGTTGCGGTAGGAGGCGAGTGCCGCGTCGAAGTCGTCCAGGTTGGCCTGTACCCGGCCCACATTGCTGTAGGACACCGACAGATCACGTTGCCATGACGCGTTGCGCGGGTCGGACCTGGCGAGGCGTTCGGCGATGGCCAGGCCGTCGCTGTAGGAGGCCAGCGCTCCGTCCAGATCGCCCTGGGCCACGTACACATTGCCGATCTTTTCCAGCGACATCGACAGGTGATGCTGCCAGCCTGCGTTCATCGGGTCCGACGCGGTCAGCCGTTCCATCAGGCCGAGCGCATGGGTGAAGGCGGTCAGCGCGGCGTCAAGCGCGCCAAGTGCTACCTGCACGTCGCCGAGCTTGTTGTAGGAGACCGCCAGGTCGCGCTGCCAGTGGGCATTCTTCGGGTCGGAGCCTGCAAGATGCTGCCGGATCGCCAGGCTGCGCCGGTATGAGCCGAGGGCGCCGTCCAGATCGCTCTGGGTCAGTTGCACGTCGCCGACCTTTTCGTGGGACACCGACAGGTCGCGCTGCCAGCCGGCATTCTCGATGTCGGCCGCCGCCAGCCGTTCACTGATGGCGAGGCTTTCGCGGTAGGAAACAAGCGCTGCCTTGAGATCCCCCCGCGCTGCCAGCGCGCCGCCCACCCGGCCATGGGACACTGACAGATCGCGCTGCCAGCCGGCATTGTTGGGGTCGGATGAGGCCAGGCGTTCGGCGATGGCGAGGCCGTCGTGAAACAGGTCGAGCGCGCGGGTCAGGTTGCCCTGGCGCATTTCCACGTTGCCGACCCGCTCGTAGGATACCGACAGGCCGCGCTGCCAGCCGGCGTTCTTGGGGTCGACAGCGGCCAGCCGCTCACGGATCGCCAGGCTGTCACGGTGGGACTTGAGCGCGCTTTCGATGTCGCCTTGCGTCATCTGGATATCGCCGACCCGTTCGTGGGAGACCGATAAACCACGTTGCCAACCGGTGTTGTCGGGGTCGGCTTCGATCAGCCGTTCGGCAATAACGAGACTCTTGCGGTAGGAACGCAGGGCGTCCGCGAGGTTACCTTGCGCCATCTGCACGTCTCCGACCTTTTCGTGGGAGACCGACAGGTCGTGCTGTCGCTCGAGGTTTTTCGGGACTTCCACGAGACGCCCGCGGGCAATGGCGATGGCATCCTGCTGATGGGCGAGGGCGGCGTCCAGGTTGCCCCGATCCTTGACGATCTCGCCAAGGCGCAGGTGCGCCCGATAGAGACCGTGGCGGTTCTTCGAGGCCTTGGAGACCACCATCAGCCGGGTAAGCGAGAGCTCTGCCGTGCCCAAGTCGCCGGCGCGCAGGTGGAGCGTGCCGTGCCAGTAGAGTGTGTCGGGATGGTCTGGATCGAATTCGAGCGCCCGGGCATAGGCCTGCCGCGCCCGCCGGGGGTCGGCCAGCCTGGCGATTGCGCCCAGGTTGCGGAAGGCCGCCGCCGTGTCTGTTTCCTGGCGCTTGATGTAGTTCCTGGCCTTTTCGATCCGGGCGGCTTTGTCGTCGGCCACCTCCTGGAACAGTTTTTGCGCCTCGACGACCCGGCCCCAACTGAGTTGGACCAGGGCCCTGGCCATGCGCCGGTCGCCGGCATTGGCCCGGCGCTGGGCAAACTTGAGGGCTTTTTCCAGATCTTCCGCGGTTTCCGGTTCACCAGCTCCCGACCCGTCCACGCTGGCCGACAACAAGGTCTTGACCAGGCCCTGCAGCTTGGCCACCTGTTTCTGGCTCAGCTCCTGTTGCGATGCCAGGTGAATTGTCTTCCAGTAGTAGAACCCGCCCATAAAGGTGATCATCAGGAACGAGGCGGCAGCGATCGTCGTCTGCAACTGGGCCTTGCGGCGCGCCTGCTTTGCCCGTTGCCGGATCTCGTCGTAGCGCAGACCCAGAAGACCGGCGACCACCTTGGCGGCTGCGCGTTTGCGGCCGTCGCCCTTGTCGCGGAAATCAGGCGCCAGGGGTTCGGCGGGAACGTCGGTGATCTCGCCGGCGTCATCGACGGTGTATTTCACCGCCGGCGGGAAACATTCGAACGTATCGCTGTAGGGGTCGCCGGCAATGATCACCGGAATCACCCGGTCGGCCCGCCCCATGGCCTTGAACTTCCGGACCTCCTCGTTGACGTAGTCGCTGGCCACCGCACTGGGCGAACACAGGACGATCAGGAATTCAGACGCTTCCAGCGCCGCCGAGGTTGCCTGTTCGAGCGAATGGCCGCCGGCAAAGTCCTCGCGGTCGCGGAAGATCGGGCGCAGGGTGTCGGGCACCGGGCCGATGTCGGTCTCCCGGCCCACCAGGTCCCGGTCGATCCGCCATTCCTCCAGCTTCTTGTGCAACCACGCAGCCTCGCTCGTGTCCCGGTGACTGTAGGACAGGAACGCGCGATACGTAATTTTGTTGACCGACCCGGTCATTGCGACTCCAGCTTGGCGTAAGGCTTGTGGCGCGATCCGATGTGTTCTTCAGCAGGGGCCGTTGGCGGGCATGAGCGGGACGGGAGGGACAGGCGATTTTTCGGCTGTTACCGGAATTTACAACTTTGGTTTAGAGGGGCTCACCAACGGATTTCGAAGAGACAAACAACGCATCGACCAGTTTCCTAGTTCTGTTTGTCCCGATTATTGCGGCCCCGTCTGAAGAATCTCTCCGAAAATTCCGTACAATTTAAGCCAGATTTCTGCGGATTTTGATGGCGTCCGATTCAAGCACGATTAACCCTGAGGTCCAGCATGCCCGGAAAACTGCGCCCGGCGACCACCGCCGGTCGGGGCCGCATAAACCTTAGTTGCAAGTTTGGCGGGCGTTGTGCGTGCCGAGGCAAAACTAAATCGTTCCCCGTACGCGATGCAGCACGCCCGTTCCCCCCGGGCAAGCGTGAGCGCGACCCGGGACCGTTCCGGTCTCAAGCCTTAGCAGGTGATACGATCCCGTGTCAGCGAAGCGTCACTGTCGTGCCGCATCGCGCACGGGAAACGACACCCCCGTTCCCCGGGCAAGCGTGAGCGCGACCCGGGGCCGTTCCGGTCTCAAGCCTTAGCGGGTGATGCGATCCCGTGTCTGCGACGCAGCACGGGCGTGCCGCATCGCGCACGGGATACGAAATCCGTTTCCCGGCCTTGCGCCGGGATCCATATGTGGACGGTCCCCGTATTGCAAGACCTTTAGCAGTTTGGATATGGATCGCTTGCAGCCATATGTCCGGCCTGTTTGGTGCGGTCTTTGAAGACCGCTGGCCAAGATGGTGTTCGCGATGCGAGTTCCAATCACTCACACGGTTTCGATTGCCGTTGGATCCCACGGGGTATCTCGCATTCAAGGTCGATCGCACCATCTGCTTCATCTTGCAAGTTCCAGGCGTGACAAGGCGTCCCAAGGATGCCAGGCCGCGCCAAATACTTATACGGCCTCAGCCCTTGTCGGCATGGTCCGGCTGGGATCATAGTCCTCACCGCTCACCATCAGCTTCCAGGCGATGCGGGCGGTCTTGTTGGCTAGCGCCACAGCAACCGCCTTGGGTTCCTTTTTTGCCAGTTACGTGGCCTGGCTTGGCGACGGCGCCACTCTGCCCCGGCGTACCTGCTGGATCACTGCGGTAGCCCCGTCAACCAGCACACCGCGCAACGCC
>JAJFHC010000164.1 GCA_021775835.1 Hyphomicrobiales bacterium | reverse complement strand
TTTACCGGATATTAAGCCGGAGAAGGCATGTTCATTTGGCTGGTCCAGCTCTCCAGTTTGCCAGCGACATCGGTTGTAAGTCCCAGATAAAGCGCCCCCCCGCCGGTCTGGGGCTTTTTTACCGATTGTGAACCAAACCACGTCAGTTTGGCGGCGCTAGTTTCGTAGCTGGCACCGGCGATAAAGAATCCCAGACGGTAATCTCTCCAGCCCCGTCTGGGATTTTTTTGCGCCAACGAGATGGTGAAGAAAATCAACACCGGTCGCTGCGGTGGCAGCGTGGCATTCTGTGCACTCAACGAGAATTGAATTTGTGCTGGCCCGGATCACACTGCGGCTAGACCCGGGCCATGCCTGTAACTCCAGAAGGGGCAATTATTCCAGGCAGAATTGACGCTGAACGGATTCGGTTAACAAGGCGTTGCTGAGTGATAATTGTGATGGTTTGATTGTGATGGTTTGATTGGAGACGAAAACCGACCGAGGGGAACAGCGGCTCTCGTCTCCGGGTGAGCCGGGCGGATAATCATGCGGCGTTGTCGCCCAGCCCGCGTAGAGACTATGCAGCTTGGTCGTCCAATTCAACACCCATTCACTTCACTAAAACTCACCACATCGTTCAGTCTTTAGACACCACACTGACCGGGGACCCTTTGGTGGTCCAGTTCCAGTGTTAGGATCTGGCATAGTTGAGAGATCTTTTGTGCAGAATCCAAACCGCCCTTATCCAGGACAACTACACTGTCCCGACCTGAAATCAGGGTTGTTCACAAGGGACGTAATACTTCAACAATCAGTCTGATTGTTGAACAATCTTGGGTGGCGATCGGTATCGAGTATAGGAAACAATCTGTATCTGACGACACTATAGTCCCCGGTCACCGAGTTGCCGTGACAGAACCCGGTACCAACCGACGCGTAGAATCCACGCGGCCGTTGTGCCTCGACGTGACAGCACGAATGACATAGCTGTCAAGATATCGTCGCATGCAGGTTACCACTCAATTCTTTCGAGATTTTCAAAGTTCACAACGCTGCCGTCCGTTAGTGTGATGGAGCCCGACGCGTCATTGGTCAAATCATAGTAGCTTGCGCCGCTGTCTGAAATCGACCCACTGTCGATTGACACCGTCCATCCCGCAGGAACTTCGCCACCGTCGGCATCTTCCAGTTTGAGCGTATCGGTCCATGCGCTGCCGCTGCCTCCGTCAACTCGATCGTTGCCGTCACCGTTACGGAAGACAAAAAAGTCGCTGCCATTACCGCCTGAAAGAACATCCGTGCCCGCATTCCCTTCAAGGCGATCGTCTCCATCCTGACCGAAGAGGGTGTCATTGCCATCGCCACCAAACAGCCTATCGTTGCCGTCCTGGCCGTAGATAATGTCATTTCCTGCACCGCCGTTGAGCGTATCGTTGCCTGCACCGCCAATGAGACGATCATCTTCACTGCCGGCGATTAACGCATCGTCACCGTCCTGGCCGTTGACGACGACCCGTAGGTTTGAGGTAATGCCACCAAAGTCGACAGAATCGTCGCCACTGCCGCCGTTGAATGCAATTCCATTCGGCAGCAAGCTGCTGCTAGCAAAGTCGCCGCGGACCGTGAGGCTGTCGTCCTCGGAATTGGCGTTTATCGTCAGCCGCTCGATGTCGGTTGCCGAAATTATCAAAGCTCCGTCCGCTGTTATGAGTATCTGCCCCTCCTCGGCATCACCGCCTGTGCGGGCATTGTATGTCGCTGCATCCTCGACAAGGAAAGTTGTCGATTGACCTGGGACACCATCAATTACGATATGGTCGTTGTCATCGCCACCAACAATGGCATCTGCGCCGTGCCCGATGACGAACCGGAAAGTGTCATCGCCCTTGCCGCCAATGAGGGTATCAATGCCTTCTCCACCTTCGAAGAAGTCGTTGCCGTCACCACCCGACACCCAATCATCGCCTTCACCTGCCAAAATACGATCATTGCCATCGCCGACATCGATCCAGTCGTCACCTTCTCCTGCAATGACATAATCGTTACCGTCTCCGGCGTCGATCCAATCATTGCCTTCCCCGGCATTGATGCTGTCGTTGCCCTCGCCCGCGACAAGTCTGTCGTTTCCCTCGCCGCCAATTTGGCGATCGTTTCCCGCGCCACCGGTGAGCGTGTCGTTTCCAACATTTCCCACCTGTGTTACCGCCTGGGTTGCTCCAGAGGCATCGAATGTGTCATCGCCGGTACCGCCGTCGGCACGCTCGATAGAGCTGGTCACCATATCGAGGGATACGCCAACATCGTCCTGAACAATCACTCGGTCTGATCCATTGCCGCCTTGCACCAATGTATCGTTGCCATCTATGTAGAGCGTGTCGTTTCCGTCACCACCTTCAAGTGCGTCCGCGCCAGTTCCGCCTACAAGTGTATCGTTTCCGGCACCGCCGATGAGCTTGTCGTCACCGTCCTGGCCATACATGCGGTCATTGCCCGCATTTCCAGACAGGGTGTCGTTTCCGGTACCACCGGTCTGATAGTCGTTGCCGGCACCGCCGGTAAGCCTATCGTCGCCGGCATTGCCCACCTGGGTGACAGCGCCAGTTGTC
>JAJFHC010000163.1 GCA_021775835.1 Hyphomicrobiales bacterium | reverse complement strand
TGACGATATCAAAGTGCCAAGCCTTTTGTGTCGCCAGGTCCTGTAGACATGAACCGGGCGAATGCCGAAGCCTGCATTGGTAATGAAATAGGATATCGTGCTGAGCGACATTTCTACCGGATCACCAGACCGGGTACCGGCTGCGGCCGGTTTCAGGGGCCCACTGTACACGAGACTGGGAATGCGCACCGGCGGGTCGTTTGTCCTGTAAAAAATCGCGATGTCGTTGAGAACCCAGCGTCCCGATCGAAGTTTGGCCTCCTTGGCCATGATTTTTTCTGTAACGATGCCGTCTTTGTCTCTTCTGAATATGGTGACGTCCTTGAGTTCCGTTGCCTGTTCATTGCTCTCCCGGGCTCTCAAAATATCGTCTCCGGCACGCATCCAGATAGGGTCGCCGGCGCCGACGCTAAGCTGCTTTTCACTATAATCACCAATCCCCCATTCGTTGAGCGTCGGTGCGGCCAGGGGAACCGCCCGATCAACCAGCAGGAAATGAAGCAGCCCGAGAGCGCATGCGACGGGCAGCAAGGCAAACATGACACGAAACTGAGACATGCCAGTGCTCCAAATCGCAACCAATTCGCTATGCCGGGATATTTCGGTCAACATCAGCAAAGCAGCGATCAGCACACTTATGGAAACGAACTGGGACATGATCCCGGGTGACCTGAGAGCGACGTAGGTCGTCAGGGAGCGCAGATTATCGTCGTTTAATTTCAAGATGGCATCTGCATAGGTTATCAGGTCGAGCGTCAGGACGAACGCTGTGATTCCAAGGAAGATCACAAAAAAACGCATAAGCAGCATTTTTGTCAAAAGCCACGCGATGATCCACATCAGAGGGTTTCCGTCTTGCGTGCAAATCGACTGCGGATCCACAGTATCCCGTCATTTAGGCGATCGAATACCGGCTCCATGCCGTCGGGCTTTAACTGGAAGCAGGTTCGGTAAAACCGCCAACAGGCGAACAACATCAAACAGGCGAACGGCATCCAGATCCCAATATAGGGAGAGGTACCCTGATGGCGTACGAGAACAGCCCCCTGTTCGACAAACTCGTTATAGGCAACAAGAATGATCAAGGCGGCTCCGAATCTGTACGGTCGTTGGCCGCGCCTGCGGCCCAGGGAAAAGGGTATGGCCAGAATCGGCAGAATCATGATTGTCGCGATCGTGGCGATCCGCCTGTGACGTTCCGACGTAATGGCATCAACCGACGCTCCCTTCGGCGGATTTTCACTAAAAGTGAATAGTTCCGGTAACGTCAGCTCCCGTTGATCCCGGCCTCGAAGACGAAACTTCGTATTTGATACCGCTCCCAGCGGAGTGTCGATCAGGGAGAATTCGCCAACCACCTGTTTGGGCAAGGGATCTTCTGGCGCGAAGGTGGTTTTCCCTTTTAACTGAAGCCTATGCCCGTTTTCCAGCCGCAAGACTGGTCTGGGCTCGCCTTCGAGTTCGATCAGCGCCCCGTTCCTGGCGGTGACGGTTTCACTGCCCAAGTCACCGTTGTCCTCGTAAAGAAATATCTTCTCGAATTTGTTGGACCGTCGCGACAACTTGTCGAGGATGAAGGTTCGTTTGCCAGCGTTCATGAACACGCCTTCTTCGGCGAGATAGAAAACCTGCACGTTTTTGACGGTGTGCAATAACGCTCTGTACAGATATCGCGTGTGGGGTTGAACATGACTTACGATGAGACCGGCAACCACGGCAAATATGATCGCCATTATGAGAACCGGTCTCGTAATCTGGTGAAGGCCGACCCCTGAGGCTAGAAAAGCGTCTATTTCACTATCTTTGCTGAGTTTGTTGAATCCAAACAGCAAGCCCAAAAAGAAAGCGGCGGGTATCGCAAGCCCCAGATAATGTGGAACCAGATAGGCAAGCATCTCGAAGACAAGATTGAATGAATTTTTCTTTCCCAGCGTAACATCCAACAGGCGAACCATGCGTTCGGCGAGCAGGACCAGCAGCCCGATGCTCATTGCACCGACCAGAGGTTTCAGAGTCTGTTGCAGAACATAACGAGTCGAAATGTGCATTACTTTTGGCCTCTATCGACTTCGACAGATTACTCACATCAAGCTCAGATCAACGCGGCCTCAAACCGCGCTCGACCACTTCTCACTCAAGGCGCTTCTTATGCGCTCGAGGGATTCCGGATCCGGGTTAACAGCATCAGACAGGTTTGGCACCGCAGGCCATCCACTATCAGCGTAATCGATGCCTTCAAAAGACTGAGTATCCCGGTAGCGCGGCAGAACATGAAAATGAACTTCCTTGTCCACCATCATAAGCATCAGATAGTTGATCCTATCATAGGGTCTGAAGGAACGCAGTGACGTTTCTATGTCCGCAGTGACGGACGCAAGTTCAGAAAAAGCGTTAGCCGGTATATCGGAAAAGGCCTGCGCGTTGTCTTTGCAGACAAGGACCAATGCTCCAAGCGTTGCTTGTGCGGGTCGCACCAGAACACACCAGTGTTCATATTCCCGCACGAGGGTTCCAGGGTATCCGAACTTGGTCATCGTAGCGTTTGTCATGGATTCCTTCTCAGAACTGCCAAAAAAAATATGCGTCGGCTTGTTGCTGCAGGTCAGGTTTCGTCAATGGTAACAAAACGGCCATGTGAATCGCTCCAGCACCGTTCCTCGGTGTTAAGCGACCACTTATCGCCATCGCGTGTTATCCGGTATGTATTGTAGTGCGCCGCCGGCCTCAAGGCAGTTTGTTTTGCCGAAGCGGATGCTACACCCAAAACCGGTATAGCGGTACCGTTGCGCGCCAATCCATCGCGCATTTGGCGGTGATTGTGACCGTGAATAATCAGGCCGGCACCGTGGTTGCGCACAATTGCCTCAAACTGCCGACAATCTTTCATGGCTTTTCGCCAGGGATTCTGACCGGCAAGGGGGGGATGATGTACCATGATCACGACGAACAGACCGCTTCCAGACAGTTGTTCCAGCAGGTTGTTGAATTTGGACAGCTGGCTCTCGCCAAGCCATCCTCGAGCGCTAAATGGGCCTGTGGGCACACCCGTGGACAGTCCGACAATGACAACGTCACCGCGCCGTCTGACATAGGGAAACGGCTGGTTGGTTCGATTTTCGTCAAGGCCGAAACCGCCGTCACAAGTCATGTATTCGGCCCATTGGCCAATGCTGTTTTCCCATGTGAGGGGCACGTAAGCGTCGTGGTTGCCGGGTATCACCGATATCCAATCGCCCGGTCCGAATTCTTCCAGCCAGTTCTTAGCCTGAACAAACTCTGCTTTGAGGGCGATGTTTACGAGGTCTCCCGTGATCGCCACATGATCGGGGGCGAGGTCGAGAACATCCTTGCGCATTGCGTCAGCGATGTGGCGAAGATGGACATGGCGGCGCCGACGCTTCCAGGACTGATATCCGAGGATTCGTTTGCTAGCGAGGTCCGACACGGACCAGTCGGTTAAGGGAGCCAGATGGAGATCTGACAGATGTACCAGGGTAAACATGCGAATTGACGCAACCTCTGCAGGACCGTTGACTTGCAAGTTTCGAAATGCGATTGAGTTGCCGTTCTAGCAGTGTTTTATCAAAAAAGGGCGCGATAAAGTGAAAGTGGTCATCCTTGGCGCTGGCCAGGGCAAACGTTTGTTGCCGCTTACGGAAGAAGTTCCCAAAGCGCTTCTGGATATTGGGGGGCGGCGGCTCATTGAGTGGCAGATTGACGCGTTTTCTTCCGCCGGTGCGGATGAATTTGTCGTGGTAACCGGTTATCGTGCCGATGTCATGGCTGAGTTCCTGGAAGGCGTCCAGGAAAGGCTTGATGGCATTACCATCCGGACAGTTTACAACCCGTTCTTCTCCGTTGCCGACAATCTGGCGAGTTGCTGGATGGTGCGCCACGAAATGGAT
>JAJFHC010000162.1 GCA_021775835.1 Hyphomicrobiales bacterium | reverse complement strand
AGACCACCACGTTGATAGGCCGGGTGTGGAAGCGCAGCAATGTGTGAAGCTTACCGGTACTAATAGCTCGATCGGCTTGATTACTCTCATTAGTCAATGCTCACTCGTGGCCCCTGAACGGGTCCGAGGACCACTGACAATGACATGTCAATATTGACACGTTTTGAAAACAACAAGAATTACAGGTCTGTCTTTTGCCGGCCTGGTGATTATTGCGAGGAGCCCAAACCCGATCCCATCCCGAACTCGGCCGTTAAACTCCTCAGCGCCGATGGTACTTTGTCTTAAGGCACGGGAGAGTAGGTCGTCGCCAGGTCTGCAAAACACAGACGAAAAACCGTTTCATCAGATATCCCTTCTTTGCGAAACCTGAATTCTCGACGTAACGGCTCCTCTTATGGAGCTTGTTTACGTTTGAAGCACAGTTTGGCGCGGGGTGGAGCAGCCCGGTAGCTCGTCAGGCTCATAACCTGAAGGTCGCAGGTTCAAATCCTGCCCCCGCAACCATCAAGATCTCACCGCCGTGTCCATCAGACGCGGCGGTTTTTTGTTGGATACCATTCTCAGAAAAATTTGAACGGTATTGTCGGAGCAATACGATCCGACAGCCCTCTCAAAGGGCCTTGGATCGAACTTCGGCGAGGTTGCACAGTATTTCAAAGAGCACTGTTGCCGCCGTGAGTGCTGTCAGTCCACCCAAATCAAAAGGCGGCGAGACCTCTACCAGATCTGCAGCTACGTAATTCAACCCACGCAAACCGCGGATCAGTTCAAGCGCCTGAATAGTGGTAATCCCGCCGATTTCTGGCGTACCAGTACCAGGGGCATAAACCGGGTCCAGACCATCGATGTCAAATGTCAGGTAAACTGGCCTGTCACCAATAAGATCACGTGTTTCGGCCGCGACCGAAGCGACGCCGTTACTGATGAATTCTTCGATGAAGATGACCCGCATGCCACACTTGTCGGAGTAGTCCCAGCCCTCCGAAACATTCTGTGCGCCGCGAATGCCAATCTGGATTGTTTTCGTGGGGTCGATCAGATTTTCTTCGACGGCGCGGCGGAACGGAGCGCCGTGGTTGAACTTGGAACCCTGGAAGGAATCCCAGGTGTCGGTGTGGGCGTCGATGTGGATCATGGCAACGGGCCGGTCTTTCGCCAGGGCGCGCAGAACGGGCAAGCTGATCGAATGGTCACCGCCGACCGACAGAGGCATGACGTCTTGGCTGAGCAACAGTTGGATAAAATCCGTGATCTCATTGTGGGTCGCAACAATATCAAATGCCTGAGTGAAGTTAACATCCCCCACATCCGCAATCCGGCATAACTCGTATGGATTTGTCCTAGTCACATGATTTATGGCACGCATCAATGAGGATTGGTTGCGGACTTCGCGTGGACCGTGCCGTGCCCCCGGTCGGTTTGTAAGCGCGCCATCATAAGGAATGCCAACCAGCCCGATATCTACATCCGATAACGACTGAGCGAGTGGCGTGCGCATGAATGTTGCGATCTGCGCATACCGGGGAGCGAACATGTCCGGTTTTGACGGTGATTGAAATTCGGTCACGAGCTGTATCCCGTATTGCTAACTTTGAACAATTCTGGGGTGCAAATTACATTGCTGCTATATAGAATAATACAACGTTACATCGATAAAAGTCGAAAGGAAGCGCCGTTTTCACCTCGGTTTCCAATCCCGACCTGCACCTGCTCCGCGTTTTTATGGCCATAACGGAAGCTGGCGGTTTTTCTGCGGCGCAAATTGTCCTGAATGTCAGCCAGTCAACCATAAGTACCCAGATGGCGGATTTGGAGGCACGTTTGGGGTTCAAGTTATGCCGGCGAGGACGGTCGGGATTTTCGCTAACCGATGACGGGCGCGCGGTCTATCAGGCGGCCCGGGAATTGTTCCAGGGCTGCGAAGGTTTTGTCGCCAAGGTCAACGAGCGACGCGGTTCGCTTTCGGGTGAATTGCGCATCGCCGTGGCCGATTCCCTGATTGGAAATCCCGATTTTCGAATTGACGTGATTGTTGACCGATTGCGGGGAAGCATGCCGGACGTCTCCCTGATCCTCAGTGTCGCCGACCCCCTGGAAATTGAACAGCAGGTGTTGGAGCAGCGGGTCCATACAGGAATCCATACTTTCCCCAATCACGCGCCGGGTTTGCGCTACATCAAGCTGTTTTCGGAACGGCAGACAATGTACTGCGGCCACGGTCACGCTTTGTTTGACCATGCGGACACTACAACGGTCGCGGACGTTGAGGATCATGATTATGCCGCCCGTACATACTATGGGGGGTCCTTGAGAGCCGGGGGCTTCAGGCCGAAAATCAGCAGCGCAAAGTGTACCTCAATGGAAGGCGTCTCCACCCTGATCCTGTCGGGGCGTTTTCTGGGACACTTACCGTGGCAGGTCGCGGCCCGCTGGGTCGAGGAGGGACGGATGCGCGCCATCTTGCCTGACCGTTTGTCCTACGATGCGATTTTCGAGTGCGTGTTCAGTGTCGGCACGCAAATCACCCGCCCGTTGGAAATGCTCGAAAGTCACCTGCTTGAGGAAATTTCGGAAAAATTTCTCTAGAGCATGTCCGGCCCCTATAGCTCCGACAAATGATTCTGTAGGGGTCGAACATGCTCTAGTCCTGAGTTTTCAGCATCACGGACGGCGGGGGGGTCGGGACCTGGGAGTCGGTGTAGTAGGGCAAATGGTCCACACGGGGAGAATAGTCGCCCTGCGCTCTGAGAGCGTTGATGTGAGCAGCGATTTCCTCCAGTGTCGCGAACCAGACGTCACCGGTCTCCATCATTTCTTCGATCATTTTTTCCACCCGCTGCCAACGTGACAGGCGTCCACTGACGAACGGGTGCCACGTGGCGACCCAGAGGCCATTGCCGGCCTGCCGCATGGCATTGAATTCCGCCATGAAGGTTTCCATCGCGCGGTCCGGCGCCATTACCTGGAACATGTAATTCAGATCGATTGAATGGACGTAAGGGGGCCAGTCATCCAGGGCCCAACTGGTCGGCATTTCCACCAACTCACCCTTTTCGGTTTTCAGGATGTAGGGAACTTCATCGCCCATCAGGGAGCTGTCATAGACAAATCCCTCTTCGACCAGCAAATCAGCCGTATGTTGAGAAAAATAGTAAAGCGGCGACCGGTTGCCGCGGGGCCGTTTGCCGGTGTGCTTTTCAATGATATCGATTGAGCGGCGCATCCAATAATGCTCTTCGTCGCGCGAGAGCATATTCGGGGCTTCGTGAATGTATCCATGAAAGCCGACTTCATGACCCTCTTCAACGATGGCCTCAACCGCTTTCGGGTAATTCTCGACGCACCAGCCGGGAACGAAAAAGGACTGTTTCAGGCCAAACCGCCGGAAACTTTCCAGAATGCGTGGGATCCCAACCTCAGGCCCATACTTCAGCATGGAAATTGTGGAGACACGGGTGATCGAATCCGTTGGATGTTCAACATGAACCAGACTGTCGGCGTCCATATCAAGTGTTATGGCAACAGCAACCTTGGCTCCATTCGGCCACGGTACGGGTCGTTGAATCATGTTGTGCTTCCTTGTCATAAATTCCCAACCATGACGGCTAGAACATTACCGCTCCACCGTTCGGGCTGATGGTTTGCCCTGTCATGTAGCCAGCCCCCGGTCCAGCCATAAAACGGGCAACAGTCGCAATTTCCTGTGGTGTTCCAATCCGGCCCAAAGGCACATCGGATTCCTTTTCCAGCCATTCCGGGGACATGTTTTTCCGCCCCAGCATCGGCGTATCTATGGGGCCCGGGGCAATTGCGTTGACCAGAATGCCAGGGGCATACTCGCGCGCCCAGGACCTTGTCAGGCCGATGACGCCGGCCTTTGTGGCGCAGTAAGCGGAGTACCCGGCCCGGCCGGGGTAGGCCAGTTCCGAGGCGACATTGATCATGCGGCAATCGCCATCTTCGGTGTCCGATTGGCACATCATGGAGATTGCGCCGCGGCCGATCAGGAACGTGCCCCGGAGATTTACCGATACGATCTTGTCAAAGACGTCAACGGACATGTCGACCAGATTGCTTTCGATCAGGATGCCGGCACAATTCAAGGCAACGTCAAGGCGTCCGGTCTTGTCTCCAATAGCATCGAACAGGCCTGCGACCGCCGCCTCATCGGAGACGTCGCATATTACAGCGTGTGCAGAGTTACCCTGGTCCGTGATCCGCGCAAGCGTTTCCGACGGGTCGTCACGATCAGCGAGTATTAGCGTGGCCCCCGCAGCGGCAAGCTCAATGGCACAGGCCGCCCCGATGCCACTCGCAGCCCCCGTCACCAGAGCGGTTTTGCCTGACAGTTCCTGGGTCACAGCATTGTCTCCCCCCGGTCTACGGTGTAGGCCTGGCCGGTGATGTTACGGGCGGCAGACGAGGCCAGAAACAGGTAGATGTCAGCCATGTCGCTGGGCTCCATCAACCCGTCCAACGCCTGTGCGCCGACGATTTCCGCGAGCAGGTCGTCCTCACTGCGCTTTACCCTTTTGGCCATGTGCGACAGCGACCGCATGGAGGCAACTGTGCGCACCCATCCTGGACAGACTGCATTGACCGAAATGTTCCGCGGGGCCAGTTCCTGTGCCAGGCTTCGGGTCAATCCGATCACGGCATGTTTCGAGGCGCAATAGGCACTGAACTCCGCGACGGCCGTCTTGCCCCACATCGAAGAGGTATTGATGATTCGACCACCACGCGAAAGTTTCCCCAGCAGGGTGCGGGTTACCGAAAAAGTTCCGACCACATTGATCATCATGGTGTCGCGAAAGACCTCATCGACATTTGGAGACGGGTCGGCAATCGGTGTGATGTATTCAAGCCCGGCATTGTTGACCAGAACATCCAGTGCCTTGATTTTCGTTCCCAGGTCCCGGACCTGATCAGGTTTGGATATGTCGCAGCTGTAACCGGTCACCCGGTTATCGAACTGGGCGTTCAATTCCGCGGCAACATCCGCGGTGTCGTCTTCCAACCCAACGATGGTGACTGTCGCGCCGGCTTGAAGGAAGCCTTCGGCGACGCCCAGTCCAATGCCCCGGTTGGCGCCGGTTACGACGACATGCTTCCCGGAAAAATCAAATGTCATGCGGAATCATTCTCCTCCTGCGCTGCCCGATGATACTCGTCCCTGATAATCGTGAGTATGCTGTTGCGCAGCTCGAAAAACTCTGTGGACTCCTTGGCGCCGGCAGCTCGATGTTCTACGGGAATGATATCGGCAACGTTGATTTCCTTGATTATCCGTGCGGGCCGTGCCGAGAAAATGATGATCCTGTGGGCCAGCAAGACAGCTTCCTCAACATCGTGGGTCACAAAGATCGTCGTCTTTTGCTCTTTCTGATTGATGTCCAGCAATTGCATTTGCAGGAACTCACGAGTCTGGGCGTCAAGAGCCCCGAAGGGCTCGTCCATCAACAGCAAGTCGGGTGCAGCGGCCAGCGTCCGGGCGATGGCCACACGCTGGCGCATGCCGCCGGAAATCCGATTGGTGTAAAAGTCGCCGAATTTGTCCAACCCCACCAGCCCCAGGTAGTGATCGGTGATCCTGGTTTTTTCGGAATCATCGATATCCTTGCGATAACGCAGACCAAAGGCAATGTTCTGGCGCACCGTCAGCCACGGAAACGAGGAGTACGACTGAAACACCATTCCCCGGCGGCGGTCCGGTCCCTGCAGTTCCTTTCCGCCCAGCCAGATACTGCCGGCGTTCTGTTTTTCCAGGCCGCCGACAATGCGCATCAGGGTGGTCTTGCCGCAACCCGACGGTCCAAGGAACATGATCAGTTCGCCCTCATTCACGCTGAGGGATAATTCGTTGACAACAGGTGTTTCAGTTTTTCCGTCGTCCGATCGGTAGGACTTGCTGACGGCGTCAATTTTCAGGAACTCGTTCATCTCTGATTACCGGTTCAAATATCTGAAAAGACGCCGGTGGGCGAAACGAAATGCCTGATCGGTTATCAGGCCGATGATGCCGATGGTGACGATGCCTGCCATGACCTCCGGTGTTTTCACAAACCGACGGAGCGACCAGATGACATGTCCGATCCCGGAGTTGGCGGCCACAATTTCGGCAATGATCAGATAGGTCCAGCACCAGCCGAGCGTGATGCGCAGGTTATCGACAATGTTGGGAAGGGAGGCGGGAATAATGATGTCTTTCATGATTTGCCCCTGGCTGGCGCCAAGCGTAAATCCGGACTCAACATATTCCGCCGGCACGCGTTTGGTGTCGTCGGTTACCAGGAGAACCAATTGAAAAAACGTGCCGAACCACAGTACAGCGATCTTGGAGGCCTCACCGACGCCGAACCATATGATCAGCAATGGGACCAGTGCCGGCACCGGCAGATAGCGGAAGAAGTCTATGAAGGGTTCAAAGAAAGCGCCTACGGATCTGTACGTGCTCATCATGAGGCCTAGGGGCAACGCAATGATCACCGATAACCCAAATGCGAGCCAGACGCGGCCGACACTGATGACCACATCCGATGCAAAGTCGCGTTCCGCAAACAGCCTGTAGAAGGCTTCAAGGACGGCGAACGGCGTCGGCAGAAATTCCGGACGGATCACTCCAGAAATCGCAATCAGATGCCAGGTGAGCAGAAAACCGATGAACCCCAGCAGTCCGAGTGTGACTTCCGTCCGGTGGGGTATGCGGGCCCGAAAGGCAAGGAGGTGATCTAACAATTCATCGTCCTCCTTCCGCCGCGATACGTTTGTTGGTTGAGAGACAAGGTATTTGGCGCGACACGGAGAACGCCCCTTCGTGTCGCGCCAGACTTCTTAACGTTTGTGACCGTCAAACAGCCCCTTCATCAAGGTGCCGTCCACGTAGGGGGTATAGTCCAGTGGCCCGTCCTGCAAATCAAGCGAGACATTGATGCCGTTGAACGCATCGAAGACCTCCTTGAGTTTGCCATCGCCGCCGGCGCCCGGAAGATAGGCAACGCTATCTTCGTATGATGTGTATTTCACACCGGCCAGCGCTTCCTTCATTTCGGCGGCGGGCACGTCGAATTTCGGCGCCGAAATCGCGATGAACTTGTCAGGGTCCTTGAGGTACAGATCAATCGCCCGGAAAATGCCGCGCAGGAACTTGGCGTATTTCTCGGGGTTCGCCTTGTAGTCTTCAGTGCGGACCAAAATGACGTCGGTGATCAGCCCTTCATAGTCTGCAGACGAAATCAGGACATGCGATCCCTTCCGCGACGTGCCCTTTACAATGGAGCTCATCATCGGTTCCCATGTGGCAACCGCAGCGATGCCGCTGTCTTCAAACACGGCGGCAGAATCGTCTGTGGCGATCAGCTTCATGGTGACGTCTTTGATGCTCTTGCCCTTCTGTGTCAGAGCATGCTGAACCAGAACCGTTCCGGGGTGGTTTATTTCGCCGGCAAAGGTCTTGCCTATGAGGTCCAGAACAGATTTGATTTCCGGATCTGCAACGACACCGTCCGCACCGACGGAAATATCTATTGTTCCAATGACCGTTCCGGTTGTGTCGGCCTTTCTGGGGCGTGACATGGACTCGCCGATGGTGCGCATGGTGCAATCGATTGAGCCGGTCGCCATTGCCGGCAGAACGTTGGCACGATCGTTGTCAAACGCGGTCGTGACAGTCAGTTCTTCCTCTGAGAAATAACCTTCCTCCTGTGCAACAAACACTGGTGCGAAGCCAAACCAGAATGGGAAGACACACTTGATGGTGTCTGCTGAGTGCGCGTTTGAAATGGGTGCAAATAGTGCCACTCCAATTGTTGCAGCGATGAAGCCGGTTCTGCGAACCGTGCGAAATATTGAAGCTGTCATGTGCATTGGTCTCCTCCCATTGTTGAAAAAGTCACCGCGTTTTGGCCCTTTCGTTCGAAACTGAAGGGCCTTAAATGCGTGGATAATGAAACAATGAGTGAATCTTCAGATCAATAAATATAATTTTTCCGGTGCCTATATCTATATTCATAGATGTAAACCCATTTGATTTTTCACTTAAGGTGGCACGGAAAGTCAATCAGGGGTAAGGAAGGACAACCCGCGCTGAACCGTGAATTCGCCTCAGGGGTGTCAGGCCAGCAGTGTTGGAGAGGTGCCGTGAAACCTTTGGATATTGCACCGGTGACAAAGATGTCGCTGGAGGCACAAGCGACCGTTGCTTTGCGTAATTCCATTGTGAATGGCGCAATTCCGGCTGGATCGCGCCTGACTGAGGTGCAGATCTCCGAACAGATGGACCTGTCCAGGGCTACTGTGCGCACAGCCTTCGGCCAGCTTGCAAAAGAAGGCCTGTTGAGGCTGGTACCCTATTCCGGATGGAGTGTTGTCACGTTGACCGTTCAGGATGCGTGGGAGCTCTACACGTTGCGCTCATCCGTCGAACGCTTGGCGGCACAGCTTGTTGCCAAAAATTTGGATGAGACGAAGGCTGGCAAGATAAGGGAGATTTTCTCTCAGCTTGGCGAAGAATGCAAGACCGGTAACGTCGATCGGGTTTCTGATGCGGATTATGCTTTCCACAAGACAATTGTCGAACTGGCCGCGCATTCCCGGCTGGCGGCTCAGTACGTGTTGATCGAGCAACAAATCAGGATGTATTTGAGATCCAGCAACGCACTGATCCTTGAATTGTCTGAAGTTCTTGATCAGCACAGGCCAATCGTTGATGCCCTTCTTGCGGCAGACCCGGAGAGTGCCGGCACCTTGTCAGAGCAGCACAATTTGTCTGAAGGTGAAAAACTTCTGGCCCATCTGAAGGTGGCAGCGGGCGCCATTTGAGGTTTCCGGTCGCCGCGGCCGGGCAAGTTGACAGATTGTCGACAATATACCATTAAGAGTTGGTGGCGTGATTTCTGGACACCGTGATGCTTGCACCATTGACCGAACAAGGCGGGCTTGCCGCAACGTGTATCCCAATGCGCCAGGCAGAAGCTGAGCGGCTGGCGCGGGAACATTTTGGAGTTTCTGGACAGTTCACACGATTTGCAACCGAAAAGGACGACACGTTTCGGGTGACAACATCGCAAGGACAGCAATACGTGTTGAAGGTCGCCAACCCTGCAGAGAGTCAGGAAGAGTTATCTTTTCAAACCAGTATGATGAACCATGTGGCGGGCAGGGATAGAGATTTGCCAATCCCAAGAGTCTTGCGTAACAAGCAAGGTACGGATCAATTCTCGATCGTCGACGAGGCCGGTCAAACCCGGCAGGTGCGGTTGTTGTCCTACCTTGACGGCACGCCATTGGCCGACACGACGTCCAACAGCCACGGTCGTATCAAAATTGGTGAGGTTCTGGGCAAGCTTCGTCTTGCAATGGCAGATTTCTCGCACCCTTCAGATACCCGGGTGCTGGCTTGGGACGTCAAACACCTGCTGGCGTTGGAGTACTTGCTGGGCGAGGTCCAAGACCTGGAGAAGCGGCAAAAACTTACAACCGGTATGGAACGGTTTGCAACTTTGTCCGAGCGCATAGCCGCTTGCCGCACCCAGGTCGTTCACAATGATTTTAGCCAGTCCAACATCGTCGTGGATCACGACGATCCGGAGTTTGTCACAGGGATTATTGATTTTGGCGATGCGGTCCGCACGGCGGTGGCCATTGACGTGTCCACGGCCTTGTTAAACCAACTGCCGCGCAGCCCTGACGAAAACTTGTTTGGTCACGGACATGACGTTCTCAGTGGATATCTGTCGGTGGCCGATCTCACGGAAGAGGAACTGATGCTCATCCCCCATCTGGTTATGGGACGCGTGGTGACTCGAGCCTTGTTATCGATCTGGCGCGCTCGCTTGTTCCCTGACAATTCCGTATACATTCTGCGTAACACGGACCAGGGCTGGCATCAGCTTGACTGGTTTTTAAAGCGCTCCGTCGATGCTGTTTCAGCGACACTCCTGTAACCCCGCTCAATGGATGGTTCCAGCAATAGGGTAGAACTCACAATGAATGAAATCGGACAGCCTGCCCGCCGCGGAAAAATGGTCAACGGCTTCGATCCCTCCCAACTGGATCAGCTCAATACGGAAACCCGTGCGAGTGTCGAACGCCGCGCCGCTCTGCTCGGCCCGGCTTATCGTTTGTTCTATTCAAACCCCGTCGAGATCAGCCGTGCCAAGGGTGTCTTGTTATACGACAAGGCTGGCAACGAATATCTTGATGCCTATAACAACGTGGTCTCGGTGGGGCATTCGCATCCTAGAGTCGTTGCCGCTATCACGGAGCAGCTGCAGACCTTGTGCACGCACACGCGGTATATCCAGGACGGAATTCTGGACTATGCGGAGGATCTGCTGGCGACGTTTGAACCGGAGATCGGGCACGCCATGTTTACCTGCACCGGGTCGGAGGCAAACGACCTGGCTTTGCGGATTGCCAAGTATCACACCGGCAACAAAGGGATCATCGTCACGTCGGAGGCCTATCACGGGAACTCCGAACTGAGCGCCGGTTTCTCGCCGTCAATGGGCGAGAACTCACCGCTCGGAACATGGGTTCGGCGGGTGACTGCGCCTGATCCGTATCGGGTCGACACAAACGATATGGGCCGCTGGCTGGCGGCGAAGGTTTCCGATCAGATCAAGGATCTGGAACGGCGTGGCGAAGGTGTTGCCGCCTTTATCGCGGATTCGCTTTTTTCCTCTGATGGGGTGTTCTCGCAACCGACGAACGTCCTGGCGCCAGTGGCCGAGGTGGTGCGTGCGGCCGGTGGTGTGTTCATCGCCGATGAAGTGCAATCCGGTTTCGGTCGTTCGGGGTCCCACATGTGGGGGTATCAGCGTCACGGGGTAATGCCCGATATTGTGACCATGGGTAAACCCATGGGTAATGGTTATCCTGTTGCCGGAATAGCGATACGGCCCGAGGTCATTGAAAAGTTCGGCAATGACATGCGCTATTTCAATACATTCGGCGGCAACAGCGTTGCCATGGCGGCAGCGCAGGCGACGCTCGACGTCATTCGTGACGAGGGTCTGATGAAGAATGCTCTGAACGTCGGCAAGGTCATCAGTGATGGGATGCGTGATCTGGCGCAACCCGAAGACAGAATAGGCGACGTACGCGGAGATGGCCTTTATCTCGGTGTCGAGCTGGTCAAAAGTCGGGAGACGAAGGAACCGGATTCCGCGACTGCGCTGGCCGTTGTGAATGGACTGCGGGAACGCCGGGTCCTGATTTCAGCAACAGGCTTCAACGCCAATGTTCTGAAAATCCGCCCTCCGCTGGTCTTTTCTGAGGCGGATGCTGATCGTTTGCTGACGGAGATAGCGACAGTTTTCAAAACGGTTTAGACGGGGCAATGCCGTCGATGGGCAAGGTCGGAATTGGCCAAACGATCGGCAGTTGCAAGGTCAGGAGAATCCCCATTCTCACTGGTAACTTTAGTGGCGACAAGACGGGCAAACGGCGACTTTCGCAATAGTGTCGAGACTGCGTTGACACCAACAAGACCGAGTCGCGCCTTCACCGGGCTCGGAGAATCAAACCGCCGGCACCTGTTGCGTTATGCAGTGGATGCCGCCACCGCCTAGGGCGATATAGCGACCGGTCA
>JAJFHC010000161.1 GCA_021775835.1 Hyphomicrobiales bacterium | reverse complement strand
GATGTGATCGGATACCCTGGCTCTCGATTCCGCCGCGTCAGGATCGCACCCGTAAAGGCGAATCTCCAGGCCTGCCCCCCTGGTTTCCACATCCTTGATCACACCGGTCATGGGGTTGTCCAGATAGGTGTGGTCGGCATGGAGCATCCACTCTGAGTCGTGAAAGCGCATGACGGCAAAGTCCTCGTCGTCATAGACCGAAGCCGCACCCAGAACGTCTGTCTGGTACGCCACAGCACGGGCAACGTCGGTAACCAGCAGATTGACTCCAATGCCCGGCTTGAGGCTTCGACCGTAATCGTCGGCGGCCATCCAGGGTTCCTTGGTGCGTTTCTTCATTTCAATCTCCAGCGACTTCGGCCAATCCAAAAGCTGCTGAAATTCTGCAGCGGGCCGTCGATTACGGAAACAGCCAATTGAAGACCGGACCGCAGGGCCAATTATTTTATTGACGCCTTTTCGCCTAAAATCCACCACCAAGTCGGGCTCATAATAACACGACAGCGGAGCATGGAGGGAACACGACCGGCGACGTGCCGCTTGCACGCCATGAAAACCATGGGGAATAACTGTGTCGATCGATATCTGGCAGGTGATTGTTGTTCTGGCGAGCCTTGCCACGGCCGTTTTCCCGGTCATGATTGCCAGCGGACAGAAACGGCTCGCGCGGTTTGGCTATGCCTTGCGAAGCCTTTCCGCGATGATCTTCATCACGACGGCAAGCTTTTTCTTTGTGGCCAACAACGAACTGGTCGCGCTTGGTGCCCTGGTCGGGTCAATCGGGTTGTGGGTTCTGTTTATCCTCTGGTCGGTGCACCGCGCCCAGGATGCCGGCCTGTCGCGGTGGTGGTGCCTGCTGATCAGTGTGCCTCTTGCCGGCCTCGTGATGTGGGCCGTGCTTCTGTTCTGGAGCCAGGAGGAAGAGTCGGTCCGCGAGAGGATCGTGTTCGACTGACGGGCAAGTTCGGCAAGATGACTGGATCTCACTCAAATACAGCTGCCACATCCTGATCGCCCGCCCTTGTGGAACCGCCGAACACGATCCACCAGAATGCTGCAGACACCACCATGCCGCAGAGTCCTCCAACGACGATCAACCCGGCGGCGAAGCCACCACCTGCGGCGCCCAGCATGGCACTGGCCAGCAGGAGCATGACACCGCCGCCGACGGCCAGTCCGCTCCAGAAATAGTGGCGCAGGCGTCTTTTGCGCCGCCACTCGAGCACCAGAAAAATAGGGACGCCAAAGAAGAGGGAAATAGCGTGCCCGAGCACGACGACCGGTACGCTGTCGCGGTCAAACAGGTCGAGAAACGGCTGGCCGTCGATGGCAGAGAGGACAATCATCGAGGGCAGTTCGATACTCGCCGGCGCCAGGGCAAATCCCAACAGTATGAACAACCATGCCGGTTGCCGGAATCGTCTTGCTGAAGGGTCGCCGGTCAAATCCATAGAGCAGAGATTTCCACAACTGTGACCTTCGGTCTAGGGTCTGTTGAGGGTCAGGCAACCTGACAATGTGGTCCTGATGGACGTCATGGCCTATTGTGAACCTGACAACACACCCCCCACCGTGGAGCCCACATGACCTGGATCAAGACCGTCGCCTATGAAGATGCCCAGGGCCGCTTGAAGACCCTCTACGACCGGGTCAAGGGGCCTGACAACAATGTGGACAACATCATGATGTCGCACAGCCTGAGGCCGCACACCATGGAAGGGCATATGGCGATCTACAAATATGTGCTCCATCACACCGGCAACACGATCCCGAAATGGTTTTTGGAAACCATCGGGGTCTGGGTCAGCATGCTCAACAAATGCGGGTATTGCGTCGAACACCATTTCGCCGGCCTTAAACGACTGTTGTCTGATGACGCGCGATCCCAGGACATCCGTACAGCCATGGAGGCCGGCGATATCGATTCCTGTCCACTTGACGGCAAACAGAAGCTCGCCCTGGCCTATGCCGAAACCCTCACACGGGCACCCGATACGGTGTCGAAGGAGATGATCGGCGGCTTGCGCGATGCCGGATTTGATGACGGCGAAATCCTGGAGATCAATCAGGTCACCGCCTATTTCTCCTACGCGAACCGAACCGTTCTGGGTCTGGGATGCTCGATCGACGGCGACGTGATTGGCCTGTCGCCGAACAATTCCGAGAACCCGGATGACTGGTCCCATCGCTAGACTAATTCTTGCCTTTGTTGATCCAGCCGGTCAGACAGATTCATCTGCACGTGTACTCGTCCCTATCAAAATGGGTAAAAACCCTTCCCGCAATTGTGAGCAGGTGTTACACTAAGTTTCGCATTTAAATTGACGGCCTCTCGCTGGGGGGACCGACTGATGATACGACGGAAGGGGCCGTTGTCCTGCGCAAGTTCGCGCGTCACATCGTCAGGTCTTGGTCCCGTCATGAGTAAAAAACCTTTCCCCATCATATTTGCACTCCTCGTTCTGCTTTTCACGTTCACGCTGACCGGCGCCACGGCTGCCGCACAAGGATTGATCTCCGCCGATCCGGTGGAGGTCGAGCCCGCAGCGGACGGCCGCAGCCTCTCGGAGCTGAAAAACCTCGGCGGCCTGGAGGCTTTGGAAATCAATGAGATCGCGACAATCCAGCGATTGTTGCGCCGGCTTGGCTATCTCAACGACGCCGAGATGAGCCGTGAACTCGACAACCCAACGATTGCGGCATTGCTGAAACATTTCAGGCGGGTCGACCTCAAGCCCAAGGTAACGGCCAGAAAAGTCATCCATTCGCTGTTTACGACAGCCTGGATCAAGGAAGGCTGGGGCACCGGCAATGTCGCCGGCCAGGATCTGGTGGTCGATCCCAAGGAGGTTCGGGGCGCCCAGTCGGCCCTGAACAAGCTTGGCTATGCGTCCGGTCCGACCGACGGTGTCTTTGGACCTGCCACGTTTTCAGCTGTCGAAATATTCCAGCAAGACGACGGCCTGAAGGTCACGGGTCTGCTGACTCGCAACACCTTGCACGGCATCCTTCGACGCCTCGCCATGCGAGGCAAGGAACTCCGCAGCGTTGTTCGCGTCCTGAACTGGCCCGACTACATAAGCCCCAATGTCCTCACCCAGTTTGAAAAAGAAACCAGCATCAAGGTCGTCCATGAGGTGTTTGAATCGTCCGATGAAACGTCCGAACTCCTGTTGGCAAAATCCTCTGAGTACGACGTCATGGTCCAGACAGATGGCGGCATGAAGCAACTGGTGGATGACGGCGACGCCCTGACGTCACTCGACCGAGGCAAACTGCCAAATCTGCGCCATGTCGATCCCATCGTCATGCGCTACACGGCGATACTCGATCCGGAAAACAAACACTCGGTGCCCTACATGTGGGGAACTGTCGGAATCGGCGTCAACCAGACCAAGGTCGACAAGATCAGCAGAGGACTGGATTTCAGCAGTCTGGATTTGTTCCTGAATCCGAAACTTGCTGCCAAACTGTCTCAATGCGGGCTGGCCGTCGTCGACGAAGCCGGCGATATCATGCCGCTCCTGATTGCCTACCTTGGAGGCGACCTCAACAACATCACGCCGGAAATTCTGGCCAAGGTCGACCAGCGGTTGTCGCAGGTCGGGAGATACATAAACGCGGTCGCCGCGGACAGGATTATCGACGACATGTCCAAGGGCAAATACTGCGTCGCCATTGGCTACTCGGGCGACATGTTTCTGGCTCGCGACAACGCACAGAAGTCGGGCATCGGCACAATCTCCTATCACGTGCCGTCCAGCGGCAGCCTGTTGTGGTTCGATCGCCTCGTGGTTCCCCGTTATGCCCGCAACGCCGACGGCGCCTACAAACTGATCAACTATCTGATGAAACCGAAGATTGCCGCCGCCAACACCAATTTCCTGCAATTTGCCAATCCAATTGTCCCGGCAGCGCCGTACATCGAACCGGCCCTGTTGAACGATCCTGGTCTTTACCCGCCCAAGAATGTCATGAAACGACTGGCGGTATTGCCACCATTGCCGGCAAGCGTGACAGACGCATACAAGCAGATCTGGTCGAAGCTGCGCCGGGAATAGGATTCAGGCGGGCGACTTTACGGTCGCCCGCACCCCTCGGCAGCTAATTGTTGTACCCGGCAATAATCTTATCAATTGTCCCGTCAGCCTTCAGTTCATCTATGGCCCCTTGCAGGTGCTTCAGGACGGCCGGGTCTGTGGATTGATGAAATGCATAGCCGGACTGCCCTTCCTTCAGGACAAAAACGTCCTCATATTGACTGGGATCGCCACCGGCTTTCTTTATCACGTTCTTGAACACGTCCACGGCGTAGACGACAACATCGACCTTGCCTGACTTCAGCAGGGCATACAGCTGTTTGGCGGACGTTATCCTCTTGATTGCATCGGGTTCCAGCGTCAGTTTCGAGGCAAGTTGATCGCCAATGTCGTTGCGCACGACACCGATCTTGAGTTTACGCAAGTCCTTGGCCTTCTTGGCAACGATCTTGCTGTCTATCGGCGCGATTATGGAAATCGCCAGGGGAATGGCCGGGCCGACAAATTTCATGATCTTTTCGCGCTCGGGCGTATACGTCATGCTGAACAGAGCCGTCCCCGGCTTGCTCTGGACATATTTGTAGCTCCTGTTCCAGGCAACGATCTTGATGTCGGATGTGGCCACACCGACGCCCGCCTTCTTGAACGCTGCCAAAAGGATATCGACGGCCATTCCAGTTGGAGCGCCATCTTCTCCGGCAAAGTTATAGGGCGGATACTCTTCCGTATACCACGTCATGCCCTCAAGTTTCTTCGCTGCTTCTTCCGCCGTCAGCGCGAATGCAGGTATGGACAAATTCGCTCCCAGCAGCAACAACACTGAAATTGTCAGCAGTCGGATCGTTGATTTTTTTATTTGAAAACAATTCATTAGATCATTCTCCACAATTCCAGATGGTATCGACGCGGCAGGCTAAACCAAAGACGGAGGCTGCAGGAAACGCGAACCTACCAAACACCGCTGTTTTAAACGGCCTTCCGCTCAAATTGCCCTGCATGATTGGGGCCCCGCGTGCAGTGTGACCCGTGGTTTCTCATTATGTCAAATTCAGGCCCTGCAGGTGAGCGTCCACTTCATCCAGTACATGCCCATGCCCCGATGCTACTGAATGCGGAACTGCACGCGACCCTTTGGTCGACAGGAGTCGGACAGCGTATCTGTTACATTCACCGGCAAGCAGATATGCCGCCGCGCAATTTGTTCATCCACCGTACTATTCGTCGCAAAACAGTCACACACTTACCAATGACACTCCACAACTCACTCACTAATGAGTAAACCGTGGACTGAGTTAGTCACAATGGGCGCTTTTTGCTTTATATTTGCGTGATCTGTGGCTACGATAAAACCTGATCACACATCAGCGTGTTCGCAAAAATTACATAAAAACATTGAGGAAGCGAACCCGAAGATAGAGATGATCAAAGACGGGGGCGGTCCATTTGGACTCCGTGAGGGTTGGCGTTTATGATTTTCCAAGCGTTTCACACGAAGGCAGCGGCTTGCGTGGCATTGATGGTTCTGCTTTTGAGCGGCGCTCAGGCAGATGACAAGAATATCGTGATCGGCAGCGGCGGTGCAACAGGTGTTTACTACCCCGTAGCCATATCAATTTGCCGTCTCTTCAACGCCGAAAATAAGAAAAACGGCTATCGCTGTTCGGTAGAGAGCACGAAGGGATCAGTCGATAATCTGAAAAAACTCCGTGCGGGAACGATCAATTTTGCGATTGTCCAGTCCGATTGGCAGTCCCATGCCTTGAAGGGTACGAACGTCTTTGCCGATGCCAAACCCCACAAGGACCTTCGTTCACTTTTCGCACTGTACTCCGAGTCCTTCACAGTTCTGGCGCGCTCGAACTCCAAGATTGCCCGATTTGAGGATCTCCTGGGCCGCCGTGTCAACCTTGGAGACCCGGGTTCGGGACAACGTGCAACCATGGATATCGTCATGCGGGCGTTCGGGTGGACACGGTTTAGTTTCTCCCTCACCCGCGAATTCGGTTCGAAACTGCAGGCCCAAGCCCTTTGCGACGGCGAAGTCGATGCCATTGTGTTCGTCGCGGGCCATCCTTCGGGAACCATCAAATCAGCAACTGACAAGTGCAGTACCAATCTGGTGGAAGTTGATGGTCCGGTCATCGAAAAGCTCATAGAAGAAAACGACTACTATCGTAAGGCTGTGATTCCAACGAGTGTATATTTCAAGGAAAACAAAGACATCCCAACGTTTGGCGTGAATGCAACGATGGTGGCCACATCTCAAGTTCCGTCTTCGCTGTTGACGCTTTTTCTCAAGAGTGTGTTTGGCAACCTGGATAAATTCAAGACCATGCACCCGGCTCTGGCAAACCTAAGTCTGGACGAGATGAAAAAGGACATTATGCCGGCCCCATTGCACGACGGTGCGAAATTTTTCTTTGAAAAACTCCATAACTAACGGGCCTCGGATCCAACAGTACGCCAACGAGAATGCCTGAGCGTCTGTTCGATCGGGAAACTTTATGAGAACCACCCTAGAATGATGAATAGAGTTTTTCCGGCGACGATCCTGTCGAGGTTTCTTTTGCAGGCTGCTGTCATCCTGATCGCAGCTTTTCTAGTGTTTCCGACCTCGTCCCACGCACAAGACTCCGACAAAACGAAAGCCGCCGTCCTCGACCCATGGGTGATCGCAGTCGTAGGTCCGATGAGCGGCGCCGATGCGCCTCTGGGCCAGAGCATGGTTGACGCAGCACAACTGCGAGCCGATCAGGCAAATGCGGCCGGCGGTATCGGCGGCAGGCTCATAAAAATTTCGATCTATGACGATGCGAACGATCCGAAGACGGCAGAGAAAGTGGCAAACGAGGCTGTCAAAGACGGCAATGTTTTGCTTGTCCTCGGCCACCGGACCAGTGGCGCCTCGATCGCGGCCGCTCCGGTCTACAATGAACACAAGATACCCGCGATTTCCGGCACGGCTACGGCAAACGCCCTCACGGTCAACAACCCCTGGTATTTTAGGGTGGTTTACAACAACCGCCTTCAGGCGGATTTTATTGCGAACTACATCAACAGTATCCTGAAGTTCAAGGCCGCCACGCTGATCTCAACGACCAGTGCGTACGGCAAATCACTTTCGGAAGCCTTCGTGTCCTCGGTTGAAGAGTTGCCGCTCAAGATCGCGCACAAATACGAGCTGGACCCGAACGATCCGGAGATTGACCTCAACATGGCGGACGTTGTGTCCGAACTCTCGCTGCTGCCGGACAGTGGCATGGTGTTCCTTGCCATGAACGCGACCAACGCCGCGCACTTCGTCCGCGAGATGCGCAACTCGGGCTTTGCTCTCCCTGTCTTCGGTGCCGATGCGATCAATCAGCAATTTCCCGACAAATTTGAACCGGATGCCGTGCTGAAGACTTCGCCTGGCGACTTTACCGATCAGATCTATGCAACGACTTCCATGATCTGGGACGTCGCCAACGAGAATGCGGTTCAATTCAGAAATGCTTTTCGCACAAAATATGGCCGTTCGCCGGATTCTTCCATGGCCCTGTACTACGATGCCGCAAGTGTGGCCGTCGAAGCCATCACCAAGGCCGGATTGTCGGGAACCGATATCGCCGCAGACAGAGAAAAAATCCGGGCGTTTCTCAGTAGCATCGACTCACGAGTGAAGGCTTTTTCCGGCATAACCGGAAAAATCTATTTCAACAGTTCCGGCGACGCCATCAAGACCGTTCCGGTTGGTATTTTCGAGTTGGCCGAGTTTATTTCCGCGCCAGTCCAACTGGAACCGGTGCCGAACCCTGTCATGGTTCCGGAATTTTCCGACAAGCTTGAAGCTGCAGCCATTATCCCCTTCAAAGAAGGGTATATGCATGCGACCCAAATCGTCTATTTCGGTATCGACCTTAATGAAGTGAGCAACCTGAATACGGCAACCGGCAATTACACTCTGGATTTCTATCTGTGGCTTCGTTATCGCGGCGACCTGGACCTTTCAAAGATAGAATTCAGCAATGCCGTCAACCCGATCGATCTCAAAAATCCGATCTGGGCGCGCGAGCGCAACGGCATGACCATCAAGACCTTCAAGGTGCGCGGAACATTTCATGGCGACTTTCAGTTCAAGGACTACCCGTTTGACAAACAGCATGTGGTGCTTGAAGTCCGCCACAGGGACAGGACAAGCGAGAGTGTCAAGTTTGTAACAGACCGCCTCGGCATGCGTCTGACCGGTCCTGACGTAACGTTGTTGCAGCGGATCGAGGAAGAGGACGTCTTCAAGACGTCGCTGGGCTGGCAGATCACGAATGCCGAGATCTTTCAGGATCTGATCAAAACAGCCTCGACACTTGGCGAGACGAGATTTTTTCAAGGTGAGACAGAAGTCAATTTCTCACGAATGATGCTGAGGCTGGAGATTTCGAGGCACCTGGCCAGTTACAGCACGACGATCCTGCTGCCCATGTCGATCCTGTTTGTCATCGGTATGCTGCTGTTTGCGATCCCGGTCGAGGAATTGCCGCCACGGCTCAGCGGGGGTGTGCTGGTTCTGGTCACCGTGTCATTGCTGCGGGCACGCTTGTCCAACGATTTGCCGAACATCGGTTATCTAGTGGCCATCGACTACATATTTTTTGCGCTCCAGATCATCATGTGGTTCGGCATTATGATCAGCGTCGCGAGTTTCTGGTTGTTGAGGCACGATCGGCCCAAATTTGCCAAGAGGATCAATCAACTCGGCGTCTGCATCTATCCTATGCCCGTGGTAGGCGTGATGATGTTCATCTGGGCACAGGTGGATCTGCCGCCAATCGACTGGTCGGTATTGTTTGGCAAATGGGCCTTGCTTACCGGGTGATGAGCCAAGAGCGTCACCGAACAAGGCGGCGACGTTGATCCTCAGAATACAAGCCTAACGTTCCGCTTCATTTAAAAAAATAGGTAACGGAATGGAACCGTCGGTGTCGACGCCCTGATCCTACATCCATCCCATTTCTTTGTAGAACTTCGCAGCACCATCGTGAAGCGGAGCCGACAGACCGTCCTTGATCATTTCTTCCTGCTTCAGGATTCCCAGAGCCGGATGCAATCTCTTGAAGCGCTTGAACTTGCCGAAGACGGACTTGACCAGATTGTAAACGACATCCTCGGATACCTTGCTGGACGTTACCAATGTTGCGCCGACGCCGAACGTCTTAGTGTCGGCTTCGTTACCTTTGTACATTTTGCCCGGCACAGTGGCTGACCGGTAATACGGGTTGTTCGCGATCAATTCATCGATCACCGCGCCACTCACTTCGACCAGCACGGTTTCACAAAGGGTCGTTGCTTCTTTGATCGCTCCACTGGGATGGCCGACGGTGAAGACCATGGCGTCGATCTTGTTGTCACAAACAGCGCGTGCCTGGTTTGTAGACTTGAGCTCGGTGACGAGTTCGAAATCCTTCGTCGTCCAGCCTTTTGCCGCCATCAAAACATCCATCGTGCCGCGTTGCCCCGAACCCGGATTACCGATGTTTACGCGTTTGCCTTTCAGATCTTCGAAAGATTTGATGCCTGAATCCGCTCGCGCGACAACGGTGAAAGGTTCGGGATGAACAGAAAACACCGAACGCAGTTCTTCGAATGGCGCGTCTTCGGCAAATTTCGATGATCCCTTGTAGCTGTGGAACTGCCAGTCGGACTGGGCAATCCCGAAATCGAGTTCACCGGCGCGAATGGCTTTCAGATTGTAAACAGAGCCACCAGTGGACTCCACGGTACATTTCACACCATGTGTCTTCGTCCCCCGGTTCACCAGGCGGCAAATGGCTCCGCCGGTTGGAAAGTAGACCCCCGTCTTACCCCCGGTTCCGATCCGTACCGAAGTATCCCCAGCCTTTGTATCAATGATGTTGAAAGTCGCGAAAAAGACCGTACAAACCAACACACACAGAAATCTGCTCATCGTTCCGTCCCCGAATTTTCCTGTTTTTGGGTGTTGCCAAGTCTATGCCAGCTTATCCCCACCATCGTTTCAATTTACACAACTATCACATCTGGATCAAAGGTGGTTTTTATAATGCCAGCAAGGCCCCTCAACGCTAGCCCTGCACTACATTCGGGAAACGTCAGCCCGGGGAATCGGCCGGACTTCGCATTCGGGTCAACGGTATCACCGTTGCGATGAGGACGGCGCTTGTCAGGATCAGAGATGGCGAAAAGCTCTGTGTCGCCTCGAAAAGCAAGCTGGCCAGAACAGGTCCTATCATCTGGCCGCTGGCAAACGCCGCTGTCATGGCGGCGATGTGACGTACAGCGTCCCGCGGCGGTGCAAGACGGTGCGCTTCCTTGATGCCCATCATGGTGACAATCATGAAAGTACCACCAACACAAATTCCGGCGGCAGCGATGGTGGCAATGTGCGCGTAGACGATCGGCAGCAACAGGCCTACCGCCATGACAATCTGGCTCGCGATCCAGATCTGCCGGTTTGAATAACGGCTCTGAAGCCTGGCCGCGAGCAGTGTCGAGAAAAACGCGGCAGCACCGAACACCGGCCATGCCCAGCCAAACACCAATGGCTCGGAGATCACGTCGCGTGCCATGACCGGCAGGTAGGTTGCGGGAATGATGTAGCCGATGCCGGCAGCACCATAGGCGATTATGAGGGGCCAGATCAGCGGGCTGCGTCGGGATGTCGGTTGTTGGGCGTCCCACTTGAGATCGTCCAGTTCCGGCCCCAGGTTGAGACTGACCAGGATGGCGGCGGCGAGCGACAGCACGCCAAAGGCCTGCCAGCTTGATGCACTGCTGATCTGGCTTGCCATGGCCGCCAGGGTGCCCAACCCGGCAAGGACGATCCCTGCCCCGACGCCGGCGAATACCCAGCCTTGCTTGCCGACGTGGCCGCTGTTGGCAAGGTATTTCAAGAGACCGTTGCTGATCAGGACCAGGGTGAATGCGCTGCAGACACCGGCCAGCCCACGAAGGCACAACCAGATGGCAAAGTTATCAGTCAGACCCATGCCCAGGGTACAGACGCCAATCATGATGAGAGAGAAGCGTAGAGTCGCCCTGGACGAGGTCGGCAGGCTGGCGGCAAACATGGCACCCAGCCAGTATCCGACGAAATGCACCGACGCCAGGACACCGCCGTCGGCGATGCTCACAAGGCCGTCCGCCTGCATCAATGGCAGGAGCGGGGTAAAGGCAAAGCGCCCAATTCCCATGGCAATGGCCAGGGACGCCAGACCTAAGAGTGCGGTCCGGAATGCTTGAGCTTTCGGTAACACCTCATCCTCCTGGTGTTTTCGGGTTCAGAACTTGCACAGGATATAACGCTGATGATATATTAATAAAACTGAATTTCGGAGATATTACATATCTCATTTCGAGATGTATTTACGACAAAGAGACTGAATGCAGAACCTCAATCTCCAGGCGCTTGAGATATTCCGCACGGTCGCAGTCGAGGGCAGTGTTTCCAGGGCGGCGGTCAAGCTGAATCGGGTACAGTCCAATATCAGCACTCGGATCAAACAGTTGGAGCGGCAGTTGGAAAAACCGCTGTTCCGGCGTCAGGGCAGAGGCCTGACACTGACACCCGACGGTGAAACGCTGCTGGCCTATTCGGAACGCTTTCTGCAATTGTCGATGGAGACATCGGAAGCCCTGAAGATCGGCAAACCCAGCGGTGTCTTTCGGATCGGCGCGATGGAAAGCACGGCTGCCTCGCGCCTACCGGAGATCCTGTCACGCTATCATGAGCTCTATCCGGGCGTGGACGTCGAACTGACTACAGACACCGCCGGCGGCCTTATCCAAGACCTGCAGAATGTTGATATCGATGTGGCGTTCATCGCCGAACCGCTAGCTTTCGACTGGGCGCGGACCCAACCCGTGTTCGAGGAGAAACTGATCCTGGTCGCGCCCAGTTCTTATCCCCCGCTTGAAAATACCAGCGAGATCAGTGGCAAGACGGTGGTGGCTTTTGAGGCGGGCTGCGCCTACCGGCGTTATCTCGAGGGCTGGTTGCTGGAGACCGGCATCGTTCCCGGCGCAATCATGGCGGTCAGTTCGTACCTGGCCATTCTCGCCTGTGTTTCGGCGGGAACCGGCTATGCCGTGATCCCGCAATCGGTTCTCGATGTGGTCTCCACCAAGGGACAGTTTCAGCGCTACGCCCTGCCGGACGGGTTATCGAGGATCAAGACATTGCTGACGTGGCGCACAGACTACACGTCCTCGAAACTGGATGCCCTGCGCGAACTCATGCCCGCTACCAGCCGTTGACGCGGCCCCATTGACCGGTGACAGCACCGTTCTCGATCACTTGGTAGACATCGTAGGCTGCTGCCGTCATGCAGGCGTGGTTGGGCAGGATGCGGAGTTTCCTGCCGACCGGATACGCTGAATAGTCCAGAGCCGATCCGTCGCGGGTCGTGACATAGCCGTGTTCCTGGCTGACACCCGGCACAAAGAGGTTGGCGATGGCCGACCCGTCCACATCGGTCAGAAGACCGTACCCGCAATCATTGACCTGGGATCCCGTCATCTGGTCCTTGGAAAGCGCAAGCCCGCCGGCATCGATCACCAGTTTGTTGGTGGCGGGATGATGCGTTACCACAGTCGCCAACACGCTGGCTGCAATGTCCTCGAAGGCACATACGCCCAGGTTGACCATGAACAGGTCCTGGAAAACATAGACGCCCGGGCGCGCCTCGGTGATGCCGTCAAAGCCTTCGCCGAACGTGGCGGTCGGGGTCGAACCGACACTGACGTTTGGACAGTCAAACCCGTTTTGCCGGAGCACTTCTGCGGTTTGCCGGGTCAGGGCCTGCTCGTTGCGGGCATGATCGCGGATCTCGTCGATCGAGTGGGCGTGATAGCTTTCACCGGCGTGGGCAAAGACACCGGCGAGCTCCAGGTGCGGGGCCGCATCAACAATCTTTGCGATGTCCAGAAGCCTCGGCTCGTCAGGCCTGAGACCCGTGCGATGACGGTCGACGTCGACTTCAAGAAAGACGCGAACCGGCGCACCTTCGACGGCGGTGGCGGCGGCTGCATTGGCGCCTTCCACTGTATCGAGACAGACGGCGATGTCGCTGCCGGCCCGGTTCAGGGCCGCCACGCGGGCGAGTTTGTCGGGCACGATGGACAGGGCATAGAGGAGGTCGTCGAAACCTGCTTTCGCGAAGTACTCCGCTTCCCTCACGGTCGACACGGTAAACCGGTCTGCGCCGTGGGCTGCGAGCCGCTTTGCCACATCGACCGACTTTGGCGTCTTCAGATGAGGCCGCAGGGCCACTCCATGGGCTTTGAATCTGTCCGCCATGGTCTTGATGTTGGTTTCAAGCCGCCCGCGGTCGAGCAACAGGCAAGGGGTTTCCAGATCGGCGATATCCATGGGCAGCGTCTCCTGTTGTGTGACGGGGCTACAGTTCCTGATTTGACCGCAGGTAGGCGCGAAAGGCTGCCAGCCCTTCGTCGATCCCCTTACGCCCGAAACCGATGCGGAAACGGTCCTGCGGTGTCGGCATCAACTCGGAATGATAGATCTTCGGTGGCAGGAGCAACACGCCGGATTTCTCGACAAGGGTTTCACAAAACGCGTCGGCACTGCCCGCCCCTTTGTATCGGGGGTAACCGACGCAACCGCCGTCCGGTCGGCGCCATTCAAACAGATCGGGAAACTCGGCAAAGAATGTCTCCAGCTTGCCGGCGTTCGCGTTGACCAGGGCGCGGTTGCGCTCAAGTATCCGGTCGCGGGCCTTCAGGGCAATCAGAGCCAGGTGTTCGCTCGGGGCAGAATTGCATATGGTCAGGTAGTGCTTGTATTTCTCCATTTTCTCGAGCACCGTCCGGTCACGGGTCATGATCCAGCCAATCCGCAGGCCCGGCAATCCGTAAGCCTTCGACATGACATTCAGGGACAAGCCGCGCTCGTAGGCATCGGCTGCCTGAGGCAGGCGAATAGTCCCGTCGCGTTCCACCAGCCGGTAGACCTCATCGCTGAACAGATACACACCGTGCTCGCGGCACAGATCGACAAGGCCGTCGAAAACAGATCTTTCCAGAACGGCGCCTGTCGGATTGTTGGGAAAGTTGATGGATATCAGTTTGGTATTGGGGCGCAGCGCGGCACGAACATCGTCCAGATCGAGCGACCAGTTGTCTTCGGCGTTCAGCGCCACGCCCGACACATCACAGATATCGAGCGGCACGGTCTCGGCGGCCTGGTAGTTAGGCACGATGACGATGGCGTGGTCATCCGGTTCAAGCAACACGCGCATGGCCACATAGACCCCCTCCTCGGCCCCGGCAAAACACAGAACGTCCTCCCGTTTTGCCGTGTCGTAGGTCGCCGCGATTTCGTCGCGCAAGGCGGGCATGCCCCAGGTTTCGGTGTAGCCCAGCCAAAGTGTCTCGTAGGCCTGCCGGTCCTCGGGCGTCGCCAGGGCCAGAAGCTCGGGCAGGCTAAGGCTTTCCAGATCGGAGGCCGTCATGTGATAGCGGGCGTTGAACTCCCAGCGGGAAAAATAGGTCTCAAGGGCAAAGTCACGCATAAGGACACACCGCACTTTCAGGCATGGTTTTGAGAGGTGGCTTATGGGGTTGAGGGTGAGCGTGTCAACCGGGTCAGCCAAATTGGCAAGGCAATCTTAGTGCCGTTTATACGGGATTGTCTCGAACTGCGAAACTGGATCTTAACGGCTCATTGTTAACCAAGAGGTCAATCTGGAAAAATATCCGGAACACGACTCTAACAGTGAGGATGTTGCCGCAATGATCTATCAGATGATTTACTCTTCCACGGCCTCCCGTCCCATGAGTGAAAGTGACCTGGCGGCTCTCCTGACCCTGTCGCGCATCAGGAACCACCGGGCCGGTATATCCGGAATTCTACTCTACGGAAAAGGCCAGTTCGTTCAGTTTCTTGAAGGTGAAGAAGACCAGGTAAAGTCGCTGGTCAGCCGGAGCATCAGGAGAGACCGGCGCCACGAGAATTTCCAGATGCTGTATGAGAACCGGCAGCAGACCCGGGGATTTCAGGAATGGCCGATGGCCTATGGCAGTCTCTCCGACCGGAACGCGAAAGCGCTCGGTGGCCAGTTTGGCTTCCATGGCCTGGACGACCTTTTGAACGCCTTCAAGAGGCCAGAAACCCTTGTGTCGTGTGTTCTGTCGAACGTGCTCCGGGAACTGATCGATGAGACCGAGGCTGCGGCTTGAGGCTTGCGGGTCTACCTGTCGAAGTAACCGGCCCGGGCTGCGGCACTCATCAGGTTGAACATCAGGCGCGATGCCGTGATTGACGTGGTGCTTTTATGCTGGCCCGCCGGACTGCCGTCGGGGCATTCGACTGATCGTTACTGACCTCATCGATCGTGTAGGGATCGCCATAGGGGATGTCGAGGATGGCAATATCTGCGTCGAAACCTTCAAGGTCCAGGACCACGTCGAAATCCATGAACCGTGGAAGATTCTGCATAGGTCTGCCGGTCAACGTTGCGCTCACACCCGCATCTCCTTTTGACATATCCGCGTCATCGATGGATATAACCTGCTTTGACAGCGCGAGTCGAAACTCGCAGCTAGACGCATGCGCAACAGGAATGAACTGAGCCCACCATGAACGATACTCTCGACGCGCCGGAAGGTGAACTGACGACCCGAACGCTTGCCATGCCGAGCGATGCCAATCCCAGTGGCGATATTTTCGGTGGTTGGGTGCTGTCGCAGATGGACATTGCCGGCGGCATCGCGGCGGGGCAACGCGCCCGGGGCCGGGTGGCGACCGTTGCAGTCGATGCCATGAGCTTCATACGCCCGGTCAATGTCGGCGATGTCCTCTGCGTCTATTCGCAGATCGAGAAGACAGGACGGACGTCCATGGCAATTCACATCGAGGCGTGGGCGCTGCGCGGCAGGCTCGGCGAGCGCGTCAAGGTGACCGAGGGCACATTTACGTTCGTCTCGATCGATGAAGACGGCAACCCGCAACCGTTGCCTTGAAGACCATTCGAGACAACACTGCGGTCACTGTTTTGATAGCAAGGGCAATTGGCATTCAATCGCCACGGGAAACTGGGGTAATGTAGCCAGGCAAGACACCGCCCAGTCATTTCAAACAACGCAAGAGAGACAGGTACCAGCACCATGGAAAAACTGAAATCCATCGTCGACGACGCAGTCGCGGAATTGCAGGGAGTGATCTCCGCCGAACAGACCGAGAAGGTCGCCAAGGTCATCGAAGCCGCAATTATCCGAGGCATGCTAGAGGGGCAGCACCGGGCGGTCGACGCCTGCATCTATCACAGCGAGGCGGAACAGGACATGGCTCACAAGATCGCCACCGCCATCCGCAAGAAGAACGACATGCTGATCGCCAACCTCTCCAGCTTGCGCTGACATTGCGAAACAGACGAGCTGAGTCTCGGACTTGCCGCTTCGCGTGATTGGGATTGTCAGGCGAGCTGAATGTCGACCGGCACCGTTCGATTGAGTGTGTGTCCGACCGGGGACGTGCTGATCACCTTCTCATGCAAGGCCTGGAGCGCCTCGGGAGTGGCGTCGCTGTCGAGCTTCACCTTGACGGAAATGTTTCCAAAGCCCGCGTTGCCATCGGTCAAACCGAGAAACGTGTGAAGATCGAGATCGCCTTCAACGTTGATGACCAGATCACGGATGGTGATTCCAGCAACCGTCGCGTTGGCGGCATAGCCGACGGCGAGACAATTGCCCAGGGCGCCAAGAACCTGTTCGACCGGGTTGGGTCCGGTGTTGGTGCCGCCCAGTTGATCGGGCTCATCGGACCTGGCGGATGCAAAGTCCCGGATATGAGCTTCCGACCGAAACCCGCCCTTCCACTTGACTTCGGCATTCCACTTGGTCGCGGCAACATCGGGTTCCTGCTGGATCTTTTCCGCCAGGCTGGCGACATTGCCGATGTTGACGTCGTTCAGGGTGGTGGTGACGGATTCGGACATGGTTCGGTTCCTCTATCATTCGGCGGTTGCGCCCCACAAGGAGCGCATCATGCATCACGGAAGGCCAGACTGTCGAGGTTGACGGAGCTTTCGTGCCGCAAGCAGGCGGGCCGGCACGCGCAGTTGACTAAAATCCTCCGAATCGGCCAAACCACGAAAAATCCTGCTCTGGCGACAACAAACCCGCGCGACAGTTGCTGAATTCAAAACCGCCGCTCTTTCGATCACGGGTGTTCTTCGCGTTTTTGCCCCGAAGCATTGATATCATCTGAAGCCCGAAGGTATTCTGGCATATGACGATGTGCCATAGTCCGGAGGTCAGCCAATTTGTGACGGCAGCCGCGAGCGGGAGAGGCTAGAATGGTGTTCGAATTCTTTGCAGTGAGTGCGGCGTTCATCTTCGGGATTGGAGCACGACAAATCGGCCTGCCGCCTCTTGTCGGCTTTCTGGCTGCCGGATTCTTCATCAATGCCGTCGGGCCGGGCTTCGGCATGCCCTCCAGTACCGGGCCAATCCTTGAATATCTCGCCAATATCGGCGTCTTGTTGCTTTTGTTCACCATCGGTCTCAAGCTAAAACTCAAGCAGATCGGCGAGCCGCATGTTGTCGGTGGCACGATATTGCAGTTTGTCCTTTCAATTGTGATCTTCACGCCGATCACACGTCTGCTGTTTACCGAAGACTGGACGATTGCCCTGCTCGTCGGGATTGCGCTTGCGTTCTCCTCAACGGTCCTTGCGGCCAAGATGCTTGAAGCCAAGCGCGAGCTTGGCAATTTCCACGGCCGTACCGCAATCGGAATCCTTATTGTTCAGGACATCATTGCCCTTGTGGTTCTGGCCATTTTCGCAGGCAAACTGCCTGGACCGTGGGCGCTTCTGATATTTGCGACGCCGCTGCTTCGGCCGGTCCTGTTCAAGATGCTGGATTTCGTGGGCCATGACGAGGTGCTCGTATTGACCGGCATGTTGCTGAGCCTTGTCATCGGCGGCGTCGGTTTTGAATTGGTCGGACTTAAGGGCGAGATCGGCGCGCTTGTCATGGGGTTGCTGCTGTCCAATCACCCACGCGCAAGCGAGCTGTCAGATTCGCTTTGGGCGCTCAAGGAAGTGTTCCTGATCGGCTTCTTCCTGTCGATTGGCATGTCGGGATTGCCAGACTGGGATGCGCTGGTTTTCGCGATCGTTCTCGGCGTCCTGCTGCCGTTAAAGGGGATCTTGTTCTTCTTCCTGCTTGTCGCCTTCCGGCTGCGGGCGCGAACTTCCTTCCTCGCGGCCCTGTCGCTGACCGCCTACAGCGAATTCGGCTTGATCGTCGCAGCCGGCATTCCTGCCGCGGAAAGCTTCCTTGTGCCGCTTGCAATTGCGGTTTCTGTCTCGTTTGTGATTGCCGCACCGCTCAACCGCTTCGCCCACCCGCTGTTTGAACGGTTCGAGGAGAAGTTGCAGCCGTTTGAACGCCAGACACGCCATCCTGACGAACAACCCAAAGACCTCGGGGACGCCAATGTTCTGATTTTCGGCATGGGGCGCACGGGCTCGGCCGCTTATGAAGCACTGATCGAGGATGGCAAACGGCCCGTGGGACTCGATGCGGATACCTACAAGGCCCAAGCCCATGCAGATGCAGGGCGAAACGTCATCTTCGCGGACGCAGAAGACAGTAACTTCTGGAACAATGTGGAACTTGGAGCGATAGAAGCTGCGCTTCTGGCAATGGACGATATCGAAGCCAAACTGATTGCCGCGCGAACGCTTCGGGCGCGAGGGTTCACCGGTCCCATCGTCAGCCATGCGCTCTATGCGGACCATGTCGACAGGATCACGGAGGCCGGCGCGGATCAGACCTACTTGACCATGCAAGAGGCCGGTCGGAGTCTCGCGGCCCATGCGGTCGTGGCAACGCAACCGAAAAACACTGATTGATCCGTCTACACATCATTCATACCACACGCCTGATAGACCGAATGGCCCGTCGATGAGTTAAAGACGATCGACAATATTTCGTAATGAAAACGATCACGATGGAATTCGTTTCGTAGAGCAGACAATCGGCCGACGTGTACCGCCTTTTACTTCGACGTCATCACCCACACACCGTCCCACTCCGCCGGCGGGTCGGCCTTGAGGACCTCGCAGCGCTCGACATAGGTCTGGGCAAGCAGGTCACTCGGGTTCGCGGCCATGGCCTCGTTGAACTTCTTCATGGCATTATCCCACGCACCGGTGCGGTATTGCACAATGGCTTCGTTGAAATAGCCGACACTGTCCATCAGGTTGGGGAAGGTTTCGGGCGTGTGGTAATCGAGCACCTCGAAGATCTTGACCGGCTCGGTCTTGCCCTTGACCACCACCATGTCAACGTCACGCATCCGGTACGTGCCCTTCAGCTTCGCCTTGGTGAATTCGCTGATAAGGACGTGGGCTGAGTATTGCTTGCAGGCGGATTCAAGCCGGGCGGCGAGGTTCACGCCGTCGCCGATCATGGTGTAGTCCATGCGCTTGGGCGAGCCGATGTTGCCGGACACCACCGTACCGGTGTTGAGACCGACGCCGTGATCGATGGCAAGCTTGCCATCCGCAACGCGGATTTCGTTCCACTGCCAGAGCTCGGTGATCATGGCGATGGCAGCGCGCACGGCACGGTCCTCGTTGTCGTCGTGTGAAATCGGAATGCCGAAGCCCGCCATGATGGCATCGCCGATGAACTTGTCGAGCATGCCGCCCTCACGGGTGATGATATCCACCATGATGGTGAAATACTCGTTCAACATCTCCACGGTGCCCTGGGCACCCAGCGACTCGGTCAGGGTGGTGAAGCTGCGCACATCGGAAAACAGAACCGTGATTTCGCTGCTCTTGCCGCCAAGGAAATTGTCCGCCTCGTCACCGCCGAGAAGCTGATCGGCAATGCCCGGATCGATGTAGCGCGACATGGTCGACTTCATGCGTTTTTCCGAGGAAATGTCCTCGATCATCACCATGGCGCCAAGCTTCTTTTCCTTCTCGCCCAGAAGCGGCAGCACGTTGATGTTGGCCGAGATGGCGCCGTCTCCGAATTCCAGCTCGGCATCCATCAGCACGTCAGCCTCGCCGCGTTCCTCGACCTTCTTGATCCGCTCAGGCAACCAGTCATTCTTGTCGGCGAAGAATTCGAGCACTGGCTTGCCGATAATGTCTTCAGCCTCAACCTTCATGATGCGCAGGCCGGCACCATTGCAGGTCACGATATTGCCGTCTTCATCCATGGTGATCACACCGTTCGACATGCTTTCCAGCATGCTCTCGTTGTAATTCTTCATGGTCTGGACATCTTCGAACAGCTTGGCGTTTTCGAGTGCGATCGAGACCTGGGCCGTGAACGCCTTGAGCCTGGTCTCGTCGTCGTCGGTAAACGCCCCGCCGCGCTTGTTCAGCACTTGGGTGACGCCAATCATCTTGCCGTCCTTGTTGGTCACCGGAACGCACAGGATCGAGCGGGTGAAGAACCCGGTTTGCTTGTCGAAGGCCGGGTTGAACCGTAGATCGGCATAGGCATACGGGATGTTGACGGTCTTGCCGGAGGTGAAGACCGCACCGGCAATGCCCAGATGATTGGGCAACCTGATCTCGCCCAGAGCGTCGCCCATGGCGACACGGGAGAACAGTTCGCTGGTCTTCTCGTCGTTGAGGAACAGGGTCGAGCGGTCGGCATTCAGCATGCGGGTCGCCTCACCCATGACCTTGGTCAGAAGGCTGCCCAGTTCCAGTTCGGAGGTGACGTCGGAGACCACATTGAGGAATTCGATTTCCGTGGCGCGGTTCTTTTCCATCCGCTCCATGAACTGCTTGCTCTGAAGCGTGACAGCGGCCTGGGTGGTGATCGCCTCCAGTAACTCCAGGTCGTCCTGATCGAAATCGCCCTTTTTCCGATTAAGCGCTTGGGTAACGCCGATCACCTCGCCGTTCACCGTCTTGACCGGTGCGCAGACAATCGACCGGGTCTTGAATCCGGTCTGCTCGTCAACCGTAGAGTTGAACCTCGGATCGGCATAAGGATCGGGGATGATTTCACCCGCGCCGCTTTCAAACACCGCGCCTGCAATACCGGCGTTGTTGAGCATGCGGATTTCACGGGACATGGTGTGCTGAGCGATGCGGGAATAGAGTTCCCCTGTCAGCGGATCGTTCAGGAACAAGCTGCTGCGCTCTGCATTCAGTTCTTGTGAAATCAGGGAAACCAGCGCGCCTAACGCATCGTCAAGGCTGTCGAAGGACGCAATCTTGCGCGAGACTTCAAGCAGCATTTCCGCCTTGCGCAAACGCTTCCGGGTTGCAGCCAGACCGTCCACTTTAACCCTGGGCCGTGTCTCCAGCACGTCACTTGCCACTTATCGTCTCCAGCTCATCTCTCAGCGCCGCAATCGTTGCCTGCAGTTGCCGGCTGTCGTCGCGCGCTGCACGTTGTAATTCTTCAATCTTGCCGTCATAGGTGAACTTCACGCTATCCAGTTCATCGCGCAGCGCCTGCGCCGTCTGCTTCAACTGGGTGATCTCCTGACGACTTTGCTGCAGAACCTCCTGTACTGCCGTATTCTTCTCGTGACTCAGGTTGTCCAGTTCATCGCGCAGAGCCTGGGCTGTCTGGGTCAGTTGAACCACTTCGTCGCGATGCCCAGCCATGGCCTCCTGCACCGCACGGCCTTTTTCGTGGTTCAGATTGTCCAACTCGTCGCGCAATGCCTGGGCGGTTTCGCGCAGTTGCTTGACCTCATCGTGGCTGTTGGCCACTGCCTTTTGAGCTTTTTCCTGAGCTTCGAATTGTAACGACTCCAGCCTTGTCCGCAAAGCAACAATTGTGTCTTTCAGATTCTGGATTTCACTCTGGGCCGTAAGAAGCTCATCGGAATCCGTATACTGCCTCATGCACCCCCCAAAGATACATCGCCCACGAATAGTGTTGCGAGAACAATAGGTCGCATTGCAGCTATCTGTCCATGTTTGATCCAAGCTATTCTTAACGACATGGGCATAACAAGGTGAGCCTCTTTCCGTCTTGCCAGGATTGATTGAAGTCGGGCAATCGTAGGGGCCTCCAGAGATTGCAGTCGCAAGACAGATCTAGTCCTATTTCTACGCACCCCCTGTGATCCAGATCACTCCTGCCGGAAGTTTCCCGTGTTAGGTATCGGTGTTCGCACCGCTTCGGGCAGTTTTCGGTAGCCAGAGGTCAACCTGAATACAAACAGGGCGAATTCTCCCTCCGGCGGCGGCGCTCGATAGTTTGTCTTGCGTATGAGCGTTTCGCCGCCGGCTCACTCTTCAGGATGCATCTGTGGGAAATCCTGTCGGGATTGCCAGAGTCGAACGCCTGCGAATCAGTGCGAACACAAACGAAGGTCTCTAACCCTGGCACAAAGCGCCCGCATCCGGCTCCCAGTTTGACAAATCATAGCGTCCCACCTGCTCGGCCAGTTGTCTGAATCGGTTGTGGAATTCGTCGCGTTCGATCGAAACCTGCTGGATATGGCGCTCGCCGGCTTGCGCGTCGAATGCCCGCCTGGCATGGAGCACGCGCTGATTGTCGAAAATGGCCATATCACCTGGGGCAAGAACCCGTTCAAACATCCGACTTGGCGCGTATAGCTCGGTGAAGAACGAGCGCAATGCCCGATAGGCCGGCTCGATCAGATCTTCCTCCAGGTCCACCGGCGGCAATGTGCGGTCAGCCACACGCACGCCCCTGACGACACCGCTTGTGTCCGTGGCAATCGCCAGCGCCCGGGTGCGGAACCGTTCTTCCGGGTTGCGCTCGGCGGCCCATACCAACGGCGTCGACGTCAGGAACTCGAATGCGTCACGATCGCTGTGGCGCAAGGCTTCGGCAGCGGCGACACCATCGCAGAACATCGACGCGCCGCCGCCCGAAGGATCGGGCTTGAGGCAGTGAAACAGCATAATGCCGAGGGTCGCATGACGAAAACCCTCATCCGTGTGGGGCGCCTGGGAGTTGGACGCAGTGGCGCCGATTCCAACCCTCGCCCCCTGGCGGTCCTGGGGCAACGACCGGATATCGAAAAGACTGCCATGGTGGGTCTCTCGTACAGGTCCGAAATGGCGTGCAAGCTTCATAACAGATCCCGGCTCGACGGGCACATTGCGTACCAGGGCCAACCCGTAATCGCGCACCTGCTGGAACAACTCAAACCGGGTGACCGGATCATCCAGGTCAGTGGATTCGAACCAGTTGAAGTCGCGGGCATCGGCTCCTGTCCACAGGTTCGGTGTCGGTTGACGGGCGCGGCGGGCTTTCGCAGAAGGGCAATTGTCACGCAGCCAGGCGAGATCGTGCCGGGTTGTGCTGTCGTCGTGGGACCAGTGGATTTCAATCGACGACGGGCTCGACGTAACAGACCCAAGAACGGCTTCGCCGGGATCTTCGGGCAATTGGCACCAGTCGTCGTCTGACTGGTCGGGCCGCCCCAGCGACGGCAGGAACGTGAAATGCCTGAGCCAGATAAAAGGGAATCGACTGATGTGGCCGTCATACCATGTGACATGGACGATGCGGCTGGCCTGATCGTGCGTAATCACCTTTGTGATGTATTGGGGACTGATGCGTTCCGGATTGGCCTGAGCCATGGCACCGTACCTCCTGTCGTCCGACCAACATGCCTGGGCACCATAGAACCACGACTGTGTGGATAGACAAAGAAGGAAGTTCACGACCACAGCAGGCCGCGATCACTATTTCGAATCCCCTAACAAGCCGCTGTCGTAGTATGTTCAACTGCAGATTGTTCTTCATCCCGGCATGATGAGTGATACCCGTGAGCAAAGTGGAATCGACTGCGGCTGGCGGGGATGACTGACACGCCCGGGCAGAAACTCTTGCAATGTTTCAAATCCAACCGGACTGACAACCGGCGCCCGGAGGTAGGACGACCCGGCCGCCTCGCCCATCGATTCCGGAGCAGTTATCCCCAAAGTCTATTATATGCATCGACTCTGTCTGCGCAGACTGTAAGATCGTCCTGCAAAGGTCGATCAAAGAACCTCGCTTTCCGGAATGATGCGCATTGCGGGTCTAATCCCGCTACGGGGGGGATTCATGACTCGCAATTTTACCAATGGCCAACCTCATTGTCATCGTCGTGTCCTGCGTTGCTCTTTTTTTGACGTTGCCAAGAGATGTGTCGTTATTTCGGCGGTGGCCCTGAGCTTTGCGATTGCCGCGGGATCAACGCCGGCCCTGGCCAAAGTGACTGTTGTTTTGTCCAAGGACCTGCAAAAGGCTTTCAAGAATAACGGGCGCGGCTGGAAGCGGGAACAAAAGCGCATCGAGGACGACTTCAACAAAGGGCTGAAGGAGCTCGGCAAGACCCATGCGGGCGCCAAGGCCCTTTTTGATAGCGGCCAGAAGATCCGAATCATCTGCCACAAGAGCGCGGAAGCCAAGAAACTGAAGATCAACATAGGGCTTGGGCCAGCGGAAACCCACGGCGACTTTGACAAAAAGGGCAACCCGAAAAAGGGTGGGACCACGATTATCGCCATCAGGTGCAAAAAGATGGCAAGACTGGGCCTCGACGGCAAGTTTTATGACATCGATCCCCGAAGCACCGGCATCAAAATACTGGTTCACGAACTGCTTCATGCAACCAACAAAGCCCGCCGGCATCCGCCGGACGATATCGATATCTACAAGAAATTCGTTGACGACTTCTTCGCGGCCCTGAAGCGGGCCAATCGCGCGGCAAAGGGCAGAGGCAAGGGGGACAAAAAAACATCGAGCCTACCGGCCGAACCTTCGCAGAATACGGCCTTTGCATTTGCCTCTCCGAACAAGCTTGCTCTGGATCTGAATCTCTCGTTGCTCGGTCCGACCAGCCAGGTCGAGCCAACATTCGGCAATTCGCTGTCGGCTTCTAGTAATACCGAGGAAATTTCTATCGGTGCCGATGTGCGTGTGCCGTTGGCCGATCTCGGCAATGGGGTGAGCCTGGTCGGCGGCGGTTGGGCGAAAGTGTTTCCCGAAGGCCGCAAGAAGGTGGCGACTTTTGAACGCCACACACCAACGCCAGGTTTCGATACTTTCGTGTTTCAGGATCAACTCGCATTCGTGTTCGCCTATGCCGGCATCCAGTTACAGAACCTTGGCGCTACTCTGGGCAATCCGGCTCTTTGCGCAAACGGCGCCTTGTTTTGCGACGCTGCTGTGACACTTTTTTTCGGGCCGAGACTTCAGTTCAACAAAGTGACGCTGGAAACCGACGAGTCCGGGCCCAGGGGCCGTGAACGATTCACCAAGAAAGAGACCAAGCTCGGCTTTACGGTCGGCGCCGATGTCGACATACCGATTGAAACCTCCGGGCCACTGCGCTACTTCGCGCGCATTGGCGGGGCACTGGATTACACGCCGTCGACAAAGGTCAACGGGACATCCGCACTGGGTTTCGACTACGAAGGAAAGATTCGCAGCCATGTTGACGGACGTCTCTTCATCGGCTTTGGGGTTGAGTTGCCGCCGGGCGTGTTCACCTCGGACCGGCGCCTCAAGAAAGATGTGACAAAAGTTGGCAAGCATGAAAACGGCCTCAACCTTTACCGCTATCGTTACGTATGGGGTGGTCCTGAGTGGATCGGCGTCATGGCACAGGAGGTCGCGTTGATCCATCCGAAAGCGATCGTGCCTGTCAACGGCTGGCTCGCGGTTGATTATGGCAAGATTGGTCTTCGCCCTGTGGTCCTGATACCGTAGTCTCGATCCATGCAATCACCGCAGCGATCCGGCGCAGTTCAAGCTGGTCGGCATGGGCCAGCAACCACAGTTCCCGTGACAGCGGCGGTATTTCGCTCGCGGGCGTTGCGCGGCAAAGGCGCTCGTCCTGATCAGCAACCAGACTGGGGAGCACTGCCCGGCCGAGGCCGGCAACGGCGGCCTCGAAGGCGGTCTCAGCATCGTGGACCCGCACACCGGAGACGGCATCGCCACGACCCCTCGCTGTTCTTGCCACCCATCTGGCCTGGGGTATGTGCGCCATCGCGTCTTCATAGGTAATCCACGGCAGGTGGCTCACGTCGTCCGCCAGCACTTCGTGCGACGCATAGACCCCGTATTCAAGATGCCCGATCCGCCGCGCCTTGACTGCGCTTCCTCCGGTGGCCGGCCGCGCGAGACGGATCGCCAGGTCGGCCTCACGACGGGTCAGGCTGAAGTCGCGGCTGTCTGGGATGAGTTCAACCTCCAGATCAGGGTGGGCCTCAAGCAGACCGCCAATCCGTGGTGTCAGCAGACGGTTGATCACGATCGGGACAGACGTCAGGCGTACCACACCGGCAACTCCTTCCCTGTCGGACCCAAGCGTCTCGGTCAGAAGATCCATCTGATGTTCCATGGCTTCGGCATGGTGCGCCGCCGCCTCCCCGTCGGGTGTCAGGTGTAAAACGCCATCTGCACGGCGCTCGAACAACCGGGTGCCGGTTGCTTGCTGAAGCGCATTGAGCCTGCGCGACACAGTGGTATCGTCGACGTCCAGCAGGCGCGCGGCGGCGGCCAGGCTTTGGCCGCGTTTCAGGGCCAGTACGAATCGCAGGTCATTCCAGTTTTTAGACTGCATTTCTGCAGATTATGTCTGCATTCATTCTCCTTCAACCGGCATTCTTGCCGCTCTATGACTCCCTCAAGCGTCATGAAACGAGGAGATTGATCATGAAATTTGTCGTTCTGTTCGAGGACAATCCGGACACCGGTGATGATGTGAGAGCGAAACATATGCCGGATCATCTGGCATTTCTGGAGCGTCACGCCGCGCATGTGGAATCTGCCGGACCTTTGAGGGAGTCCGACGGAACAGGTGCCGGCGGCCTCTGGGTTGTTGAGGCTGGCGACGAAAGCCTGGTATGCGGCCTCGTCGAGGAGGATCCGTTCTGGCCAACCGGCCTGCGCAAGTCGGTGCGCATTCTGACATGGACGCAAGTGTTCGCCAGCGGGCAGCGGTTGATTGATCTGTGACCAGGCAGAAGAGTGTTACTCGCGCCCGCCACCGTAATGCCAAGGTCAGATTTTGGCCGACGCCAGTTGTTTCTTCGGATCATAAAATGGTTTGGGCACGACCTTGGCGTGCCTGCTTCCCGAAGCCGTCACAAGTTCGGCTTCTGTGCCGACAGCACTGTGCCCGACAGCGACCATGGCTAAAGCAATGTTACGCTCCAGTCGGGGGGAGTAGATTGCCGAGGTGACGTGACCGATCCGGTCGGTCCCCTGGATAATGGGCCACGGAACGGTGTTGGGCGCGGCAAGGGGCGGGCCGCCGATCTCGATGCCGACCTGCAACCGCTGCACACCCTGGCGCTTGATGTCGGCCAGGGCTTGTTTGCCGATGAAGTCTGCCTCCATTTCCAGATCGACCAGCCGGTCGAGCCCCAATTCGAACGGGTTGGTGTCGATATCCATGTCCGCGTGGTAGGACAGCATGCCGCCTTCGATCCGGCGGATCGATGATGTGTGACCGGGAACCAGCCCCAATGGTCCGCCGACCGCCATCAAATGTTCCCACAGATCGTCACCGCGGGCGCCGTCGCGCAGGTAAATTTCGTAACCCAGTTCGCTGGACCAGCCTGTGCGCGAGATGATCAGCGGTATGCCGTCAAGGTCGACTGCAGTAAGCCAGAAGTAGCGCAGGTCTTCGATGACCTCGCCGAACACGGCCTTCATGATTTCCCCTGACCGTGGGCCCTGAAGTTGCAGCGGCGACACGTCCGGTTCCCGGATGGCGACGTTCAAGCCGGCGTTGACGGCAACGCCCTTGGCCCACAGCAGAACATCACTGTCGGCCAACGATATCCAGAATTGGTCTTCCCCGAGACGCAACAGGACGGGATCGTTGATGATGCCACCCTGGGCGCTGGTGATGAGGATGTACTTGCATTGACCGACAGCAAGTTTGGACAGGTTGCGCGGCGTCAGCATCTGGACAAACCGGGCAGCATCGGGTCCGGTAATCTCGACCTGGCGCTCGACCGCCACGTCGCACAGGATCGCGTCATTGACCAGGCTCCAGAAATTTCCGACCGGATCACCGAAGTCGCGCGGGATATACATGTGGTTGTAGACGGAAAATCCTTTTGCACCCCAGCGCACGGTGGCGTCGAAATAGGGCGATTTGCGGATCTGCGTACCAAAGCCCAACGCATCCGCCGACGCACTCTTCTCAGTCTTTAAATTCATGAGCAGGTCCCCTCACCCAACCGTCGTTCTCGTCTGCCGTGTCGCATAAATCATATTGGGACGGCTGTCACAAGAATTACGGTGTCAGGGGGTTTCGGCTGTCCGCCAGTATCTTTCCACCGATCACTACAAAACAGACGCCTGCAGCGCGTTCGATCCAATGTTGGGCGTTTCGAAACCGGGCGATGACGGGTGTCGAGGACATAAACACGGCAACTATCGAATACCAGATCAATGAACTTGCAGTGACCAGGGCGATCATCACGCCCATCAGCCACACGGGCGTTGTCTCCGTCACGGCGGTTGCAAATACGCTTGTGAACAGAACCACGGCCTTGGGATTTGTAAGTGTCACAAGGAACCCGAACACAAATGCATTGCCGCGCGGTTTTCCGGAAGCCGCCGAGACATCGATCGGCTGAGGTTTCGTCAGGATCAGCCGGATCCCCAGAAAGGCGAGATAGCCGCCGCCCAGGATCCGTACGGTCCACGCCAGCCACTGGTATTCAACCAGAATGGCCGACAGTCCAAGCAGACTCAGGCTCGCGTAGAACCCCAGTCCAAGGGAAACACCGAGTGTCGTCTGGAACCCGGCCATCGCCCCGTGGGCCATGGACGAGCGGACCACCGCCACAAAATCGGGACCCGGCAGCATCAAGGCCGGGATAAAGATGGCAAACACGCTTATCAGGATAATCAGGGCATCCATGGTCTGTGGTCCTCCGCCGCACTGGTTGTCAAAGTACGGCAGCGCCAATCGTGAAGTCCAGAGGCCATTGCTAGTTGGCCTCAACGCGGGTGGACCTCAACGCGGACGTCCACTTTGTGTTGCTATCGGACGGGTACACTCTTGCCGTTCTTGCGTCAGCTTAGTCCCGTCAGAGCAGGCACCCGACCTGCAACCCTTCATAGACCGCCTCCTCGGCTGTGCGCGGCGTAACGCAATCGCCGATTGAGTGAACTTCGAACTCCCGGCCGTGAAGGTCGTCTTCGAGGCCTCGCTCGGAAAGGTGCCCAAGTGACAGAACGAGGGTATCCGTGTCCTCCAGAATGACCGGTTCATCAGTGATCGTGTTCTGGAAATAGGCCGTGTCGGCATCCGCGCCGAACACCCTGACATGTGGATGGAACTCCACGCCAAGTTTATAGAGGTGACCAAGATAGTGGTAACGGGTCCAGTTCTGTATGGATTCACCAGGCTCGGCACCGTTGATGCAGAGCCGTACACGGCAACCCTGGACTGCGAGCATTTCGGCAAGACCGATGCCGATCCAGTCGCACTTCCAGTCTGCAATGACGACCGACGCTCCGACATTGGCACGTCCTTCGATCACATCCCAGGCCGTGACCACATGAGCTTCCTGGGCACCCTCGATGTGCGGCACATATGGTTGCGCACCGGTTGCGAGGACTATTGCATCGGGACGAACCTGTTCGACCAGCGCCAGATCAACCACCGTTCCAGTCTTCACGGTAACGCCTGCCAGCGTCATCTCGCGTTCAAAATTTGTGATGATTCCGCCAAACTCTTCCCTGCCGGGCAACCGACAAGCCAAACGCGCCTGGCCGCCCAACTGAACCGCGGCTTCAAAGAGCAAGACCTCGTGACCTCGTTCCGCGGCAACGGATGCCGCCTTCATGCCACCGGGACCACCACCGATCACCATGACGGTCTTCTTCGCGGCGGCAACCGGGCGCGTGCCAAATCTTACTTCACGACCCGATTCTGGATGTTGAATGCAGGAAACCCCATGGCTGCGCTGAGCCCGGCCGATACAGGCCTGATTGCAGCCAATGCAGGCCCGGATATCGTCAACCCTGTTCGCCCTGGCTTTCTCCGGCATACGCGGATCGCAAATCATAGCCCTGGTCATGCCGCACAGATCGGCATCTCCCGCCGCCAGGATGCCTTCGGCGACCTGGGGCTGGTTGATCCGGCCCGTGACGATAACCGGCTTGTCCGTGACTTTCTTGACGGCAGCCCCAAAGGGGACGGTGTATCCGGCTGCGAGGCCCATGGGCGGGACCACATGGACCGAGCCACCGAGCGACGCCGACGTGCCGGCGGTGACATTGAAATAGTCGAGCAGACCGTCATCCTGCAGTGCCGTGCAGATTTTCAATACCAGGTCGGCGCTCAATCCTGCCGGATCGAGTTCGTCTCCCGAAATGCGCATGCCCAGCGCCATGTTGCCGACCCTTGAACGGATACTTTGGATGGTCTCCCGGACAAATCTGAGTCGGCCGTCAAACGTGCCGCCATACTCATCGTCGCGCTGGTTGGTTGCCGGATTCAGAAACTGCGCGTGCAGATAGCCGTGGCTTGCCACGATCTCCAGACCATCGATACCTGACTCGGCGAGGTACTCCGCTGCCCTGGCATGGCCTTCGACGATTTCGCGAACCATGTCCGCCGACATTTTCCGGGGCATGATATGGAAGCGTTCGTTGGGCACCTCGGACGGCGCATATGCTATCGCCTGAAAGCCATCACGGGTCATCCGGATCTCCCGGCCGGGATGGAAGAGCTGGGCAAAAACGCACGCGCCGTGTTTATGGCAGGCCTCCACCAGCGCCCGATAGCCGGGAATGCAATCGCGTGAGGTCGCCATCAGGAGGCCGTCCGAAAAGGTCGCCGTGTGATGGACACCGGCAATTTCCACGATGATAAGGCCAGCACCACCCCGAGCGCGGGCTTCATGGTAGGCGATCAGGTTTTCGTCAGGCGCAAAGTCCGACAGATAGGTGTGGTGACCCGTGGAGACGATACGGTTTCGAATGATCTTGCCGCCAAGTTCTATCGGCGTGAACAGGTGCGGGAACTGGATTGATGTTTCTGTGGTCATGGCAGCCTCGGCCAAAGTATCGGCTGTGGGACGGGCATTCTACAAGTGCAAATAACCGGACTAATCCTGCGTGTCGCTCATGAATGCAATCCCAGGATTGCTCAAGCGGCAACATTCCGTGTCGCCTCACGCAAATGGTGGATAATGATATCGTGCAGCGCCTTTGCGGCCGGTGGCAGGGCAAAATCATTTCGCCTTATCATGCCGATTCTGCGCACGACAGTGGGCTCGAGAAGATCCAGTGCGATCATGTGAGGGTGAACCAGCTCCGTCGCGATCCTCGGCAGCACCGCTATGCCGAGGCCGGCTTTGGCGAAGTTGATTGCTGTTGAGAGGTGCTGCACTTCGTACGACCAGTCGAGCTCGATTGAATGGGCCTGGAGAGATGAATCAATCAAGCGTCGTGTTCCACTCAGGGATCCGATCGAGATCAGCCTTTGACCGGCCAGATCCCGCCAGTTGAGCGCGGTCTTGTCGGCAAGTGTGTTTCCCGGCGCGGTAACGGCGACCATGGGTTCGGTGTAGAGCGGTGTAATCGTCAGGTCGTGAAAGTCGGCTCCAATGAAGGAAATTGCAAAATCGACTTTTCCGGTTCGGACATATTCCAGAATGTCCGTTGCCGACAGATCAAATATCCGGACCGGGTTCGGTGCCTGTTCGGTGAACTTGGTCAGAATTGCCGGGAAATAGTATGATGCAATGGTCGGAAGACAGCCGATGGTCAGCGCCCCTTCGCCGAAGCGGCCCTTGGTGCGCAACTCCTCGAAGGCCCCTTCCATCCCGTTCAACAGTTCCTGCGCGCGTGGGAGAAACTCCGCCCCGACCGGCGTCAGGGTGACGCTCCGGGTGGTTCTGCTGAGCAGAAGACAACCCAGATTTTCCTCCAGTTTCTGCACGCGCCTGCTGACCGCCGTGGCCGAGAGGTTCAGCCGCGCTGACGCAAGCCGAAAACTTCCCTGCTCGGCAACACTGACAAAGGCCTGGAGCCCAAGAACGTCCAGATGTTCCATATCGTTTTCCTGATCCACTTCTCAGTTCCGGCCAATTGATGCGCCATACGCAGTTATAGGCCATATATATTCGTTTGTTGCCTATTATTTCCTCATTCATACTCTGTACGACTGGAAAAACGGCAGGAATGGCAGCTGACAATGATTGACGATCAGGCCCCTCTCCTGACAGACGGTCCGCTCAGCGGCGTAAAGGTTCTCGACTTCACTTCCGTGGTGGTCGGCCCGGTCGCGACACAGTTCCTCGCGGACTACGGCGCGGAGGTCATCAAGATTGAGGCACCGGACGGCGATATTCTGCGGCGCATGGGCGGGGCCTCGCGTTCCGGCGAGCTGTCGCCAAAATTCCTGCAGATGAACAGGAACAAGCGGTCCCTGGCCATAGACCTGAAGAAACCTGAAGGACAGGCCGCAGTCCGGGCCATGATCGAGAGTGCGGATGTTATCGTGGTCAATATGCGCAGCACAGCGCTCGCGAAACTGGGTTTGACCTTCGAAGACGCCATCAGGATCAATCCAAAGGTCGTGCACTGCATGATGATGGGCTTTGGCCGCGACGGCCGCTACTTCGACAAACCAGCCTACGACACGATCATTCAGGGAGGTGCCGGAATTGCGGCGTGCTTCGAGCGCCAGACCGGCGCGCCACAGTTTGTTCCCATGGTCGTCGCCGACCACCTTGTCGCCCTGATCGCTGTCCAGATGATCCTGCTCGCGTTGCGGGCCCGTGACCTGACCGGCCAGGGACAGTCCGTCGAGGTCCCCATGTTTGAGAACGTGGCAAGCTTCGTCCTCCAGGAACATTTTGGACAGAAGGCCTTTGAGCCGCCGCGCGGCGAAGCCGGGGACGCTCGCATTCTCGACCCCAATGCCCGCCCCATCCGCACAAAGGATGGCTACATCTGCATCTCTGCAAATACGGATCGGCAGGCCCATGCGTTTTTCGACGCTATCGGCAGGCCCGAACTGGCGGCGGACCCGAAGTTTGCAACCGTGCCGGCGAGACTCGAGAATGTCAGCGAGTTTTTCAAGATCAGAAACGGGTCGCTGGAATCCAGAACAACCACCGAATGGATCGGGATATTTGGCAAGATGGACATCCCGGCCTTTGCCTTCAACAGTCTGGACGATCTTCTGGATGATCCTCACCTGGGCGAGGTCGGCCTGTTCGAAACCATGAACTATCCGAAGGAAGGCGTCGTCAGGCATATGCGACCGGCCAACCGGTTTACCGGCGGTCAACGCCGGACGCCGACGCCAGCCCCCATGCTGGGGGAACACAGTGCGGAAGTTCTGAGGGAAGCAGGGTTGACCACAGAACAGATATCCCGACTGTTTGAGGCCGGTGTGATCGTCAACCGGGAAACCAGCGACAACGGGGAGACACCATCATGAGCGTTCAATCACTGCCATCGTCGCGCCCAACTGAATGTTCCGATGCGGAATGGGACCAGCGAACCCAGCTCGCCGCTGCCCTGCAACTTGCCGAACATTTCGGCTGGACGATGCTTGTGTGGAACCACATTTCGGCGCGCGTCCCCGCTGCTGACAACAGCTTCCTCATGAACCGGCACGGACTTATGTACGACGAGGCCACGGCGTCAAACCTGGCAAAAGTAGACGTGACCGGAAACGAACTCACTCAAGACAGTGAGGTTGCACCGGCCGGTTTCGTCATACACGGCGCGGTCTACGATGCGCGGCCGGATGTTGGCTGCGTTGTGCATACTCATACGCCTGAAGCTGTCGCGATTGCGTGCCTTGAGGATGGCCTGCCGGAAATCTGCGGCACATCGGCCTACTTCAGCAACGATCTCGTCTACTACGACTATGACGGGTTCTCCCACGACATAGACGAGCGGGCCTACATTGCCCAATGTCTTGGCACCAAGAACAACATGATCATGCGCAATCACGGGCTGACAACAGTTGGGTCAACCGTGCCGGAAGCCTTCATGCGGATGTACTGGTTGATCTACCAATGCCGCATCGTCACTCAGCTTCACGCCATGGGCAAACCCTTCCGCACGCTCCCCGACGAGATTGCGGCGGAGAACGCCAGGCTCGTCAATCACGGTTCGGCGCCGGGAGAAAACGAATGGCCGGCCCTTCTGCGGCGGCTGGACCGAATCGCTCCCCATTACAAGACCTGACGGGTGGGTGAGTTGCGGACTGGCCGCGTGTTTGGATCCATGAGCGGATGGACGATACTGAGCAGGCGGCTGAAATGAGATCTGCACACGGATGACAATGGAACTTACAATGGAAGTTAATGCCATGACTGCAGGGATAGACAAGGCGGCCGACCAGGCCCTGCTGGATGCGACATTGACCTACGTCGCGGCCCACCCCGACACCAGGATTGACGGATTTCGGGAACCTGTCGCCAATTGGGGAAAGGACTGGTCCGGCGTATCACCCGCCCATCTGGCGGCATCGGATATCCTTGAGCAGTCGCTGCCACAAACCAGTTCCGGGACCAGGGCATTGATGGAGGCATACGTGCGCGAGCGCGCCACTCGGTACTGGGAGCAGAGCTACACCAGCGCGGACAAGGCTGTCGGCGATGACATGCTGGCCAACTATGGCTACGCCGAGATCATCGGCAAACGCGGACCGTTTGTCAGCGACCGGGTTCGTGCCGGCGTCGGGGTGTTTGGCCCGAATGTCGACTATCCGCCGCACCGCCATCAAGCCGAGGAGATTTATGTGATCCTCGCCGGTTCAGCTGAATTCCGTCTGGGCGACGATGCGGATCCGGAAGTACGCAACACCGGCAATGTGATTCATGTGCCGTCAATGCTGACGCACGGCTTCCGCATGACAGACGACCCTCTGGTCATCTTCTATCTTTGGCAGAGCGGCGACCTGCGGGAAAAATCAACTTTCGTTTGATCCGGAAACAGCATGAGCCTTCGAACAGAAGAAACCACCGACCGAGTCCTGCTGGATGCCCTCGTCGCGTTTGTCGAGGCGCATCCCGACCCCGACGTGCAGCGATTTCGCGCCGCCATTGCCGATTGGGGCCAGGACTGGTCGGGCACGATGCCCGTACATCTCAACGCTTCCGACACGCTCGAGCAGGCGCTTGGCTTGGCCAATGCCGAGACGGCGGATTTGACGGCGCTCTTCGTGCGCCACCGGGCGTCACTCAGATGGGAACAGAGTTACACCAGCGCGGACAGCGCGGTGGGCGATGACATGCTGTCCAATTACGCTTACGCCGAGATCATCGGCAATCACGGCCCTTTTGTCAGCACGCGTGTGCGTGCCGGGATCGCTGTGTACGGACCGCATCTCAAGTATCCGCCTCATCGCCACGTGGCGGAGGAAATCTATGCGCTTCTCGCCGGATGTGCGTTGTGCAGCCTTGGAGACACGGAACCGGCAGTCCGGAGGGCGGGCGACGTGCTTTATCATGCCCCCCAGGTCAGTCATGGGTTTCACACGTCGGATGAACCGCTGGTCATCGCCTACCTCTGGCAGAACGGCGACCTGCGGGAGAAACCTAGTTTTGTTTGATTTGTAAGGGAGTGCCTTGAGCATGCGTACGGATTTCGAAACGCTTCATGTGGAACGAATCGACGAACACATTCTGTTGGTCATGTTCGATCGCACGCATGTCCGCAATGCGCGCAACACCCAGATGGGCCTTGAGCAAACAGAAATCATGCGTGCACTCTACGTCGATCCGGAAGGCATCCGCTGCGTTATTCTCACCGGCCGCGGCGACAAGGCCTTCAGTGCCGGTGGCGACCTGAAAGAGCGCAACTCAATGAGCGAAGACGACTGGCAGCGCCAGCATGCCATCTTCGAACAGGGCGTTCACGCCATGCGGGCCTGTCCTGTGCCGATCATTGCAGCGGTCAACGGGGTGGCCTATGGCGGCGGTTGCGAGACTGCCCTCAACTGCGACTTCATCTATGCCTCAACCGAAGCTCGGTTCGCGTTGACCGAGACAACCCTTGGCATCATGCCAGGTGGCATGGGAACGCAAAACCTTCCCAACGCTGTCGGCGAGCGGCGGGCCAAGGAGATCATCCTGACTGGCGAGGCGTTCACCGCTGAACAGGCTCTCGAATGGGGGCTCGTCAACAAGCTATGCCCTCCCGACACCCTTATCGACGAGACGCTCGCAACGGCACGAAAGATCGCGGCGAACGCACCCCTGTCGATCATGCGGGCGAAACGGGCCGTGTCTGCCGCAGATCAACTCGACTGGTACACCGGCTATCAATTCGAACTTGAGGCCTACAACCGCCTCATCAACACCGAGGACCGGACCGAAGGCGTGCGCGCGTTCAATGAAAAACGCAAACCGGAATTCAAGGGACGTTAGGAGATCCAACCCATGAACGACGACATCGATGTTCTTGTTCACGAAGTTGGTCCCCGGGACGGACTTCAGGCCACTTCCGTGATCATGCCGACTGCGGCCAAGATCGAATGGATTGCCGCACTGAAGGAAGCCGGTGTCGCCAAGATCCAGGCCGGATCCTTCGTTCCACCAGGCCTGCTCCCGCAACTGGCCGACAGTGGCGACGTGGTACGAGCCGCGAAGCAGATGGGCGGGTTCACGGTGTCGGCACTGGCGCCAAATCTTAAAGGTGCGGAGAACGCATTCAAGGCCGGTGTCGATCAACTCAACTTCGTCATGTCCGCGTCCGAGGCACACAATCTCAGCAATGTTCGCAAGACCCACCAACAGTCGCTTGACGAGTTCGCGAATATCGTGGCACTCAGGAATTCCGACCCTGCCTATGCCAATGTCATGCTCAACGGTGGCCTTGCGACCTGTTTTGGATGCACTATTGCCGGAACAGTCGACCCGGCATCGGTCTACCGCCTGACGGAAGCCTATGTTTCTGCCGGCGCGGACCGAATTGGAATCTCCGACACAGTGGGCTACGGCAATCCACGGCAGGTCGTGGAAATATTCAAGACAGTGCAGTCGATCGCCGGCGGTCTCGACGTCGGTGCCCACTTTCACGACACGCGCGGGCTGGGACTGGCCAATGCCTATGCTGCCCTCGAGACCGGTGTTCGTGAATTCGACGGATGCCTCGGCGGCCTGGGCGGGTGTCCGTTTGCGCCAGGCGCCAGCGGCAATGTGGTGACAGAGGATCTGGTCTTCATGTTCGAGGCGATGGGTTTGCGGACCGGCATCGACCTGGACAAGCTGATCTCTGCGCGCAAAGTCATGGAACGCCATCTCGACGGCGAACCTACCCATGGCGCCTTCGTCAAGGCCGGCGTGCCAAAGGGGTTTGAACCGGTGGTGGCCAGGAGATAGATCGGACTGGTCGCTGAGCGGCGTTGAGATTGTCGGTGATGACTTCGCCAACATTGTCAGTGGTGGCTTCGCCAACAGGGAAAAGTTGCTGACAACAACGGCCACTTCAATGAATATCCGTTTGATGTTGTGCCTGCGCAAAGGATAACGGGGATGTTGAGACTGCTTGTTGTTGGCCTGGGTCTCGTATTCGCTGGACCCGCCTTTGCATTCAACGAGGCGTACGATGCCGCAGCAACCAGAATTCAGGAGGCACGCAGCCAGAAGGCCAATGCCGCTGCACATCGCGACATGGCGGCAGCCGCCCGGGCGTCCGGCACCGAGGAAGGCCGGTTCGTGTCCTATGTCATTCGGTCTGAAGCGCTGGCGCGTGGGTCGGGTCACGCCGTCAACAACCTTGGGGCGGGTTTGACCGCGCCTGGAGCACTGACGTCTTCGGTCGCCTATGCCGAGGCTCTTGGGCCCCTGCTGCTGGAGATCAATGAGGCCTTCGACATGGGCGCTTATGATGTGGACGCAACGGTCAGGCTGGGGGAAGCCCTTCTTAAGCTGGAGGAGACCGCCAAGAAAAACGGCCTGCCGGGTATGAGCGACATCCTGAACGACATGCTGGGCGACTCAAGCGCAGGTGCCCGTGCGCAGATCCTGCTGAAATCTCTGATCGGGATCGGCCAGTCCGTGAAGGGCGGCGCGTCGGCTACGGCGCTGTCGAAGGAGGCGATCAAGGCGCAACGCGATGCCTTTTTGGACCTTTTTCCCTCTTCCATCATGCCTTATGCGCCAATCGTTCCGCTTGTGCGCGATCAGATCCAGTGGACCGCAGACCTGTTCGACGGATCCAGTCGGGCGATGGATATCGTGACCGCTGCCATTCGAAGCGGCACGTTCGACGCCGCCGCGTTCGCCCAGGTGGAGAACGACATGATCACGCTCTTCAGCCGGGGGCCTTTTGGCACGGAAACCTTCAAGGACGTCATGCTAGGCTGGTGCAAGACCATCCCCGAGCTTGGCAAGTACTGCAGCGACATCTGGCGGGAGATGAAATACGCCATCAACAGCAAGATGTGCCGCGCTGTGGCGTGCGACTGCGATAACGTCCAGAAATCCTTCCACTGGATCTACCGCGCCGAGTGCCTGAAACACGAACTCCAAGCACGCCTGGAATGCGCGGTTGCAAAGAAGGTGGTCATGGGATGCTTGCATCCGCATGGACCGGCGGCGTTTGTTCTGAAATGACTTTCCGTCGGCAGCAAAGAGGGGCAATTTGGCACCTTTCACAGCAAGAAAACTGGTCTAGGGCATGAACGTGTCACCCGTTACCGGCGCCCTCGGAGCGACCGTCACTGAGATCGAACTTGCCCGCCTGAGCGGGACCGACTTCACGGCGCTCAAGACGGCTCTTGACCGGCATCTGGTCCTCTATGTCCCGGGACAGGATCTCGATCGTTTCCAGTTGAGCGCGCTGGGCGGCCGCTTTGGGCCACCCTTTCTCCATCCCATCGTCAACAACGGCTTTGATGACTGTCCCGATGTCCTGGAACTGCTTCGCGACGTGAACGACGCGGTCATGTTCGGCGGACAAAGCTGGCACGCCGACGTCACCTGGATGTCACCGCGGGGCTATGTTTCGATACTGCACGGGCTCGACGTGCCTGAGGTTGGCGGGGACACGGGGTTTGCCAGCACGATCGCCGCCTTTGATACGCTGTCTGAGGGTTTCAAACAGGTTCTTCGTGGCCTTCGGGCAAACCATGCCTATCACTGGTACGAGCACCGCGAGGATCCGGAATTCTCTGCCGTCTGGCCGGTTGTTCACCGGCATCCGCAAACCGGCCGCGAGGCGCTCTATCTCAACCGGATGTTCGCCAACCGTTTCGAGGACATGAGCGAAGAGGAAAGCGAGCCCATGCTGCACTACCTTTTCGATCACATGGAAAGGCACGAATTCACCTGCCGCTTTCGCTGGCAACCGGGCGGCGTGGTCCTGTGGGACAACCGCTTCACGCTGCACTATCCGATCAACGATTTCTCCGGTCAGCGCCGCCGCATGATCCGCACGACATCGCTTGAGACGCCTTAACTTTCAGTCGTGTTTCTGACAGGGCCAAGAGCCGGTCGGCCTCAACCCGGCTTGGAAAGGCAGTTTCTGATTGCTCGGGTCATGGCCCGCATGAGCTCGAAATAGAGTTCCGGGCCGTCTTGGAGAGCTGCACCCATGGGATCGAGAGTACCTGCGTTGGCGGATGTCCCTTGGGTTACCACGCGCACGAGTTTCGACTCAAACTGCGGTTCGGCAAAAACACACGTCGCACCAAGACGCGAAACCTTGTCGCGCATCTCCGAAACCCGCCGGGCGCCGGGCATGACGTCCGGATTCACGGTTATGGACCCGGCCGCCTTCAGACCGAAGCGCTTCTCGAAATACTGGTAACCGTCGTGGAACACGATAAAAGGGCGGTCACGGACAGCGGTAAGTTCCCGGCCCAGTTCAGCAATCAGGGCATCAAGTTTTCTGGTCAGCACCGCGGCATTGTCCCGGTATTTCGAGGCATTACCGTCGTCTGTCTCGGACAAGGCTTCGGCAATCGCCGACACCATGACCTTGGCATTGGCTGGGTCGAGCCAGATGTGCATGTCGGTCTCGCCTGCTTCATGCTCCTCGTGCTCCTCGTGCTCCTCGTGGGCGTCGTGAGCTTCGTGCTCTTCTTCCCCATGGTCCTCAAAGGGACCACCTTCCCGAAACTTCAGTTTCTCCAGACCGCCGACTTCCACCAGCGAAACGATCTTGGCCTCTCCCGCCAATGTCACTATCGGTTTTTCCAGAAAACGTTCGAGCTCGGGCCCAACCCAGAACACTACGCGCGCGCTCTCAAGGGCCCGGGCATCGGATGGTTTCATGACATAAGTGTGAGGAGATGCGTTCCCTTTCACGATCAGATGCGGCTCGCCAACCCCCTTCATGACGGCAGCGACCAATGACTGAATTGGCTTGATCGATACCACCACTCTGTTCACGTCGGATGCCGCCGCAACGTTCACGACAAAGACCAATCCGCCCGTGAGCATCAGCAGGACGGTCATCAGAACACTTCGAACAGCTTTCATCGGGCTTCTCCTTTGGCAAAGACGGTACGCAACCTGGACATATGTTATGTAATTTCATTACATTGCGTAATGCTATAACGTATGCAATAAGCGCAGACAAGGGTTATTGACGCCCTTTGATCCCGCGGGACGCAAACCAGCGGCATTCCGGAGGCAAAATGGCATCAGAACAGACACCCGACACTAAAGCTCTCATGAGTCTTTCGGGGGTTGGCGTGCAGCGTTCGGGGCGATGGCTCGTGCGTGGGATCGACCTGAGTGTTTCACCTGGTGAAATCGTGACGCTGATCGGGCCCAACGGGTCCGGCAAGAGTACCACGGCCAAGGCCGCTATCGGCCTCCTGCCTGTCGACGAAGGCCGGGTGCACAGATCCGAAAACCTTTCGATTGGATATGTGCCGCAAAAGCTGGCGGTCGACTGGACCCTGCCTCTCACCGTTCGGCGCTTGATGACCATCACACGACCGTATAGCAACGCCGAAATCGACATCGCTCTGGACGCGGTGGGGATTACCGCACTCGCCGGCTCGGAAGTCCAGAACCTGTCGGGAGGCGAGTTCCAGCGGGCCCTGCTCGCCCGCGCCATGATCGGCAAGCCCGACCTGCTGGTTCTGGACGAACCGGTGCAGGGCGTCGACTTCGCCGGCGAAGTTGCGCTCTACGATCTGATCGTGAAGATCCGGAACGAGACCGGTTGCGGTATTTTGCTCATATCCCACGACCTTCATGTGGTCATGGCCCAGACCGACACGGTGGTTTGCCTCAACGGGCATGTCTGCTGCCGGGGCACGCCCGACACCGTCGCAACGAGCCCTGAATACGTTCAGTTGTTCGGGACCCGTGCCGCAGAGACGCTAGCTGTCTACCGGCATCATCACGACCATACTCATCTGCCCGATGGCCGGGTCCGCCACCTCGACGGTTCGGTTACCGATCATTGCCACCCGGGCGACGGCCATCATCACGACGACGATCATGGTCACGATCATGGCCATGGGAAAAGTGCTGAAGGCGACCTCCCGGATCAGACTGGAGAACGTCATGCTGGATGACTTTTTTACCCGCGCCATAATCGCCGGCATCGGCATCGCCGCCATTGCCGGACCCTTGGGCTGCTTCGTCGTGTGGCGGCGCATGGCTTATTTCGGCGACACGATGGCACATTCGGCTCTGCTGGGCGTTGCCATCGCCGTGCTGTTTGACATCAATATGATGGCCGGTGTGTTTGCAGTCTCCGCCGTGGTTTCGCTCACACTGATCTTTCTGGACAAGCGGGGCTCGTTATCCACAGATGCCCTGCTTGGCATCCTGTCTCACTCAACGCTCGCCCTCGGACTGGTCCTGCTTGCCTTCATGACGTGGGTGAGGATCGACCTCATGGCATTTCTGTTTGGCGACATTTTATCTGTCTCTGTTGCCGATATCGGCGTGATCTATTCGGGCGGCGCTGTCATCCTTGGCCTGGTCGTATGGCTATGGCGGCCATTGCTTGCAGCAACCCTGAGCGTCGACCTGGCGCAGGCCGAGGGTCTCAAGCCTGATCGTGCCCGTGTCGTGTTCATGTTGCTGATGGCCGGCGTCATTGCCATCGCCATGAAGATCGTCGGCATCCTGCTGATCACGTCGCTGCTGATCATTCCTGCCGCCACCGCCCGGCGTTTCGCCGCAACACCGGAACAGATGGCGCTTTTCGCCATCGGGTTGGGCACCCTGGCGGTGCTCGGGGGCCTCACCGGCTCACTGCAATTCGACACCCCTTCGGGTCCGTCGATCGTCGTGGCGGCACTAGGGCTGTTCGTTGCAAGCCTGCTGCCTTTGGCCCGGATCCTGCGCCGACCTGATCTCGAAACGAGGAGGCCCTGATGGCAACCCAAGCACCGCCCCTGACCAAGAACCAGAACCTTGTCTTCGATACCCTGACGCAAGCCCAGATCCCGTTGAGCGCTTACACGATACTCGACCGACTGAGGGACGATGGTTTCCGGGCGCCGCTCCAGGTCTATCGCGCGCTCGAGAAGTTGCGCGACTATGGGCTGGTTCACCGGCTTGAAAGCGTCAATGCGTTCGTCGCCTGCAGTCACTCCAACTGCCACGATGCCGGCGTGATTTCCTTTGCCATCTGCCGCGCCTGTGATCATGTGGAAGAGTTTGCCGACGATGTGGTAACGAACCGCTTGACGTCGTGGAGCGAAACGCGAAAATTCAAACCGGAACAGACAACAATCGAGATCAGCGGACTTTGTGCCCGGTGTGCCGTGGTCGCAAAGCACGCAGATTGATTTGGAGGGGGAGAGAATGAACCATCGGGAACAACGCGAAGAGCTGGCTGCTGCCCTCAGATGGGCCGCGCATCTTGGCTGGCAATCGGGTATCTGCAATCATTTCAGTCTGGCTGTCGATGAAGACGGATCCGCACCTGCAGGCATATTGGTGAACCGTCAGGGCGATCACTGGTCGGAGGCGACAGCGTCTTCGCTGCTCCTGATGGACGGCGACGGCCAGATCCTGGACGGTGACGGAATGGTCGAAGCGACTGCGTTCTTCATTCACAGCGCAATCCACGAGCGGGTGCCAAGCGCGCGGTGCGTGATGCATGCCCACCCGCCCTACTCCACGGCCATCATGTGCACGCAAGGCGGGCGGCTACAGAACTGTCATCAGGACTGTCTGCGGTTTCACCGCCGGATTGCCTACGACGATGATTTCGGCGGCGTCGCCCTGGATGAAGATGAAGGCGGACGGATCGCGCATGCCCTGGGCAACCATCCGATCATGCTGATGGCCCACCACGGGATTACGGTGACCGGACCCAACGTTGCCCAGGCCTTCGACGATTTTTACTACCTGGAGACCGCAGCGCGTTATCAGAACATCGCCCTGTCGTCGGGATTGCCGCTCAAGGTCATCGACGAAACCGATGCCGACCGGATGGCACCTGCGTTTCAGGCCGTCGATGAGCAAACTTCAGGCCATTTTGCCGCGATCAGACGGCAGCTGGATCGCAGTCAACCGGAATACAGGACCTGACCTTATGCACGCTGTTCCGCTGATAAACGGCAAACCGATGCCTCTGGTCATTCACGCAGACGAAGACGAGGCAAACCGCGAGCAGGCCCTGATAGACAAGATCGGTGCAAACGCAGCCGTTCTCGAAGATCTTGTGCATCGCGCCGGTGCCGTTGTGCTAAGAGGCTTCCCGGTCAGCACAGTCGCTGGGTTCCGTTCGGTCTGTGCGACCGTCAGTCCTGACCTTCGCAACTATGTGGGCGGCGATTCCCCGCGTCACGGCCTGGCCGATCAGGTCTACAACGCCACCGAATACCCGTCAGCCGAAGAAGTTCTCCTGCACAATGAGCTGTCCTATGCAGCCTGGTCGCCAAACCGCGTCTATTTCGGTTGCCTGCTGCCGGCACAAACCGGCGGCGAAACACATATTGCCGACGGGCGCGAAATCTATCGCAGGCTGAACGCGGATGTGCGCGACAGGTTCGAAAACAGGGGCGTTACCTATCTCCAGCACCTGTGGGACGCAGACGACGCGGCCGGTCCCGGCAAGTCCTGGCAGGAAACTTTTGAGACAACGGACAGATCCACCGTGGAGAACAACCTGAAGGCCTCGAACACACCGTATTCCTGGACTGAACTCGGCATCAAGACGGCCACCACCCGTCCCGCTGTCCTCAAACACACCGTCACCGGGCAGATGTGCTGGCACAATCAGGCCGATCAGTGGCATCGAGACATTGCAAGTGTGAAAGACTTCGTATCGGGCCGCGAAACGACCCGCACGATTGACCCGACGGCCGGCGACGAGACTGTCGGTAGCCATGTCACGTTTGGCGATGGCCAGGAAATCGATGTTGCCGACCTGCAGCATGTTCGCGAGGTTTCCAGGGCCTGCGAAATCAAGTTTCCCTGGCAGGCCGGCGACATCATGATCCTCGACAACGTCCTGACGCTGCACGGCAGAAAACCGTTCACCGGTGACCGGCAGGTCGTGGTGGCGATGGCATAAATTCGTTTTGGCCGTCCGGATCAAAATCCTGGCAGGACGAGAACCTTTGGCCTGGCCGGCAGGGTGGCTTCTGAAATCACAACGGAAGGCTTGTCGGAAATCTCCACGTCGAGTTCTTTGCCCAGTTTCGCTATGAATTCCGCCAATGTGGACGGTCCGAAGAAGTGCATGGGAATGACGATACTGGCACGCAGATCCTTGACGACCTGGATCATCGCACTGTGGTCGAGCGTGTAGGTACCGTCCACCGGCACAAGCACCACGTCGAGCCGACCGATCCAGCCGATGTGTTGCGGTGTCAGTTGATGATGGAGGTGGCCTAGATGTCCGATGCAGAGGCCCGACACCTCGATAATGAAAACCGAATTGCCGTCGCGCTCAGTCGCGCCTGACCAATGACGAATATTCGTCGGAACGTTGCGGATAAACACATCCTTGACTGTCAGATTGTGGTCGGCCGGCTTGCCGCCATCGCCCCAGCCGCGCAATACATGCTTGATTGCCGGGTCCGGCACATTGGTGAAGTGTGTCTCGTGGGCATGGTTCATGGTGACCACATCCGGCACCGGACCGTCTCCTGCTAGACCGGCGAAGTCGGTCGCGACCACAACGCCTGCAGGGCTTTCGATCCGGAAAGTGGAATGCCCCACAAATGTCAGGCCAACCTCACCAGGCTGAAGAGCGACACTGTTTACGGCTGCAGGAACAACGGGAACATCACGGTTCGCCAGTGCCAGGCATCGGCTGGCGGCAGCCTGGGACGCGGATGCCAGGGAGGCAAGCGCAATTCCCAGAAACAGGGTGAAGCCGACGGCCAATCGCTGGAACTTCATAGGTCTTCCTTCCTCGTACCACCCCTGCCCCTTGGCCCTAGCTCCTACCAGACCGTTGAAGCGTGATCTGCCGAACGCCGTTTCAGCCAAGTCCTTCCCTGATTGCTGCCAGCTGTGCGTCAGCACTCTTGACCATCAGGTTCACATCGGAACTGCAGGCAACAAACGCAAAGTCAGCGCCCAGCAATTCCAGAGCCTTGCCGGGATCGCCAACCAGCGTTCCCGCGGGGGCACCGGCCTTTCGGGCGGTCCGGGCACCTTCCGAAATCCTGGCCCACAATTCCTGGCTTGCGATCTGCCCAAGCATCCCCATGTCGGCGGCCAGATCTGCGGGCCCAAAAAAAACGCCGTCGACACCGTCGACCTGGGCGATCTCACCGACACGGGACAGGGCTTCTTCGGTTTCAATCTGTACGATGACGCAGGTCTCTTCCTCGACCCGTTCGAAGTAGTCTTTTATCCGTCCGAAGCGATTGCCCCGCTGGGACATCGATACGCCACGCTTGCCATGCGGTGGATAACGGGTCGCAGAGACGGCTGCCTGGGCCTCTTCAACCGACTGAATCATGGGAAATAGCAGACCCGGCGCACCCATATCGAGCAGCGACTTCACGATCACCGGATCGTTCCAGATCGGCCTCACGATCGGAACCGTCGGGCCGTCCTCGTAAGCCTGCAACTGGCTGAGAACCGTACGCAAATCGCTTGCCGAGTGTTCCATGTCGAGCAAGGCCCAGTCGTAACCGGAAGCGGCAATCGCTTCAGCGGCAATATTGCTGCACAAGCTGTTCCAGATGCCAACCTGACGGCGTCCGGAACCGATGGCGTGCTTGAACGTGTTTGATTTCAGTTTTGACATGGAGTTTGGCGTACCTGCGGCGTTGATTGACGGAACCCAATGGTACGGTCAATCGCCCCCACTCGTCCAGCAATGTGACGGTGAGCACATACCCGCCCAGCCACAGAACCAGCGGCAAGAGAGTTTACCTGAGTCTTCTCAAAGGGCTCGGCCGCTCAGTTGAACTTCCAGTTGAACGTCGCCTTGGCACCGTAGAAGAGATAAGAATCATCGTCCTGAATACCACCATCGCCGTTGCGCAAGGCGGACGAAGCGTCCTGCGTCACCTGACTGATGCCGTTCAACCACATCACGGTTCCGCCAAATGACAGATACATCTTCTCCTGGAGACGTACATGCATCGTGGGTGAAAATTCCACCATTTGAGCGAAGCCGTTGTCGGATCCGTTGTTGTTGAACGAACTTGCCGACGTCCCTGTGGTCGAGAAATTGCTGTCGCGGTCGATGAAATTTGCGAACGCACCGAAGGCCAGTCGTCCGGAGAGAATGACGTTCTTGCCCATGCGTTTACGGCCGGAAACGCCAAATTGCGCGCCGACCAGACGGTTGGTCACCGACGACGCCAACGTGTCGGCGGACCCATCGCCCGACTCGGCAAACGCGCTGCTCGTGGAACCGGAATAGTCATTGCCCACATTAATAAACCGGGCGCCGGCAAAAGTCTTCAGGCCCGACATCACCTTATGAGACAGGGGATCATCAAAGACGACGTTGAATTCCAAACCACCCAGGTTTTCACCGGAATTGCTGGCTTCCGAGAAGTTCTGCTGTTCCGTCACGAGCTGGGTTGTAGATTGTTTAACCAAAACACCGCACGCGTTTCTCACTTCTTCCGTGGTTGTTTTCTCAACTTCAACACCAATCGAACTGCTTTCTGATTGATTGCCAAGGCCCAAACCGCCAACCGAGAAGCCACCGAACTGGATTGAGTGAATACTTTTCACCTTGTCCATGGGCAGGTCGATGAACGTCCAGGTACCACCAGGACGATCGAGATCCAATTCGTGGTGCTGCTCGCCGGATGAGGTAAACGACCGGCGTTCATAGTGGGTTTGATCGCTGGTGGGTTCGCCAAAATAGGAACCGATCGACAATGACATGCCGCGGCTCGGTGTGGCCGGGTCGCTGGTCAACTGCTGATGATCGGTAGAATTGTCCGGGACTGTCTTGTCCCGTCCTGCGCCGAACGTATTGTGGAGAACACCAAGCAAAGAGCGTTGCTCCGGCTCCTCCTCCGCCTGACCGGTATCCGACCAGTCAACGTTCCATTCCGACGATGACGCCGATGGCGCCTGGTAAACACTCAAAAACAACGTTCCGCACGATACTGCGACAACACGAAACAGACAACGTTCCCTACTGGACATGCCCCAATTTCCCCTCCGCCCCCCAGCGGCTGGTAAACAATATGCGAATCATAGCGCAATGACTCGCTCCCGAGAAGTCAAGTATGACCAAACTGTGGAAAACTTATGGCGACGCAGCAAGGTTTTCTCAAAAACATGAAAAAACAGCCGCTGTCTGGTCCTTTATGGCGATTCAAGACCTTTGATGGTCCTACGATTCCCGGTCAGGAGATTTGCAATGAGTAATTCTTTACACAATCAATTCAGGTCAACGGCCCGATACAGCAGATCGGCAAAGCCAGTTCTCTTCGCTACAGTCCGCTAAATCCTGTTCAGAGAGTACGACAAGCACCATTCCATTCAGACATTGTTGGAACTGTCACGAAATCGGTCAACCCGGCTTCCAAATATTGAAGAGAGGATCGTCAAATGCCCCGGCTAAAACAGTACTGGATTGCCGCTCTGGTTTATTCCGTATCCGCATCTACGGTCACGACCGCCAATGCAGCGCAGTCTTCCATTGTCGAAAGTTGCACACAAACCGTGAATGACTATGCCTGGTATCTCGACCACCCGGGCTCCGACTTGTCTCAATCAGCACAGGACTTTGCAAACCTGTTCACAGAAGATGCCGATGTGAGCCTGATTGACGACAATCTGGGACATCGATCCAGTGTCGGGCGAAAGGCACCCCTGGAGCATTACTCTGACAACAGAACGCATACGCGTTTCCTGCATGTGACGTCGAATATCCGCATCAAGCCAACCTCGAACAACACGGCGAGGGGCACAAGCTACCTCACCATCAAGCTTCACATCGTTGGCGGGAGCATGAAGGACGAAGGCGCGGTTACCCTGATTGAAGAACATCGAGACGAGTACCGGATGACCGAATCGGGTTGTCAGTTTTCCATGCGGAAGGCAACGTTACGGTGGTTCAGCATAAACGGGATTATCGAAGATCCGGAACCCGAGTGACGCCAACATAGCCAAAACACTTTGAAAGAATTCGGGCCTATGCAAAAGTCCGCTCGAAATTCCCATTACCTACCGCAAGGGGTAACAATTGTGAGCATCGACATCGAGCGGGCGCGCCGCGAAACCAGAGGCGTTGCCGACGTCCTCCATTTCAATAATGCCGGTTCGGCTCTCATGCCGGACAGTGTCCATGACAGTCAGGTTCGCTACCTCGGTCTGGAAGCCCATATGGGCGGCTATGAAGCCGCGGCTCATGAGGCGTCGAGCCTTCAAAGGGTCTACGACTCCATAGCCAGCCTGATCGGTGCCGGCGCTGATGAAATTGCGCTGGTGGAAAATGCCACGGTCGCCTGGGACATGGCATTCTATTCTCTCAAGTTCGAACCGGGTGACAGAATTCTGACGGCGCAGGCGGAGTATGCCGCCAACTTCGTGGCCTACCTGCATGTGGCCGGACGCACCGGTGCGGTGATTGACGTTATCCCCAACAACGAGCATGGCGAAACCTGTGTGGAAGCACTGGAGGAGATGATCGACGAGCGGGTCAAGCTGATATCCGTTACCCACATTCCGACCAATGGTGGCCTGGTCAACCCGGCTGCCAAAATCGGCGCCGTCGCCAGGAGACACGGCATCACCTATCTGCTCGATGCCTGCCAGGCTGTCGGTCAAATGCCGATCGATGTGGAAGAACTGGGGTGCGATATTCTGTCGGCCACGGGACGCAAGTATCTACGCGGTCCCCGGGGCACCGGCTTTCTCTATGTCCGGCGCGACCTGATCGAAAACATGCATCCGCCCATGATCGATCACTTTTCAGCCGACTGGGTCGCTGCTGACAGATACAAGCTGCGGCCGGATGCGCGCCGGTTCGAGAACTGGGAAAACAACTACGGCCTGAGACTCGGATTGGGAGCGGCGGTCGACTATGCCATGGAATGGGGTCTCGACAATATCTGGGCACGGGTTCAGATGCTTTCTGCACGCTTGCGCCAGGGCCTTCGCGGCATTGAGAATGTCGTGGTCCACGATGTCGGTAAAATTCAGTGTGGCATTGTTTCGTTTTCAGTGACCGGCGTTTCGCCTGAAAACGTCAAGGCATCACTGGCAGCGCACAAGATCAACGTGTCGATTTCCGATCCGTCGAGCACACTTCTGGACAGCATGGCCCGTTCCCTGACGCCTCTAGTGCGCGCGTCGGTCCACTACTACAACGACGACGACGAAGTTGAACGGCTGATTGCCGCGGTTAGAGAGATCGGCACCGGCTAGGGCAGAATAAGGAAAGAGCGCGTGGATATCAGGCTTCCGAAAGTTTGGTCTGTGAACTGTATTCCTGTCCTGACACGTGTTTCGTCACGGCCTGCCCACAGATCACGTCGCCGCGCTCCTGATTGTATGTCAGGGTCGGATGTCCGTAGAGGTCCCAGCCGCTGTTGAGCGCCTCGGTCACGCGATGACAGAATGCATCGTCATCATTGCCTGTAAGGTAACGGTAAATCTTCATTTTTCCTCCATCAACTGTGTTGGCTTGTACACTGTTGACGTTGCGCAAGCCAACTGATCATTGCACCATGGAGTCGGGTGACGCGTCGTCCGTTGAGAGGGCGACCAGGAATGGCGGTATTGTGCCCGGCCGCGATCCGCGACCAGAGCGGGATGAGGAAAAGTGTGTGCGGTTTTCCGCCCGCATCCCGCTCCAGAATATTGCGAGCGATCAGGTTTCATGAATTATGGTTGATTCAACCAAAATTCATCCTGATCTGGAGCAGGCGGAAGTCTGCGGACAACACCGGAAAGTGGACCGTGGACAGCACACTCATCATTATCGGCGTCACATTTCTGCTCGCCGGAGCGGTCAAGGGTATTGTCGGGTTTGGATTGCCGACGGTCGCCCTGGCTGTCGTCACCGCATTGCTTGGCCATACGGAAGCGATCGCCATCATGCTGGCCCCATCGCTGGTCACCAATGCCTGGCAGGCCTTTGGCGGCGGACATCTGCACATCATCATCAGGCGAATGGGGTGGTTCCTGCTGGCCGGCGCTGTCATGATCTTCCTGTCGGCCCGCCTCCTGACCATCGCTGACCCGACCATCCCAGTGCTCGTTCTGGGGCTTGCCTTGTGTGTCTATTCCCTCGTGACACTGATGGTATCGGCCCTGCCGCCGCCCGGGACGAACGAACGCTGGTTGAACCCGCTTGTGGGCGCCGTCACCGGCGTGCTGACGGGCCTAACCGGCACGTTCGTCGTGCCGTCTGTCCTGTATTTCCAGAGTCTCGGCCTACAGCGCGACGTTCTGATCCAGACCATGGGTGTCTGGTTTTTCATCGCGACCGTGATGTTGCTGTTGTCGCTCGGCACCCAGGGTCTTTTGACCTCTGCGCTCGGTACCTACTCAGTTATCGCGATAGCCCCTGCCCTCGCTGGCATGATGCTCGGCCAGGCCTTCCGGAAAAAACTGTCGGAGTCCATGTTCAAGAAGGTGTTCCTGTGTTCCCTTTTCGTGTTGGGCGTCTACATTGTTATCCGAACGGTTTCAGGGTGACGATGCAGCAACGCCGTGTCGCCCGTTTTCTCATACGGGGCAGGCCCTGACGGAACGGAGCGCTTCGTGAACACTGCCACTGTGGTTGAGGTTGTCTGCCGCAGGGACTATCGTGACGTCTTCAGAGGAGAGACATCATGCTGGACAAACCCCAAGGCACACCCCAGACAAATGTAGAATCACCGGTGAGCGACCCCATCTTCGTGCGCTGCGAATGGGGTGAACTGAAGGAATGCGTCTACGGTGGTTATGACCAGTTCGTGTTCCCGAAGTTCCTGCAGGATGCGGACGTGCGCCCCTCCGGTGATTTTCGCCAGTTCTGGTTCGATCACCAAGAAGAAGACGTTGCCAAGGCTGATCCGGAGTACCACGCGCGCTGGCGTTCGCAGATAAAGGGGGCCGTTGATTTTCTAGAAGGCAGCGGCATCAAGGTTCACTTGCCCGAGCGCATCAGCGACGACAACATGAAGTTCCCGCGCGGCGAAAACCATGGCGTGCTGACCGGCTGGCTGCGCGACCCGTTCGTCACCATCGGCAACAATGTCATCGAACTGGCACCGCGGTCCTTGTTCCATCGACGCCAGCGCTTTGCCATCCGTCACATCCTGGCAGCCACCATGGAGCGCGGCGCGCGATATTTTGCGCAACCCGACAGCGGCGCGGACGACGACAACGAAGGCAAGCCCGGCTGGGGGTACCTGGAAGGCGGCGACATTCTTGTGCTTGGGCAAAAGGTGCTGGTGGGTCATTCCGGCAACTGCTCCAACCCCGAGGGCGCGCGCTGGCTGCAGCACATGCTGGGTCCTGACTATGACGTTGAAATGGTCGCGATCGACAAGCGCTTCTCCCATCTGGACTGCGTCATGCTGACTCCGCGCGAAGGAGTCGCCGTCGCGTCTCTGGAGTGTCTGCCCGACGGTGTGCCCGACTGCATGAAGGATTGGGACCTGATCGACGTGCCATTTGACGTGACCAAGGTCCATATGGGCTGCAACAACCTGACGATCAACGACCAGACCGTGGTAATGCCGGAAGGTGAACCGCATGATGCCGTGGCCAGTCAGTTGCGAGAGCGCAAGTTCGAGGTGATCCGCATGCCCTATGACGCGGTCTACTGCATGGGCGGTTCATTCCGCTGCTGCCACCAGCCCTTCATCCGCCTTTGAACGAACCGGCGGGCCAACCGATACCCATCTTTGGAGGACGATATGTCAACGGCTAACCAAGCTTTGCTGCCGGCCGGGGGCCGGGTTGTCATGATCTCAGGAGCAGGCCGCGGCATGGGGCTTGAGTTTGCCCGCAGGCTTTACGCCGATGGCTACACCCTCAGCCTGGGCGCGCGGAACCTGCAGGCCTTGGCAGAAGCCGTCAGCAGTATTGATGCTGTTGACAATGAGCGCATTCTCCAATGCCAATACGATGCACAGGATGCCGGTACGGCACGGTCCTGGGTCGATCGGACGGTCGAGCGGTTCGGCCGTCTCGACGCTCTGATCAACAATGCCGGCATCCTGCGCCTGCACGACTTCGACGCCTATGACGAGGCACGTCTCGATGAGGTGCTTGAGGTCAACTTGAAGGGTCCCTATCGCCTGACGATTGCCGCCCTGCCCCATCTGCGTGCCTGTGGCACAGGACGCATCGTCAATATCAATTCGCGCTCAGGTTTGCTCTATCGGCCGGGCAGCGCCGACTACAACATTTCCAAGCACGCCAACATGGCGCTGACCCACGCAGCCCGGCACGAGTTCTGGGAAGACGGAGTGCGCACCACCGCGATCTGCCCCGGGCCCGTGGCGACCGACATGTCGATGGACGACATGAAATCGGGAATGGAGATGACTCAGCCGGAGTCGGTTGCCGCCATTGTCAGCATGGTTCTGTCGCTGCCCAACAGCGCGTCGGTCCCGATGATCCCGGTGTGTTGCGATCTGAACGCCATGTAAGGTAGCCATGCCCCGTGTTTCAGGCGCAGGCAGGCGCGTCCGGACTCCAGCGGTGAATGTCCACATGAGGGTTTGCGGCCAGGCGCGTGCGGGCCGCTTCCCACATCGCCCGCCACTCGTCGCACGATGTCAGAACGTTTTCGGGATTGGCGCGGCTGCGGGCCACGAACTCCGGAAAATGCGCCCGTCCGGTCGGCTGGCCGGTGTCATTGAACCGGAGATCAAATGACCAGCGGAAGCCATTCGTACGGTTGATCAGCGAGGCATGCGGCGTGAGGGGATGAAACAGGACCACGCCACCAGCCTTGACGGGCAGCGGCCGCGCCCTGTCCGTGTCGACCTAGTTGTCCGCAATGGCAAGCTGAGTGCGCGGACAATGAAGCTTCATGCCCTCGCCATGACCGCGCGGAATGACCTGCAGGCAACCATTCTCGGCAGTCGCGTCGGTGATGGCGCACCACACCGTGACCATACTGGTTCCGTCGGCCTCCTCCAGGGCCACGGCGCGGTCCTGATGCCAGTCGGTCGATGTGATGTGGGCGCGAATTTCGTCGTCGTTCAGGTTTGCGGCCGGGGGTTTGATGCGGACATGCTGGATCGGGTTGGACGTGATTTCCGGCCCTATCAGACTTTCCACGATATCCAGCAGGCGCGGGTCGGTTACGAAATCGAATACTGCAGGCCCAAAGTGCATGGGCGTATCGGCATGAATGCGGTCGCCCGGCAGCGAAATATCAAACGGCTGAAACCAGTCGCAGCCTGCCTGATAGGCGATTTTCAGTTTCTCGAAGAAATCGAGACCATCGGGAGATTGGGGCAATCGCCCCTCTGCCAGCCAACCATTGTAGAGATCATCCAGAAGACTGGCATATTCTGCCCTGACGGCCTCGAGAACTGGGCGCTCGAACACGTCTTCAATCACCAGGAAGCCGTCCCGTTCAAAGGCCTCCACCTGCATTGCGTTCAACATGCTCGATCGTCTTTCATTCAACTCTGCGCCTCGGGCCACACTTCCACAACTCAATGGAGCCGCTGCTGCGGCGACGGGTTTGTCCCAGCACTCACTCTAGCTGCCCTGGTTGGAGAAAAGCCAGTTGCCGGGCGCATTTCCCTCAATCCGGACCAGCAGCACGTTCTGTCCCGGTTCTCTTGTCAACCCACAACACATAAAGCCCTGCCAACAGTGCCGCAAAAGACGAGAACAGCATCATGCCCAGAAGCGCATAAGCGCCGGTTGTTTCCGTTACCACCGCACCGGTGATCGAAGTCAGAACCGCACCGCCGCCGACCGTCAGGGCGCCGGACAGGCCAGCGGCGCTGCCGGCGAGTTTCGGACGCACGGACATGGCGCCGGAATTGGCACTCGGCATGGTCAACCCGTTGCCGAGTCCCACAAAGATTGTCGACCCAAACAATGTCAGTTCGTTGATGTGGCCGGTGAGGACGACAATCAATCCGACCGTCAGGCCCGCACAGGCGACGAGCCTTCCCGCAATGACCATCGTGGTGAGTTCGAACCGCCTGGCGTAGCGCCCGGAGAGGAAACTGCCCAACCCAAAGCCACCGGTGATGGTGCCCATATAGAAGCCCAGCGTCGCCGTGGACAGATCCAGCGAAGATTTTGCAACCAGAGGCGAACCGCTCAGGAAGGCGTAGAACGCGCCGGTTGAAAACGCCATGCACAGCGCATACCCCCAGAACCGTCGTGACCGCAGCAGTTCCGGATAGGTCCGGAACTGTTTCGTAAACGTCTCGGACGGTGTCTTGTTTGTCTCGCCCAGATCCGCCCAACACAGGATCAGAACAACCACGCCCAGGACAATGAAGGTTGCGAAACTCGCCCGCCAACCAAACAACTCGTCCAGCCCCCCGCCGACCATCGGTCCCAGCATCGGGGCGACCGCCATCGCCATGGCAACGTAGCCGATCTTGCTGGCGGCTTCCTTCGGCGGCACCATATCCCGGATCACGGCTGGCGAAAGAGCTCCCGCGATCATCGTGCCCTGAAACATCCGGAAGGCGAGGAAGACCCAGATGTTGGGCGCCAAAGCACACCCCAGGGACGCGACAATGAAGACAATCAGTCCGGCCAGAATGACCGGCCGCCTGCCAAACCGGTCTGACAGCGGCCCCATGACCAGCATCAGCACTGCCGTGATCACCAGGTAGCCGGCAATCGACAGGGCGACCAGCGCATAATCGGCCTGAAAGGTTTCCGCGATGTTGGACAGCGACGGCAGAAACATGTTGAGAGACAGGACGGAGAGCCCTGACAACAGAACCAGGGTGGACAGTTTCGGCGGTGTCGTGGCGGCGGAAAACATCAGAACCTGCTGGGTGTCATGGTGTAACTGAGTCTGCGAAATCTGGAAAAACAGCACAAAAAAACCCCCGATCGTGTCGGAGGCGCATGGGAAAACGTTTTGGTGTCGGTTACCGGTCCATGCACCATTCTCCCACGATGACGACAGATGAATTCATGCCTGAAGTCTCCTTTTGCGCTGCGGACACTACGGGCGGCATAGCCAAGTGTCAACAGCTTCGCGAAATTACACTCAATATCTCTGAGGATATTATTCGTAATATTTCACTGCATGCTACATTCACGCAATAAATGAAACTCGTAACAGATTCGACCGTCAGCGCACCCAACCGGTGGCCAGGGCACTGGCCCACTCGCTCCGCCCCTCGCCTTCCGCTGCCGCGACCATGGCACGGCTGTCATAGGGAACGAACCGAAAGGTCACGTTCCATGCCCCATCCCTTTTGTCCAGAATCGCGTAACAGGCATCGGGCGTCCCCGTCTGCATCACGTGGTACACCGGTTTGTCGTCATCGTATCCGGGGCACCCAACGCTCCCTGGGTTAACAAGCAACCTGCCATCGCGCAGGCGTACGGCCCTCGGCAGATGGGTATGGCCACACAGGATGATGGGAAAGTCGACGCCTGTGGCGGCCGCCTCGATGTCGTCAATCGGTTTCACATGAACGGTTGCGTCAGCGTTGACCTGTTCCATCCAATAGGTCGTGTCGCTGTCCGGCGTGCCGTGGCACAGAAACACGTCACCGGCGTGAACCCCCGTGGCCGGCAGACTGCGCAACCAGTCCAGATGAACACTGTTCAACTGGTCATAAGCAACTTTGTCCGAAGCCCCCATCTGGCCGGGGTCCTTCTCTACCAGCCAACGGTCATGATTGCCGCGGATGCAGACCATCTCCCGGTTCATCAGGATGTTCGCGGTTTTCGCCGCAGCAAGCGGGCCGCTCAGGTGGTCGCCGAGATTGACAATCTCGGTAATTCCGAGCCGATCGATATCGTCGAGAACAGCCAGAAGCGCATCACTGTTACCGTGGATGTCGCTGATCGCTGCAAATTTTCTAGGTGCTGGTTCTGCCATGGGGACTCAATAAGAGATTACCCGACCGTTGGCAATCGGGAGACCGCAGCGGAAACAGCAGGGCAATGCTTCAACTTGTTCACACGTGATTTTGTACGATCGATCAAGTTTTTTGAATTTTCCAGCATGGAAAACACACAGATGTGGACGCACATTGTTCCTCAGTCGACATGTACTTTCGACGATGTCCAATTCGCTCACCCCCCAAAAGGAGTCTTTTCCATGGATCCTCGATTTGTTACCCGCAAGATACACGCCTTTCTTGATTATCCCGTTGCCGTGGCTCTCATGATCATGCCGTTCGTCCTCAACCTCGGGACCTCCCACACCTTGGCTTTGTGGTTGGCTGTCGGCACAGGCGCCGCGGCTTTTGTCCTGACCTTCCTGACCGATCACCACCTGGGCGTGCTACGCGTGCTTCCCTATTCGTTCCACCTGGCGGTGGACTTTGCTGTCGGCGTCATTTTCCTCATGGCACCCGGCCTGCTTGGCTTCAACGGTATCGATGCCTGGTACTACTGGGCCAACGGCGCGGCCGTGCTGTTCGTCGTCAGCTTGCATAAACCGGAACCTGCGGCAGCCTATGCCTGATTGAACCACGGCCCGGTTGGATGTCTTCCGGGCCGTGACTTCACTTCACAACACAAAGCAGTGAGAGCGGTTCCGGCATTCTTTTTGAAACGCACATCAATGACCGGGTCGGAAACCGCAATGTGGTGCTGATCGGCAATGCCGACACCAGAACTGTCAGGGCCTACGACCGCAAAGGTCTGGAGTTCACAGCCAGCGACGCTCCTGGCCAGGTTACAGGTCCGGGCGGGGCCTGGACTATCACCGAGGAGGCCCTGACCGGCCCTGACGGCACTAAGCTGGAGCGACTGCCCGGTCATGTGAGTTACTGGTTCGCCTGGGACGGCTATCACGGGATCCGTAGCGAGCTTTACAAAGGGTAAGGCCAATTCATACTGAGTCGGCTTCCCTGGCCTGCACTTCCGTTAGGCAGAACTCCGCAAAGCGGTCGATCAGTTCCGACGGCTCGCTCTGTTTCCTTGTGACGACGACCAGTGGAAGTGGATCGGGCTCGTCGGCAATCGGGACTGATGTCACCTGGCCGCCATCGTAAGTTTCCGCATGAGCCGGCCGCATGACACTCAGGGAAAACCCCAGACCGTTTGCCACGGCACAGCGGACCGACTCCATGGAACTCGACTGGAAGCCGAGCGTTGGATTGATCCCTTGGTCTGACAGGACTTGCCTGAAATAGTCCTGACTTCCCGGTCCATCGAACAGCACGAACGGTTCGAGGGCCATCTCCTTCAGACTGATGGAGGATCTGGATGCCATGGGATGATCGCTGTTCAGCAGTATGAAAGGCTTCAGGCTCGCGGCCGTGCGCAGAGCAAGCTGGTCGTTCTCGAGGCTCATGTCATAGGTGAGCGCCAGATCGAGTTCGCCGGATAGAATTCGGGAAACGATGTCGTCCTGGAGAAGTTCCATCGGCTTTATCCGGATCCCCGGGAACACGGCGCCATACGACTTCACGATCTGGGTCATGTAGAACGGCGCGATGGTGTGGAAACATCCAAACCGGATTCTACCCGCAAGATGGGACGCGATCGACATGGCGTCATGCTCGACCCGTGTTGCGTTATCGACCAGAACCCGTGCCGACTCCGCAAAGGCCCGCCCCTGCGGCGTGGGCTCCGTGCCGCGCGCATGATGCCTGACAAGAAGTTTCAACCCGTAGGCACCCTCGAGTTTGTCCAGTGCCTGCGATACGGCGGGTTGGGAAATGTTCAAGGCCCGGGCTGCCTGGGCGATACCGCCACAATCCACCACAGCGAGAAAGTAGGTGCATTGCCTGAGTGTAAATCGAACCATAGTTTTCTTATCTCAAAGATCATATAAAACAGATTTTCACGATAACACGGATCCGCTATCAAGACATCAATGGCGTCGCAGGCATCCTATCGGGAGGACATTCATCATGGCTGCATTGAGCAAGGAACAGCAGGAACAATTCTGGCGCGACGGGTTTCTCGTTGTGGAAAACGCCGTTGACGGGGAAACCCTGAAAGCGTTGCAGACCGATTTCACCAACTGGGTGGAGGAGAGCCGGCATCACGGGCAGGCCTATGGCGATACCTTGGACGGGCGTCCGCGTTATGACCTGGAACCCGGGCATAGCGCTGAAAAGCCTGGATTGCGACGGGTCAATGCGCCGGTTGAGGTGTCGAAATCCTATTACGCCACCATGGCGTCAAGCCGGATGACGGATAGTGTGGCCGACCTGATCGGTCCAAACGTCAAATTTCATCATTCAAAAATCAATTCCAAACTTCCCGGCGGCGGAACCGCGGTGAAGTGGCACCAGGATTTTCCGTTCACGCCTCATTCCAACGACGATGTTGTGACCGCCCTGCTCATGGTCGATGACGTAACGGAAGAAAACGGACCACTGGAGGTTGTTCCGGGGTCGCACAAGGGCGACCTGCACGGCCTGTGGCACAATGGTGTGTTCACAGGGTCGGTCACCGACGAGATCGCAGACGATTGCCAGTCGAAGGCGGTGTTGTGCAAGGGGTCTGCCGGCTCTGTCTGCCTCATGCATACGAGACTGCTGCACGGATCTGCACCGAACCTTTCACAAGGGTCCAGAACGCTCTTCATCTGTGTCTATTCCGCGGAAGACGCGATCCCTTACTCGGCCAACCCGATGCCGACCGAATACGAAGGCCTGGTCGTGCGCGGGGAGAAGACCAACATGGTGCGCTCGGTTCCCTACCAGATCGAACTGCCCCAGAAACCGACGACCGCTTCGTTCTTCGACCAGCAGGCGAAACACGAAACGACAAAGGTAAATGCTGCCTAACCAGGCAAACAGGATGGGCCGATTGGTTCGAAAGACTTGTAGGTGAGAATGAATTCCATGTGCCCGAGTGCTTCGGACTTGGTCTGGGCGCCGCCGGCGACCGCGTCGACGAGATCAACGATTTCAGCCCCCACCTGGTCGAGATCGCCCTCACCTTCCAGAATGCGTCCTGCGTCTATGTCCATGTCCTCGGCGAGACGGCGATAGGCGTCTGGGTTTGCACAGACTTTGATGACCGGCGAGATCGCGGAGCCGACCACGGACCCGCGGCCGGTGACGAACAGGGTCATGTGACACCCCGATGCGATCATCTCGACGATTTCGGCATTGTCGGCGATGTTGGGAAATCCAAAACGCACCTCACCGTCCGGCACAACGTCCATCAGATAGAGTCCGCCCCTGGGCGGTATGTCGCCGGGCTTGATCAGGCCGGCGATCTCCGAGGCGCCTGACTTGGCGTAGGCGCCCATGGACTTCTCTTCGATTGTCGACAGGCCGCCATCGGCATTGCCGGCGGCGAAGCTGCCAAACCCGAGGGTGTCGTAATAACGTGCAGCCTTGTGGACCGCCGCCCGCAACTCATCCGCCAGTTCGGGTGTCGACGCACGGTCGGCCATGATTTCCTCGCAGCCTATGAGTTCTCCGGTTTCCTCGAAAATACACGCGGCGCCATCGGCGACAAGCCGGTCGAATGCACGGCCCACTGCCGGATTTCCCGTCAGCCCGCTTGTGCCATCGGAACCGCCACAGATCGTGCCGATGACAAGTTCGTCGCGGGACAAGGGCACCGTCGGCATGGCGGAAAGTGCGCCGAGTTGGCTTTCGACCCAGTTCCGGCCCAGTTCTATCGAACCGCGCGTACCGCCCCTGTGCTGGATGGTGATGGTTTCGACCGGACGGCCGCTGTCACGGACAATTTTCTCCAACTGGAACTTGTTGAAACTCTCACAACCGAGTGACACCAGCAACACGGCGCCCACGTTGGGATGAGTGCACAGGCGCTCCATGATGCCTTGCGCATATTCATTGGGATAGCACCCTGGAAACCCGATCAAGTGGGTTTCCCTGTCGCGGAACGGGATGGTGATTTCGCGGGCCACGTGATGGGCGCATTCGACCAAATAGGCTACGACAATAATGTTGCGGATACCCTTGCGCCCGTCGCTTCTGAGAAAACCACGCATTACTTTGTTCCTTCCCGCTCGTGTTCGGCGCGGGCGGCCTCCAGCGTGTATGTGGGTGTGTAGTCGGACTTGATGTTGTGGGTGTGGACGTGTTCACCGGGCGCGATGCCGGCGGTCGCCGATCCGATCGGTGCGCCGTACTTGTAGATCTTGTCTCCCACAGCGATTTCCCGGCGGGCAACTTTGTGACCACGGCTTATCTGCGTGGACGTCGTGAAAACCCCACCGTCAATATCGACGGTTTCTCCGGCTCCGATATCTCCTGTCGCCACGAGAGTGTTGTCCAGTGGGGACAACAGCAAAAGGCGCGCGCCAATCCTTCCCGAGCTTAGGGCTTGAGGTTCCAGTCCGTCCATTCGTGTGTTCCAATCCTATCCGTCAGGCACCACATCCTCGTTCAGCCCTTAACCCTCCATTTACCATGATACCCGGTACTTCTCACCGAAAATGCGGCCTGGTTTTGGCCGGCGGTTTTGCGTTGTTGGGCACTATACGGCTGGAGGGCCAAAATGAACTTTCTTCTGAACATGAAGATCTCCCGGTGGATTCTGATCGTGGCGTGTATCCCGATCCTAACGACTGTATTTTTTGCGTCACAGATCGTCCTCAGGGAATTCGAAAGGACGCAAGAGGCCGCAACACTGTCGACGCTGACCACCCTCGCCGTCAAAATGAGTAACTTAGTCCACGAACAACAGAAGGAGCGCGGGGCGACTGCGGTTTTCGTTGGCAGCAAAGGCGAAAAGTTCGCCTCTGAACTGGCCACGCAGCGTGATGCAACCAACAAAAAACGCGATGAACTTAGCGCGTTCGTGACGGGCTTCAATGCGGCTGACTATGGCGCAGACTTCGACGAGGCTTTCCGGAGCGTGATGACAACTTTGGGAAAGCTGGATGGCATTCGCGGTAAGGTCGATGCATTGTCGATTTCTGGCAAAGATGCGATTGGATTTTACACCAGTCTCAACGGCCAGAATCTCAAACTCATCGAATCCATGGCCACACTATCGCAGGACCCAACGATTGTTCTGCGCATTGTCGGTTATGCAAACTTTCTTCAGGGCAAGGAACGGGCCGGCATCGAGCGCGCCGTCGGTGCCAACGGTTTTGCGGCAGGCAAATTCTCCCCGCAGGCAATGGATAAATTCAAGCAGTTGATCTCGGCCCAGAACACCTACAACACGATGTTCCTCAATTATGCCACCGACAAGCAGAAGGCAACCTTCGATGGTGTCCTGTCTGGTGCGGCGGCCAAAGAGGTCCAGCGCATGCGAGACATTGCCATTGCGAGCGGCATGTGGGGCGAGTTCCAGGGCGTCACAGGTAAACTATGGTTCGACACGATCACAAAGAAGATCAATGGACTGAAACAAATCGAAGACTCACTCAGCTCAGACCTGATTGCAAAACTTGCTGCGTATGAAGCCTCTGCGATTACTGCCGAGTGGACCGCAATTGCAGAAATCCTGGCGTCGCTCCTGGTGGTGTTCGTGCTCTGCTTCTTCATTATCAGAAACATCAACGTGACCTTCCAGCAGATCATCACCGCGATGACACGCCTGGCGGAAGGCGATCTCGACGTCGAACTACCGCCAGCACGCTCAAATGAGATCGGTGAGATGGTCAAGTCTGTGCACGTGTTCAAGGACAATGCACTGGAAAGAGTGGCTCTCGAACGTCAGCAGGAAGAGACCGAACAGCGGATCGAAGCGGAAAAGAAGGCCACGATGACGAAGATGGCCGATGATTTCGACGCATCTGTCGGCGGTATCGTCGAAACCGTAGCAGGCGCCTCAACGGAGTTGCAGACGACTGCTCAGGCAATGGCGGGCATCTCAGAGCAGACCAGCAATCAGGCCATGACCGTTTCTGCAGCATCGGAAGAGGCCGCAACCAATGTCCAGACTGTGGCGGTTGCCACCGAGGAACTGTCAGCGTCCATCGGCGAGATCAACCAGCGCGTGGTTGAAGCAGCCCAAGCCTCCAGGCAGGCTGTCGAAGAAGCCAACCGAACCGGTGAGCAAATGGGCGATCTGGCTGTCACGGCGGACAAAATAGGTGCCGTTGTCGGCATGATTTCCGATATCGCCGCGCAAACAAATCTGCTGGCTCTCAACGCTACGATTGAAGCGGCACGCGCTGGTGAAATGGGCAAGGGGTTTGCAGTGGTGGCAAGCGAAGTCAAGGATCTGGCCAGCCAGACCGGCAGCGCAACCGAAGAGATCAGCCAGCAGATCCAGGAAATCCAGGACGCCACCAAAAACGCGGCGTCTTCCATGGAAGCCATCAGCATGATAATCGGGCAGGTCGACGAAGCGTCCACGGCAATCGCAACCGCGATGGAAGAGCAAGGTGCGGTTACCCAGGAAATTGCACGCAGCGTCCAGGAAGCGGCAACCGGAACAGCCAGCGTTACGGAGAACATCGTCACCGTCACGGAAGCCTCTCAGGAGGCCGGCGCCGCATCAGGAGAAGTCAGTGCCAAGGCAAACGAACTCAGCGATCAGTCCATACACTTGAAAACGGAAGTCGAGAGATTTGTCGCTCAGGTTCGCTCGGCCTGAAGACAACTGGCTGAATCCAGGGGCCATGCCCTGAACAACTACGGCAACCAGGGGTAACAGTGTAATCACCGTTACCCCGAGAGCATCAATGCCTCTTCACCGGCTTGACCAGCAGGACAAGAGGTATGGCGGCGAGCGATATCCAGGCAAACAGCTGGAATGCATTGAGGTAGCCGATCATCAGGCTCTGTTTCTGCAGCTCGGTCTCGAGGCCCGCCAATCCTGATGTCGTGGTGACGTCCCACACTCTTGTGGCGGACAGGAAACGCAATCCATCTGCCCAGACCGAAAGTCCGCTGGCCACATCGGCATGATTGATTTTGCTTGTGTGAATGACGACGGCAACGGATATGGATATGAACGCACTCGAGGCGACGTTGCGCAGCAACTGGAAAATTGCCGTGGCCTCGGGGATGTGAACCGGCTTGAGTGTCGAGAATGTCACCACACTGACGGGCACCCAGGCAAGGCCAACACCCAACCCCTGTACCGCACTCGTCCAGGCCACATCGTGCGTTGTCAGGTTGATGTCGAACTGGGCCATCTCCCAGCCGGCATAGGCCTGCAGGAGGAACCCCATCGACATCGGAATACGCGGATCGACCCGTCCGGCGAAAGCCATGAGCGTGAAGCCGACGAAGGTCCCCACCCCGCGCGCGCCCATCAGCAGTCCGATCACCGACTGCGGGTACCCTCGAAGCTCCTGCAACAACGGCGGAAACAGAACCATGGGCACAAAGTTCAACATGCCGAAGGCGAAGACCAGCAACAAGCCGACCGAATAATTTCTGTCGCGCAAAATCCGCAAGTCGAGGAACGGCCGTTTTCCGGTCAGGCTGTGGACAATGAAAAGATAGAAGCCGAGCACCACGACACAGGCTTCAACAATCGTCTCCATGCTATCGAACCAGCCGTTACGCTCGCCACGGTCAAACAGCAACTGCAGTGCGGCCACTCCCGCCGACAGGGCCAGAAAGCCGATCCAGTCAAGCGGCCGCCCGCCTTCCGGTTGTTTCCTGGGGATGAAGGCGGCGACCGCACCCAATGCCAGGACGCCAAACGGCACCATGATAAAGAAGACCCAGCGCCAGCCGAAATGCTCGCCGAAATACCCGCCCAGCGTCGGCGCCAGGATCGGGCCCATGATGACGCCCATCCCCCAGGCCGCCATGGCCATGGACCGTTGGCGCTCGGGGAATGCCGCAAGCACCAGGGATTGGGAGATCGGCACCAGTGGCGCACCGAAAAGTCCCTGGGCAATGCGGGCAAGAACGATCTGTTCGAGCGACTGCGACATGCCGCACAACACCGTTGTGGCGACAAAGCCCAGAACACTGACAATCAGGATCAGCCGGGACTGAAGCCGTCCTGCGAGCCAACCCGCGAGTGGCGTCGCAACAGCGGTGGCCACAAGGTTGCCGGTGATCGTCCAGGTGATCTGGTCTTGCGTGGCTGCCATCGCACCGCGCATGTCGGGCAAGGCAATCGACGCGATGGTCACCGCCATCGCGTACAGCATGGTGACGAACGTCGCCGTGACCAGCACCAGCCACTTCTGTCGCGATGCCTGCGCCTCGGCCAGCGTCCCGACGGTGATGCTCATTTACGGTTTGGCGCGGTCTGGCGACCCGGCGATGCTGCGTGTGGCGGCAAGAACACTCGAAATGATTGGCGGCGCTTTGCGCTGATGACCGGTATCGATGCTGACCTGGACCGACATGCCGACGCGGAGGGCGGGGTTATTTGAAGCACCGGTCTTGTCCAGCGACAGACGAACGGGCAGACGCTGAACCACCTTGACCCAGTTCCCGGATGCGTTCTGCGGCGGCAGAACCGCAAATTCCGCACCCGTGGCCGGGCTGATGCCGACGACTTTGCCGGTCCATTGCACATCCGGATAAGCCTCAGCGACAAACGTTGCGGACTGCCCGGGTCGAATATGCGTGAGTTCAGTTTCCTTCAGGTTGGCCTCGACCCAGGGAGCATCGGTCTGCACAATGGCGAACAACGACGCGCCGCTCTCGATATATTCACCGGGTTCCAGTGTCATCTTGACAACAATGCCACCGGTTGGCGCGATCAGGACCGAGCGATCCAGATCAAGCCGTGCCCGATCCAGGCGCGCGGCGGCGGCGACATATTTCGGGTGAGACTCCACGGTCGCCTTTGGATCGCCGCCCAGCGACGCCAGTATACCGTTTTCACGCTCCCTGGACGCCACCAGTTCACTGTCGGCGGTGCGGAAAAGATGCTGGGCCTCGTCGAGTTTGGTTCCCAGTTCAATGCCTTGGGAGGCCATCATCTGCCGACGCTTGTAGACGCTTGCCATGTAACGGCGGCGTTCCTGATGCCGCTTGATGTCGACGCCTGCCCGGCGCAACTCGGCGCGGCGGTTTTCCAGCTCCTGGACCACGTCGGCGAGATTGGCCTCGGCCTCCTTGACGGCCAGTTCGAATTCACGGGTCTCGAGCTGCAACATCCTGTGGCCGGCCTCGACAACCTGGTTTTCGTGGACCAGAACCTGCGCCACCCGGCCGGAGGTCTGGGAAACAATGGACGTGATCGGGGCTTTCACGTAGGCGTTGTCGGACGTCACGTACCGTCCCCCCGCGTAGTAGAGCGTAACGCCGGTCAATATGAAAATCACCGGCACGACCAGCATCAACACTGTGCGCAGGATGGTCCGGCCCTTGCGCTCTGAAGGCAGGGACAACGGCACGGTTTTTGCCGCAACGCCCGACGGGGCGGCCTGGGATTCTTCGAGGGCGGTGTCCTTTGTCATGCCTTTTCCCCCCCTGGCGCATTCGCGGTTGAAGGGCTGCTTGTCATGTCCGACAGATCGTCACGCATGCGTTTCAGCATGTCCCGGAGGACGTCGCGTTCGGCCAGACTGAGGCTGCGCATTGCCTCGTCACGGGTGACGGCCGCCAGGTCGCGCATCACCTGAAGGGTCGGCTGGAATTTCCTGGTCAGATAAATGTGTCGCGTGCGCTTGTCCTGCTGGCTTTGACGCCGCCTGATCCAGCCCTTGGTTTCCATCCGGTCGAGCAGACGGCCAAGGGACGCCTTTTCAATCTCCAGGATGGCGGCCAGTTCGGACTGGCTGATGCCCTGGTGGAAATAGAGATGATTGAGAACCCACCATTGCGACCGTGTCAGCCCAAGCGGTGCCATGCGACGGTCATAAATCGTGCGCATGAGCCTTGCCACGTCATGCAGCAAAAAGCCGATATTGGTGTCGAAATCTTCATCCATCGGGGACCCCGGCAACGCCACAAATGTTTGGATAGTTGCCTAGGTTACGAAATTATAGTTGCCTAGGCAACCATGTTACGGTGTGGGGAAGATTCATATCCTGACAGTCGGAAACTCAATCCGACAGACGATTCTCATTTCACGCAAGATAGCCGTCTTGGAATTCCAACGCTAAATGTTCAATGCAAAGACTTCGACGGGTTCCGCAACGCCGCGAACAGCATGATTGCCCTTCGATTGGAAGCCGCCTGTGCAGCACGAGACGACCGAGGCCGTCGCCAGTGCCGGTTCTCCCACTGACTTGCATAGATCCTGAACCCGGCTTGCCACATTCACGGCCGGTCCGAGTACGGTGAAGTCCAGCCGGCCCGGACTTCCGATGTTGCCGTAGGTCACGGGTCCGCGGTTAACGCCAACGCCCATCGACAAGGGCTCTTCGCCGTCCCCGTCACGGATCTTGTTGAGGTCGTTCATCGCGGCAAATGCCGTCCGCGCGGCATCGATGGCATTGTTGCACCTCTGCGTGCTTGAGCTTTTATCGTCGACCGGAAAGATCGACAGGATCCCGTCGCCCATAAATTTCAACACATCCCCGTGGTTGGCCTCGACTGCCGTGACCACCGCATCGAAATACCCGTCGAGAGCCGCCAGCAACCTGGTGGCGCCCCAGGTTTCGGACTTGTGGGTGAAGCCGCGCAGGTCGGTGATCATGACCACCGCTTCAAGGGCTGTATGCCCGCCTCTCCGGATCGTGCCATTACATACGGCCCGTGCCGGCCCGTCGCCGAGGTAGGTGTGCAGAAGGCTTTCGGAAGATTTGCGCATGGCGATCGGTTCAAGGGCGGCGGCCAGACCGTGGCGTGTGTTCTGGATCAACTCGATGTGGCGGTCGGAAAAACCCTCGGGGTGATTGCTGACATACGTGCAGCCCTGTTTGGATTGATCGCCGTATTCCAGAATGTTGGCATAGAAGTCCGTGCCGCCGGCGTCGGCCAGTTCGAGGTAGGCGCTGTGGTCGGTCTCGCGGTCTAGCCCCAAGAGGCTCTTGCGCAGAGGCTCCTGTCTGTTCCGCAAATACTCAAACGGTCCACCCACATACGATGCAGTCTCCAGCATGGTATGCGCGACGTCATACTGGGTTGTCTTGTCCGGGGTCCAGACCACGCCCCAGGCAGCAAGCAACGGGTTGGCCATGCGCTGGGCAATGTTCGCGCGTGCCAGCGGCACCCCTGCCCCGACCAGGCGTGTGGCATAGGCTTCGACGATGGCAACGCCGTCGCCAAGCAACCGGCCTTCAGCCATCATCCAGTTGTTGATATCCTGCGATTCGCACATCGGCGGACCTTACTGGCCCGATCCGGAGGCGGCAATCGCGTCGCTGCCAAAAAATCTGACGGGCATTTTCATGAGCCACGCGAGGGTTTTCCGCCACTGTACTGACTTGACTGAGGGTGTTCCAGCCGGCTACCTGCAAACTTGAGTCAGAGGAACCTTTGCATGGTGCCGATGGTGCGCTGCAGCTTGTTCACCTTGATCAGCTCATCTGTCTGGAGTTCGACCTTGGCGCCAGCGTAAGCATTGATCAACTCGACCTGTTCGTCATATTCGCGACGCTCGGCAGCAGACAGGCTTTCAATCGCGCGTGGCGGGGTCAGTTCCTGAATCAACCCCGACACGGCCTGGAACTGTTGCTTCAAGGTCCCGCTGTCGGGGCTCTTGAAGAGCCGTTCCTCAAGGGTGTTCTTGATGCGAACCAGAGAATCGACCCGCTGCTGAATGGCACGCGGCAGATTGGGCTTCACGATCAGGTCCAGACCGGCACTCAACTGGGCCAGGGTCTCATCACCTTCGATATCCACCGTCGGTTTGCCAAGAATACGGTCGGCGTCCTTGAACAATTCCAGCCGGTCTTCCAGCTCGTCATTGCGCACAGTGCCCGCCGCTGCCTTTCGTTCAATATTCTGGATCTCTTCCTGGATCTTGAGCAACTGGGCGTTGTTGGCCGGCGAGAGCTCGATCTTGTAGCCGCGGAGTCGGTTTATCTGGCGTTGACTGGCGGCAATCGTCGCTTGGGCGACCGCCGGCGTCGTGTCACCGCCCACGGGGGCGGCGGCAAAAAAAGCCTCGGACGACTGCGTCGGGAAGATTTGGGACGTGCCATTCAGAAGATCAATCGACATTTCGGCCTGCTCATCGCGGTGTTTGCAAAACGCGTTTCACCGGATAATCCCATGGAGGCGGTTAAGGTTGCCTTAACCATGCCGGCGCCTGGTCCCGTTTCAGTGACAGTTCCACGGCGCGTTCACGGACGCTGCTCAGAACTTGCCGTACTTGAGATAGGCCTCCTGAGGGTCCATGCCGCCCAGGATCGCCGCCCGGATCGCGTTTTCCGTCTGCATGGCGGCGACAGACTTATCCGTCACCTCTTCGACCAGGTCCTTCGGCACCCTGACCATGCCGTCCCGGTCGCCCACCAGGTAGTCGCCGGGGCTGATGAGAACCTCGCCGATCACGATGTCCACGTCGAAGCCGATCGGCAGCCAGCGCCCGACGATGTCGCGCGGGGTGTGATAACGCCGCCAGCACTGGAAGCCCAGGTCGAGCATGAACGAGACATCGCGAATGTTGCCATCAAGCACGCAGCCCAGCACGCCCTTCATGTGCAGGGTCTCGGCGGACAATTCACCCATCTGCGCGATCACCCTATCGTTGGGCTGGCACACCCAGATGTGTCCCGACTTCGCCTTGGACAAAAGACCGGTCCAGGCCAGAAGGGTCTCGTGAGGGTCGGCGGCCTCGTCGGTCCGCCCTTCGATGGTGAACACCGGCCCGCACAGCGACTTGCCGTCGATCAGCGGCGTGATTTCCGGCGGAAGCGTGAAGTTTTTCAGACCCATGCCCCTCAGGATGTCATGGACAACCGCCGAGTAGCAGGTTGACAGTCGCGTGGTAATGTCGTCGTTCATGATCTGATTTTTCCTTCACGTTTGGCCTCGTGTCGCCCTGTGTGCACAAGCTGACCGGCGTGGCCACCGGAGTCAACATGGAGCGATGAACGAGACCGACGTCATCGTTGTTCTGGGCGCATTGCTGGCCGGTTTGATCAGTGGCCTGACCGGTTTCGGCACCGGACTGGCCGCCCTTGGCATCTGGCTGCATGTGCTGAGCCCTCTGGTTGCCGCCCCGCTCGTGACCGGTTGCTCGATTGTGGCGCAACTGTTCTCACTGGCCCTTATCAGGCCCAAGATCGACATCACCCGGACGTTGCGGTTCATCGTGCCTGGCCTGTTCGGGGTGCCGCTTGGCGCCCTTCTTCTGCTTGCAGCCGATCCCACCCCGTTCAAGATTGGCATCGGACTGTTTCTGATCGCCACATGTTCGGTGCTGCTGTTCGTCGCCGGGTCCTTCAGGCTGAAATCTGTCGGTCTGGTATCGGATGGTGCGGTGGGTTTCTCCGGAGGGATGCTGGGCGGTCTTGCGGGCTTGTCCGGGCCGCTGCCGACGCTTTACTGTACGCTACAGGGCTGGTCCAAGGATCAACAGCGGGCCGTCTACCAACCCTATAATCTGGCGGTTCTTGCGTTTGCCTTGGCAGCACAAGCCTATGCCGGACTGGTTACGCCGGAGTTCCTGCGCATTCTTGGCTTGTGTACTCCCAGCACATTGCTGGGATGCTGGCTTGGCGTCATAGCGTACCGGCATGTGGACGACCGTTTGTTCCGCATGATCGTTCTGGGCCTGCTGCTGGTGTCGGGTGTGGTTCTGGTGGCAACCAACTTCTGACGACCAGCGTCATCGCATGGCCCTGAGCCTGAGCATGGCAACGATGCCGAAGGTGGGGCCGAGCGCCAGGCCAGCCAGGACTGCCGGCCAGCCCAGGTTTGCCGCGAGCCCCGGGATCGCCTGAACGATAAAGAATGTCATGGCAAAGCCCAGCGCCGTCTGGAACGTCATCAGGCTGCCGGCCTCTTCCGCGGGCGACGCGTCCGCCACAAGGGCTGAGAACTGTGCAGAGTCCGGAATGATGGCAATGCCCCAGATCATCACGATCACGAAGGTGAGCCAGATCGGTCCGCCAAAGGTCAGTGCCGCTGCCAGGGCCGAGGCACCACTGACAGCCATGGCAATGATGGCCACTTCGGCACGCCCGATCCGGTCGGCGACAAATCCCGCAATTGCGCACGTCAATCCCCCCGCCCCGATCGCCATGAAAGCCGTCAGTTTCGACAGCCATTCGGCGTCTGCTTCCGGTACTGTCACGGCGTAGGACGCGGCCGTCGCGGCAGCAACCCAGGCCCACATGGCATAGAGTTCCCACATGTGGCCCAGGTACCCGGCATAGGCCAACCGCACCCGCCGGTTGGTCCAGGCGGCCGTGATCGCGCGCGGGTTGAACTTTGCAGCAATCCCGTGATGAGGCCCCAGCGCCACGGCCAGACACAGGAGTCCGGCGAAGATCGATGCGGCCGACGCGACTGCAACCGTTATCCGCCAGTCGGACCCGCCGGCAAGCGACATGAGATGCGGCAGGGCCGACCCCAGGGTCAGCGCACCGACGAGGGCGCCGACCAGAAATCCTCGGTCCTTCTGGCCCCACCCGATGGCGATCTTCATGCCGACCGGATAGACACCCGCCATCAGGACCCCGGTCAGAAAGCGTGCCGCGATTGCCAGCCAACTGCCCGGTGTGACGATCAGAAGGACCGCGTTGACCAGACCTGCGGCTACTGCAGAGACGGCAAAGACACGGCGCGGGTCGAAACGATCGGGAATGCCGGCGATCGAAAAAACCAGGGCACCGAGGACGAAGCCGGCCTGGACGCTGCTTGACAGTGCCGCCTGCCTGAACGCTGTCATGGCGGTTTCGCGCACCATATCCGGCAGGATTGCAGCCGACACGAACCACAGGCTCATGGCAGCCACTTCCGCAATCAGCAGCAATGTCACGGAGCGAAACTTCATAAGACGCAGCAGACCTTGGGAACAGCTTGGGCCGGACAGCTCAAGCGGGCAGAACATAAGCCAATCGTGGCGCACGCTCAACACACGTGATTGAACCGTAGGGCCCAATTGCCGTTGCGTGCACCGGGCATTCTCAGTATCCATTGAGTTGTTGAGTGAACAATGCCAATGAGCCGGGACATGACGATGGATCTGATATACGAAATCGACGGCCGGATCAGGGCCCGGATCAGCGACGGCGGTGAGGTCGGTTTCTATCTCTATCTTTACGACCTGGTGAGCGGGTCATGCACACATGACTATCTGCAAGACACGCTGGATATGGCTCAGGAACAGGCTGAGGAAGACTTTTCCCTACCGCGAGACGGATGGCGACAGGAGGCTTGAGCATTTCTCGGTAGCCCTCGGTGGCACTCGGCGTCAGGTGGGGTAGTGCTCGCAAAGTCTGGCGACCGTCAACCTGGCGCTGCCGGCCACATGCTCAAGGCGGCCTTCTGCCGCTGCATCGATCAGGTCGGCGATACAACCGCCAAGCGTCGTCAGGTCAGTTTCCCTGAGACCACGGGTGGTTGCCGCCGACACGCCCAGACGCAATCCCACCCAGTCGGCCGGGCGTGGGGCGTCGAAGGGTATCGGGTTCTTGTTGGATGTGATGTTGGCCGACGTCAGAGCATCCTCTGCCTGCTTGCCGATGATGCCTTTCGAGGACAGGTCGAGCAGCACCATATGCGTGTCTGTGCCGCCACTGACGATGCTGATTCCCCTCTCCATCAGAGTGCCGGCCAGCGCCCTTGCGTTGGCGACGACCTGCCGGCCGTAGTCGCGGAAATCGGGCCGCAGGGCCTCGCCCAGGCAAACCGCCTTGGCGGCGAGTACGTTGGAGTGAAGGCTGCCCTGGACGCCGGGAAAAATAGCCGACTGGAGCTTTTTGGCAAACTTGTCTGACCGCGACAGGATCATGCCGCCGCGCGGGCCGCGCAGGGTCTTGGTGGTGGTGCAAGTGACGATGTCGGCATGGGGAACCGGATTGGGATAGACACCGGCGGCCACCAGACCGGCGACGTGGGCCATGTCGACGAGAAAACGCGCGCCGGACTTTTGGGCGATATCAGCCATCCGGGCGAAGTCGATATCGCGCGGATAGGCAGACCCGCCAGCAATGAGCAACTGGGGTTTGAGCTCCATGGCCTGGGCCTCGATCCGGTCGTAGTCCATGAGACCGGTCTCGCGGTCGACGTTGTAGTGATGGGCGTCAAACCAGCGCCCGGACAGATTGGCCTTGGCGCCGTGGCTCAGATGGCCGCCGGCGGCGAGGTCAAGGCTCAGGACCCGGTCACCCGGTTTGACCAGCGTGAAGAACACGGCCTGGTTCGACTGCACGCCGGAATGAGGCTGGACATTGGCGTATTGGGCGCCGAAGAGTTCCTTTGCCCGGTCGATGGCGGCCTGCTCGACGACATCGACAAACTGTCCGCCGCTGTGAAACCGGTTGCCGGGATAGCCCTCCAGGGTCTTGTTGGTCATTTCATGACCCAGCGCCTGGCGCACCGCCGGGCTGACGATGTTCTCCGACGCTATCAGTTCGATCTGGTTTTGCTGGCGCGTCTTTTCATCGGACAGAGCGCCGGCAATCAGCGGATCGGTAGCGGACAGATCTGCGGACGATTGAACGTTCATGGCATCGTTTCCCTTTAGTCTTGGAGGTCTTGCAAGTCCTGGCGAATGGGTCGTCGGGCTTTCCGCATCCGGTTCTGATTCAATGTAAGCACAGACAAGCACGGACCCCCTGTCCACCGCAAACCAGATTTGCTATTATCTAGACCTAGTAAATCTATGGGTACAACTATGGCAATTGCACCACCACGGCCGAAAGGCCCGGCACTGAATTCCCTGAGAGCTTTTGAGGCGGCGGCGCGGCGCGGTAGCTTTACGGCCGCCGCAGAAGAATTGTCGGTGACACCGGGTGCCGTGGCACAGCACGTGAAATCGCTGGAGGCCTGGGCCGGAGGACGCCTGTTCATTCGACGCGCCCAGGGCGTGGAGCTGACCACCGTTGGCTCCAATGTCCTGCCGGGATTTGTTACCGCATTCGATAGCCTGGGTGAAGCGGTCCAGACGCTGCGGTCACAGGCGGCCCCCGACGAGGTCCGGATTGCGGCCCTCCCCAGCATTGCCCAGCTCTGGCTGTCGCCCCGCCTACCCGCCATCCGTGACAAAGTCCCCGATGTCACAATCTCGATCACGGCGGCCGAGATTCCGCCAAACCTCAAACGCGAACCGTTCGACTTGAGCCTGTTTTTCGAGAGCGGCCCCGCACCTGAACAGGCCGTCGAGATATGCCGCGATGTCATCTTCCCGGTCTGTGCACCGGTAATGGCCGCACGCCTGAAGACACACGGTGATCTTGCCGATGTCACATGCCTTCATGATGCCGCCTGGGCGAATGACTGGGATCGCTGGATGGATGCTGCCGGCGTCACCCCGAGAATCGAGACGCGGGGCCCGGTCTTCTCGCTCTATAGCCTGGCCGTGGAAGAAGCCAGGAACGGTGCCGGGATCCTGATCGGTCATGAGCCCCTGGTGGCGGCACATCTTGCGACCGGCGCCCTAGTGGCACCTTTCAGCACCCGTGTTACACTGGACAGCAGCCTTGTGATCCGGGCAGCACAAGCTGTGACTGACGGCTCACAACAGGCGAAGATCCTGACAGCACTGTCGGAGGGCGGAACGCCCTTCTAGTGGGCGCGGGAGTGCCGGGAGCAAGAACCGCAAGATGTGTTCAGTGAGCAAAAGGGAACATCGAATTGGCTGAAAATCTATCCGGTGGCGAAGCCATCGTGCGTCAAGTGGCCGCGAACGGCATTACCACATTGTTCGGGTTGCCGGGCGCTCAGATGTATCCTCTCTTCGACGCTCTTGAACGCTCCAATGCCATTGAAACGATCTGCACCCGCCACGAACAGGCGGCCGCCTACATGGCCTTTGGTGCGACCCAGTCGACGGGCAAACCCAGCGCCTTTTCGGTGGTGCCGGGTCCCGGTGTCCTCAACACCACGGCGGCATTGTGCACCGCGTGGGGCCGAAATGCACCGGTGCTTTGCCTGACCGGCCAGATCCCTTCGGCCTATCTGGGCCAGGGCCGTGGCCATCTTCATGAATTGCCGGATCAACTGGCCACGCTGCGCACACTGGTCAAGTGGGCCGAACGCATCGACAGTCCCGCCGACGCACCGGGACTCGTCAATGACGCGTTCACGCAGATGCAGTCAGGACGGCCAGGACCGGTGTCGCTCGAAATGTGCTGGGACGTGATGGCGCAGCCGGGAGATGTGGAACTGCTCGAGCCGGCGCAAATCGAGACGCCGCCCAGCCCCGATCCGGATGCGATCAGTCAGGCCGCCAAGCTGATCTCAGAGGCGCGCAATGTCATGATCATGGTTGGCGGCGGCGCCCGTCATGCGGTCGAGGAAGTCCACGCCCTGGCGACAAGACTGGGCGCCGGCGTCACGTCGTTCCGTTCAGGCCGCGGTATCGTGCCGGACGGCCACGACCTGAACCTGCCGACAGTTGCCGCCCATGAGTTGTGGCCCGACACGGACGTGCTGATCGCCATCGGCAGCCGCGCGGAGTTGCAATACATGCGCTGGGCGGGAATGCGGAAGCTGATTGTGGAGCCGGAAGGCCCGCCCCACTTGATCCGAATCGATATCGACGCCGACGAGTTGACCCGGCTGAAGCCCCATGTGGGCATCGTTGCGGACGCGGCAACCGGAACTGCCGAACTGCTTGCAGCGCTGGATTCCAAGTTCGATCCCGACCCGACATGGCGTGGACGCTTTGACGGTGTCCGGGCCTCGGCCCGCCGGCGGATCGAGAAGATCCAGCCGCAGCTTTCCTATCTCGATGTCATCCGCGATGTGCTGCCGCGTGACGGCATCTTCGTCGACGAAGTCTGCCAGGCGGGCTTTACCAGTTATTTCGGATGGCCGGTCTATGCCCCCTACTCTTATGTGACCTCGGGTTTCCAGGGCACGCTCGGCTTTGGTTACCAGACGGCACTGGGCGCCAAGGCTGTCAACCGTGACAAGGCAGTGGTCTCGATCAACGGCGACGGCGGCTTCATGTACGGTGTCCAGGAACTGGCAACCGCTGCCCAGTACGGCCTCGGCGTGGTCGCCATCGTGTTCAACAACAACGCCTTCGGCAACGTCCGCCGTGACCAGCAGATGCTTTACGAAGGCCGCCTGATCGGATCAGAACTTGCCAACCCGGACTTTGTCAAACTGGCGGAGAGTTTTGGCGTCGAAGGCCACCGGGTCACCTCGCCCGAATCCCTCAGGCCCGTGCTTGAGCGTAGTCTCGCCGCCGACCGGCCGGTTTTGATAGAAGTGCCGATCGCGCGCGATGCCGAGGTCTCCCCCTGGGAATTCATCATCCCGCCGCCGCCGGGCTCCGACCGTTCCTATTAGGGCGTGCACTTAGAATGGGGACCGCACTCTGAAGGTGTTTGTCACATGCGACACCGCCGGCGCGTGTTGCAAACGCCCTAAAGCGGGTGGTGACAGGCGACCGGGTGGCCACCTTCAGAACGAAGCACGGGCATTTCGATCTTGCATTTTTCCGTTGCCGCGGGGCAGCGCGCGGCAAACGCACAACCAGGTGGCAAATTGAACGGGCTGGGCACCTCGCCGGCCAGGGGTTCTATGGTCTGGCGGCGTTTGGGATCGGCATCGAACGTGCTGTCCAGCAGCGTGCGGGTATAGGGATGGCGAGCCGGCGCATCGGTGTCGGGTAGCGCCTCTACCACGCGGCCTAGATACATCACCAGAATTTCGTCGCAGAAGTACTTCACCAGCGACAGATCGTGCGAGATGAAAATATACGTCAGGCTCAACTCGTCGCGCAGCTTTTCCAGCAAGCTGATAATCTGCGCCTGAACCGACACATCAAGAGATGCGGTAGGTTCGTCAAGCACCAGCAATGCCGGATTAAGCGCGAGGGCGCGGGCGATGCCGACGCGCTGCTTCTGGCCACCGGAGAGTTGGTGCGGGTAGGAACTGGCGAAATGTTCACTCAAGCCCACCATGGACAAAAGTTCCGTAGACTTCCGGTCCGCCTCCTTCGCCGTCAGCCGGACGCCTTGTACCTGAAACGGTTCGATTACAGCGTCGCGAATTGTATAGCGTGGATCAATGGCAGAATACGGGTCCTGGAAAACCATCTGCATGCGTGCCCGCAGCGCCCGCATCGGCTTTGGCTCCTGTGCGAGAAGATCAAGATCCTCAAAACGCACGTCGCCACTGCTTGGCTCGATCAGTCGCAGGATGAGCCGTGCAAGTGTTGACTT
>JAJFHC010000017.1 GCA_021775835.1 Hyphomicrobiales bacterium | reverse complement strand
CCCATCCCCAATGATCGGGCCCCATTTGAGAACCGGCCCTGCGTCCCCTCGGGGCCGGTTCTTACCTTTCCTTCGACCAGAAAGAACAATCCAGTCAGGTATCGGTGATTGGTTTGAAGCCGCGTTTGTAACGCTGGAAATTGCCGACATAGTGCCGCGACAACTCGGTTATGCCGTCTTCCTGATCAGCAGGAATTTCGCGTACCACGCGGCCAGGTTCCCCCATGACCAGAGAGTTGTCCGGGATGACCTTGCCCTCGGTAATCAGCGAATGAGCACCGATTATGCAGTTGCGCCCGATCACGGCGCCGTTGAGGATCGTGCTGCCAATTCCGATCAGGGAGTTTTCCCCCACCGTACAACCGTGCAGCATGGCCATGTGGCCTACCGTACAGGCCCGCCCTAACACCAGCGGATACCCCATGTCCGTATGCAGGACACTTCCGTCCTGAACGTTGGAATTCTCGCCAATATGAATGAGGTCGTTGTCACCGCGTAAAACCGCACCAAACCAGATACTCGCACCCGGATCCAGACGCACACGGCCAATCAACACCGCTGTCGGGGCCACCCAGTAGTCCCCATTGTCCGGCACATCGGGGCGAACACCATCGATTTCAAACATGTTCATGAAGTTGTCCGGTCAGGCGTAGAATGCGACATAAAAATTGAGCAGGAACACCCCTGAAAGAAAGCTCCAGGTGACCGAGATCGCCGTGCTGAGAGCCAGCCAGTGCCCCGGTCGCTGCTCGACGAGCCGCCCTTTGATTGCATTTCTCATGATGACTGCCGGTCCTGCTAGAACCAGGGTCATGCACCCCAAAAAGAGCTGAGGCCGGTTAAGGCCGAATAGTTCGAAGCTCATGGGCCGGCTGGTCAGGAGTTGATAGAGACTGCCTGTCAAACCGGCGGCGACAAATCCGATCGCCATCGCAAAAAGATACACCACAACAATACTCACACTTACCACGCCCCAATGAGTGCCCCTCAATCGTCTCCGCTTGGACACGATCACCGATTTCACCCCTCACCTTGAGCAAGGACTGTACCAACCGGCATACGTGAGATTTTGGGACACCCCCGCGCCAACAGGGCCATGATAACACTTTATTAACGTCTGTGGTGCCGAAATTTGCGCACAGACCCTGCGAATTCGGCACAAACACGCAGATTCATGTCTCGTATTGAAACACAACGTCAAGAAGTGAACAGTGAGGAATACGTCGAGGTGTCGCGACGGCATTCAACGGCGGCCAGAGAAACGGCCGACGGAAACAACAAGTCAGTTGAAGTGCAATGACAAAATTCGCCCGATGACCTAGTGCCACGCGCGACTAGGCGTCGGGCAAGTCGAAATCCAGGATGGCCATGGTGAAGGAGTACGACAGATCGTCGTCGTCCTCGTCGTCCCGGAAGAGAAGACCAACGAATTCGTCGCCGATATACACTTCCGCAGAGTCGTCCTTCTGCGGGCGCTGGCGGACTTCGATCGTGTCGAGCCGGAATGTCGTTCTGAGATAGGATTCCAGCCTTATGATTTCTTTGCGTTCCACCGTGCCTCTCCTTCATTCACAGGCATAAAGAGTGGGCACTTGTAGCGTCACCGGGCGGTCTCAGCAACCACCCGGTGCAATGCTATTTCACTTTCCAACCGGTTTTTCCGCACGTCAGCTTTCGGCTTCGTCGGATTCCTCCAGATCAACCATGTGATCCATCTTGCGTGCCGGTTGATCGCACCCGGCAAATCCGACGATTCTGGCTGGTACACCGGCAACCGTCCGGTTGGAAGGAACATCATGCAGCACGACGCTGCCTGATGCGATTCGCGAGCACTCGCCGATTTCCAGGTTGCCGAGAATTTTGGCGCCGGCCCCAATCAGCACACCTCTGCGGATCTTCGGGTGCCTGTCGCCCGATTCCTTGCCGGTCCCCCCCAGCGTCACATCCTGCAGAATGGAAACATCGTCCTCGACCACCGCGGTGGCTCCGATCACAAGGCCGGTGGCATGGTCCACCATGATCCCCCGCCCGATTATGGATGCGGGACTGATGTCCGTCTGGAACACCTGCGATGAACGGCTCTGCAAATAGAGGGCAAAGTCTCGCCGTCCCATATGCCACAGCGAATGAGCCATGCGATGAGTCTGAATCGCGTGGAATCCCTTGAAATAGAGAAATGGTTCAACATAGCGGTTGCAGGCGGGATCGCGGTCATAGACCGCCACAATATCCGCGCGTGCCGCCGCACCAATTTCCGGATCCGCCACCAATGCATCCTCGAACGCCTGACGCACAAGATCCGCATGAAGGTCCAGATGATCGAGCCGTTGCGCCAACCGGTGGGAAAGCGCGTCTTCAAACCGGGTGTGGTTCAGGATCGTTGCAAAGATAAAACTGGCCATGGACGGTTCGCGTGAAGCGACGTCTTCGGCTTCCGTCCTGATCCGGGCCCATACCGGGTCCAGGGTATCGACGGCTGCACCGCGTCTTACATCTAGTGGTTGAGAGGACATCTGTTGCATCTCCTCGAGCCTTGGCTCGTATCGGGGTTTCGTGTTCTGGCACTACCTAAACAGCCCAATACAATCGCGTCAAATCACACGATCAGGCGGCCGACGGCAGGTGCCCACCGTAGTTATCTTTGAATATGGGCCGTTTTCCTGTTGATCCAATAAATCGTGATCAATGTTACAGGCCTTCGAGGCGGTTCTTCAGGTTGATTCCAATTGTCATGAAACAACGGCAAATACCTGAACGGACTCAACGAACCAAACTCCATGCATGACTGATGAAGGCATTTCACTGCAGTAGGGTAAACATCGTTTTTGCTTTCCGAGTCGGCCGGCACTATAGAGACGGACCAACATGTCAGGCCCCACAATGACCTCCGTCGCTAGACAATCTTCAGCCAAACCGGCTGTGCCGATCTTGATCCCGGCGGTCCTCATCGCCGCCACGTCCGCCAGTATTCTGTCAACCGACCTCTACACCCCTTCCCTGCCGCACCTGCAGGAGATATTTGACGCCAGCGCAGACCGCGTTCAGCTCACCATGAGCCTCAATCTGGCCGGATTTGCCCTCGCCCAATTGTTCTACGGACCGCTCTCCGACCGCGTTGGACGCAAACCGGTACTGCTCATCGGCATGATCGGCTTTTTCCTGGCCAGCATTGGCTGCGCCATGGCCACTTCGATCGACGTCCTGATCGTCGCGCGGACTTTCCAGGGCATGACGGCCTGTGCCGAAGCCGTCGTGGGTTACGCTGTCATACGCGAACTCTACGACGAGGCCGGCGCGGTCAAGGTTCTGGGCGCCTATGGCATGGCGATCGCCCTGGCGCCCGCCGTGGGGCCGGTGCTGGGTGGCTACATGCATGTGTGGTTCGGATGGCGTTCCAACTTCATCCTGGTGGTCGGGCTGATCGTCGTGGTCATGACCCTGATCTGGCGTTTTTTGCCGGAAACGCTCGAAGAGCCTAATCCGGATGCCATCCGCCCGAGCCGATTGATTTCCGGCTATTTTGGTCTTTTGAGGGATGGCCCCTTCATGACCTATGTGCTGATTGCCGGCCTTGTCATGGGGGGCTTGTTTGCACTCATAACGGCTTTTCCTTTTGTCTTCATCGAACGCATGAACGTTCCCACGCAACAGTATGGCTATTACAGCGCCGCCATCGTTCTCGCCTATTTTCTGGGGTCTCTGGCCGTCAACCGTGCAGCGGGGCGTTTCACCAGCGACCAGCTTTTGGGTTTCGGTCTCGTGCTGTGCATGCTGGGCGGTCTCTCGCTCGCGGCCCTGATCGCCGCCGAACTGGAAACCCCGATGCGGATCACCGGAACCCAACTCCTGTTTGGCATCGGCATGGGCCTGGTCATGGCCACCGCGCCGGTCCGCGCTTTCGACGTCTGCCGTGCCGGTCATGGCTACGCCGCCGCCATGCTGGGCGCTGTGGAAATGAGCTGCGGTGCCTTGGGCGCCCTGCTCGTGGGTATCCTCCACGACGGCACCGCCATGCCGGTCACAGTAGCACTCGCGGGTTCCGGATTTGCCGCAACTGCGCTGTTTTTCGCAAAGCGCCCGTGGAGGTTCAGAGCGGCATGATGTTTTCAAGCGGCCCTCAAATCCCCTAAATGCCAAAAAGGCCGATTGTCTTTCAGCATTGTATCGACACGGATTGAACAAAATATGCATGTAAATTTTCGAGAGACCAGATGACAGGACGGGTTGAGCTTAGAAACAGATACATTGCTAGCTGGTACGAGATGGATCTGGAAAAGCTTCGTTCATCCACAGCGCCGGAGTTCATCTTTGACGATCCGGCCGAACCGGAACCAGTCACGAGATCCATGTTGTCCGGCTACATGGAGAGATGGCAAACCAGGACCGGCAATCAGAACCGGTGGATCCTGAGCCACGAAGTTCGGCAAGACAAGAACGGGATATTGACTGATTGGGAATGGTGGGAAGTGGTCGGAACCGGTTTTTGCGGCGCAGCCCTTGTTCAGACCGCCAATACCGGTGTCGTATTCGAACGGATCACTTATTTCACCCGCGCAACCCGCTCGTAGCACACGTTTCCAGAACGCAATTCTGGAAACTTGCAGGCGTGTTTGATCAAGGACAAAGACCACCTCGCGAGACATTACTAGAATCGTCTGGTCAGTTTCAAAACAAGACCAGTCAAGGAGACTAGAAATGATCACGCGCCGTACTGCCCTGATGGGTGTCGCCGCTGCTGCCACTGCCCCCGTACTGATTGCAAAGAAGGCAGTTGCGGCATCCGAGTCAATGACGCCGGTCGGCAAAAAAGTCGATCTCAGCAAGCTGCCCCGCCGGAAGGTCAAGCTGGTACCGCCTCCGATGGTCCACGATCACGAACAGATTGCCACCGTCGAGCCCAGCATTGTCGAATTCGAAATGCAGATCATTGAAAAGGAAGTTGAGGTCGACGAAGACGGCGCCATGCTCCAGGGCATGACATTCGACGGCTCTATACCCGGGCCCCTGATGGTCGTGCACGAGGGCGACTATGTCGAACTCACCCTGATCAACCCGCCCGAAAACCAGATGCAGCACAACATCGACTTTCACTCCGCCACAGGCGGACTGGGCGGTGGCTCGCTGACCCTTGTGAACCCCGGCGAGCAGACCATTCTGCGCTTCAAGGCGACAAGGCCCGGCACGTTTGTCTATCACTGCGCGCCTGGCGGTCCCATGATCCCGTGGCACGTCGTCTCCGGCATGAGTGGCGCCATCATGATCCTGCCCCGCGACGGGCTCAAGGATGACAAGGGCAATCCGGTCAAATACGACACCGTTTACTACATCGGCGAGAATGACTTCTACATTCCCAAGGACAAGGACGGCGAATATATGCGCTTCGAGGATGTCGGAAGCTCCTACGCCGACACACTGGAAGTCATGAACGGGCTGATCCCGACCCATGTGGTCTTCAACGGCAAAGTTGGCGCTTTAACGGGAGAGCGCGCCCTCAAGGCCCGTGTCGGAGAGACGGTTCTGCTCGTGCATTCGCAAGCAAACCGAGACACCCGTCCCCACCTGATCGGTGGTCACGGAGACCTCGTCTGGGAAACCGGCAAATTCAACAACCCGCCGGAACGCGACCTTGAAACCTGGTTCATCCGTGGTGGCTCGGCCGGTGCTGCTCTCTACACATTCCTGCAGCCTGGCGTTTACGCCTACGTGAACCACAATCTGATCGAGGCTGTTAATCTCGGCGCGACCGCTCACGTGGTTGTCGATGGGGACTGGGACAATGACCTGATGGCTCAGGTACTGCCGCCCACGGCCTATGGCGTGGCGCACACAAGCGGTAAGGCCCTGCCCTAGGTTTCACAATCAGACAACAATGGGTCCGTTTGCAAATGTGGCGGGCCCATTGCCTGATCGGGCCGCATAAGTGATCTGGGAGAAAACTGTATGACTCCTCCGAAGATCTTTGTTCTCGTACTCTGTGCCCTTGCCACCGGCTGGGTCATGGTGCTGACGATTACCTCCCCGCCGAACCCTTTTTACCCTGAATTGGTTACCGTGGAACCGGGTCCGCATCTTTACCGTGCCTCGGGGCAATACCTCAAAAATGGCCAACCCGTTGATGCGCCCCTGGTCGCGGTCCGAATTTCGGATTCCCTGAAGATCATGAAGTATCAGGTGTCCGCAAAGCAGTATCAGGCCTGCGTATTCGACGGTGCCTGTGATCCGCCTTTCAAGAACCGCAATGCTCAGGCCAGCCTGCCGGCAACCGGCGTCAGCTTCAACGATGCACAGAAATATGCCGTGTGGCTGGCCAGTAAAACCGGTTATGCCTGGCGCCTGCCCAGCGACGAGGAGTGGTCCTATGCCGCCGGTAGCCGTTTCGTAGACGATGCCCTCAACGCTGAAGAGGATTCCGGTAACCCCGCCACACGATGGTTGCTTCAATATCGGAAATTCACCGGTCTTGCGGAAGAGACCGATCGTACCATTAGGCCTCTTGGCGCTCATGGTGCCAACGAAAACGGCCTCTACGACATGTCCGGCAACGTTTGGGAATGGACCACCGGCTGTTACAGCCGCGCCAAGGTGGCGGACGATGGACAGATACTTCCCTCGAAATCAGAAAACTGCGGCGTCCGGATCGCCGAAGGCCAGCACCGTGCGTACATTACCTTTTTCATAAAGGACGCCAAGGCCGGCGGCTGCGCCGTCGGTGCTCCCCCCGCCTATCTGGGTTTCCGGCTGGTGAAGGATGAAACGGCATCGTCGGCGTTCGACCGGATACGCAATTGGTGGGACTCGGCTCGACGCGGTTGAACCACAGTAATGCGATGTCCAGAAATGAGCCTACCCAGTTGTCCGTTTTCGAGTGCGGTGTTCCCATTGTTTTGGCAGGCTTGAAAAGGCACAAAATGAGGCGGCGTTTATCAAAAATTTTACAAATTCACGCCAAGATGGAGGAAGACAGTTAGTGCTGTGGGTCTGCCACAACAGACCAAGGCCATGCTGCGTCTGCTTTTGTTATTGAGCCGTGGAGTTCAGTCTCATGCGTTTTGCAACCCTGTATGCCGTCGCGAT
>JAJFHC010000160.1 GCA_021775835.1 Hyphomicrobiales bacterium | reverse complement strand
ATCTTCTTCGAACTGTGAATTGACCGGTCCATCGTTGGTTTCAAGAGAACCGCGACGGAAAGTCATGTAGCTCGCACCTTCCGGAGCACCAGCAGAAGTAGCAGGTCCGGTAGTTTCGATCGAGTTTACACGTGATTGAAGAGCTTCGAGCTGTGCCTTAAGCGCGCTCAATTCGTCAGCCTGTGCAGTAGCGGCCATCGCCCCCAGGGCGCAACCTGCCAACAGTACAGATTTAAAAGTGTGTTTCATTTTCCAAGTTTTTCCTTCTGAGTGCCGGCTCCGGCAAACCATGGTGGAGAGACGGGAACGCACTTAAGTTGATAAATTCAGTTCGCTAAAACAACAACGGAGAAAAGCAAAAATCCCAAATGCCGGTAAAGCTTCCCCAACGTGAGTACGTTCCCTGTGCGGACGAAACCGCACACGGACATTGCTATAACGACCCTTTTAACGCAAACGTTGATTACCGTCAGTCAGCGGAATTTTCCCAACCTGTGACAACGATGCAACACACTTTTGTTGCCCTGCGGAATCAGTAAATACTGGATATTTGACTGTTCTGATCAAGATCAGTTTAAGTGATTGTCCGTACTGCTATGAATTTTCTGTTTCCATACTGAGATTTACACCAGTTTGTTCCAGATGTTTCCATGACGGTCGGCGCAGGTCGTTGTGGATAAATCGCCTTCAGAATCAGGTTCCCGACAGGTGTCGCCATCCAAGTGTCACGTGCCGTTCCGGGAGAATCGGAATGACTGTTCATTGGCCTTTTGGCCGTTTGCATCCTGATTCGCGACCGCCGGACCTCGTTTAGCCCTCTATCAAGGGGCGATGACGACTCACTGTTCTCAGCAACCCGTCACTGCGCTGCGTGTTTGCACAGACAACGTTGAAAAGTTGTCCTCTTGACTTGCCCCCCTACAAGGCCAAACGTGGCAGTAGTGACAGTCTCCGGAGAACACTGAAATGTCTGGAAGCGACCGAGTTACCAAAACACAACAGGCCGACTCGCGTGAGCCGCGGGCGGAGTGGAACCACCACCCGGTGTTGCCGATTGGCATCGCTCCTTACTTCAACTGGCCGCCCGAACCGGCGCGCATCGTGAAATGGCTGGCCGGGGTCTGGTTTCCCGTCACGGAACGCGGCTTGATCGTCTGCCTGTCCGTTCTCACGTGGTTCTATTTCACACCGGCGCTGGAGAGATGCCGCGATCTCGCCATCGACTGGGTCTTTGAGATCTACATCCGTAACCTGGGCCTCATGCTGATCGTCGCCGGTGGGTTTCATCTGTACCTCTATACCTTTGCCAAACAAGGCAAAGTGCTGAAATTCGACCACCGGGACCTAGCGCATAACAACCGCAGTTTCAGTTTCCGCAGCCAGCTTCTGGACAACATGTTCTGGAGTCTCGCCAGCGGTGTCACCGTCTGGACGCTTTACGAGGTCGTCCTGATTTGGAGCTTTGCCAACGGATACGGTTTCATGATCCAGTGGAGTGAAAATCCCATCTGGTTTGCTGCCTTGTTCGTGCTGCTGCCGTTCTGGGTGGCTTTCTCGTTTTACTGGATCCACCGTTTGCTGCACTGGCCACCGCTCTACCGGCTCGCCCACAGCGTCCATCACCGTAACTCAAATATCGGCCCCTGGTCCGGCAATTCCATGCACCCGGTCGAGCATGTCCTGTGGCTCAGTTCAGTGATGATTCACCTGCTGATCGCATCGCATCCCGTGCATGTCATCTATTACCAGCAGATACAGATTCTCACCGCCATCACCTCGCACACAGGGTTCGAAGGGCTGGCGGTCAGGGGAAAGAGCCGCCTGGTCCTGGGTGAATTCTTCCACCAGTTGCATCATCGCTACCACGAGTGCAATTACGGATCATCGGAAACCCACTGGGATCAACTCTTCGGCACGTTCCACGACGGTTCGCCGGGAGCAACCCAGCAGATGCGCGAACGCCGGCGGCGCATGCACAGTCTAGGATAAACAGTCGCCCTACAGGGTTGCGAACTCTTCCGGCATGAACGGCACGTCCGTGTCGCCCGGCCGGGCGCCGGCGGCAGTGAGCATGGCATGGATCTGCCCGCGATGATGGGTCTGATGGTTGAAGAAATGAATCGACAACATCATTTTCGGCTTCGTGACGTCCCGTTCCAGCGCCCCCGAATACCAGCTGAGATCGCCCGCAAACCAGTCCGGACCGACATTTCGGGCCCACTCGAGAATGTCCCGGTCGAACTGTGACCGCTCTTGTTTGAAACTGTCCCAGTCGGTGTACAGGGCAATCGATTCCGGAATTCCGCCGCTTGGCCCGGGCGTGCCCGTAAAACGACTGACCCAGACCCGGTCGCCCCACAAAACATGGGAAAAAGTCTGTTGAATCGACCCAAAAAATGCGCCGCGCTCTGCCCGCCGGTCGTCATCGCTGAGCGTGTCAGCGGCCCGAACCAGATTGTCGTTCTGCCATAGGTTATAACGTGCCATCGACAGCACGAAGTCCTTGTTTGCCATGGGTATGGGTATCCTGATCGCGAGAGCGGTTCGCTCGTTTCGGTAAGATTTGACCGCACTATGCACGGGGTCCGACTCGAGAGCAACGGTGCGAAACGATCCCCTTGAAGCGTTTGCGATTTCCGTCTATCGCCGGCTTAACTTCGAGCTTCTCCAACAGGCCTCAAGGCTTGCGTGCCCTGACCTTCGCCTCGTAATCCAGAACCAATTTGTTTGCTCTCTGCCACAGACCGTCGTGCCCCTCTGTCAGGAACGGCAACAGCAGCGCCTTTTCCCGCATGTAGACGACCGCAAAGCTCGGATCCCGCTCCACGATCGATCCGGCATTGTCGATCAGGTCGGCCAGTTTGATGCTTTTGCCTTCAGGACTGGCTTCCGACAGGTGCGCCCGGTCGAGGGCCTTGCGTGTTGTCCGGTTGCCGTCTTCGGGCCGTGAAACATCGGTCACATCGCCAACGAACTGCGCGACCCGGGACCCGAACAGCCCGAAGATATCTGAAATCAGTACGTCGCAATCCTCGACCACGTCATGCAACAGGGCCGCGGCGATGACCTCGTCGTCGAATTCGGCATCGCGCACGATCCCGGCCACGGCTACAGGGTGGTTGATGTAGGGCTCGGCTGTATATTTCCGCACCTGGCCGGCATGGGCCTGGGTTGCAAAGCGCAGCGCCCTGTCCGTGATGTTTTCTCTGGCGATCGATCGATCCTCCGTTGAGGTGCAGGGTGAGAAAATGAGGCGCGCAATTGTGTAACGCTCACCGCAATAGTTTCCCGTCGTCAAAGAGTAATTTCCCTGCGTCTTTGCTCGGCACCGCTCATTCGCTGGTGAAGGGGCAGCAATGGGATGGAGTCACCGGTCTGATCGGCGGCTCAGTAGCGGAGCACGCTCTTGGCCTTGTCCATGATGGTTGTCAGGCGCTCCACGTGATACCTGTCACCGTAGGAACGCAAAATGTTTCTCTTTGCCAATGTCAGGATTTTCAAAGCCACACCGATCGATCGCGTGGCCCGTAAGCGCTTTGCCGCTCTGCGAATGATGCGCGCGGCCGGTCTGTAGGCCGCACGGGTTTCCAGGCGATTGGCGGCCCGCTCAAGAGCCTTGGCCACACATCTGATTCGACGCACCATTGGGAGCTGGACGCACTTGTTGAGTTCGCCGCCGGCATTGGCGGTCGCTCCACCGGTGAAACCGCCATCGAAGGATTGCGCCCCGGAATCACCACCCGCCGGCCCGGCCGCCGGACCTGGTGCGTTGCCCGCCGGCGACACACCGCCCGGTCCAGGTGAACTGCCGACCGATGACTGAGCATATGCGGAGTTGGCGTAGAAGGCGGCGCCCAGAATCACAGCACACAGCCAAACAAGAGTTGCGAGGACTTGCACTGGGAATATGAGTCTTAATGTCACCATCGTCCAATTTTATCACAAATCCAGCGTAAAAGCCTATGCCGTTGCTCACGCTTCGTGGCTGTCCGGTTACTTCCGTTGGGGAGATGGCATGCCTAGATCGGAGCCGACGGAATAATGTTTCTCGGAGAGTATGACGCACGAGAGGACGCCGAAGCCGGTAGCCTGGAGAATGTCGGACATCGTATCAACGAGTCTTTCGGAGATCTGAAGGCCCACGAAGCTCTCATCCAGATAAGGAAGAGGCAAAGGGGACCGAAGATGAAGTGAAAAGGACGTTCTCTGTCGCGAGTTCAAGTTGGGCCGCACGAACATCTCCATCTTATTGCCATTTTTCGTTCAGGCACCGTTCAACTTCAAAGGCGCTTTCTGGGTCCATCGAAACCCAGAGATTTTTGCGACGTGGCGTCGCGAAAAAAGACTAGGAGTTGAGCCCGTGCCAGTGAGTATCTTTAGATCTGTTGCGCTGTCCGCCGCCATCGTTGCGGTAATGTTTGCAGCACCTACGAGCGCAAAAGCCGATACCGATGACGTGATAGCCGGTGCCATTGTCGGTATTGCCGGCCTCGCGATTTTGGGCAGCATTGCAAACAACAACCATCGCCATCGTTCCTACGCCACGCCGCGCTATCGTCGGCATTCCTACCGCCGCCCGGCGCGGGTCTATGAAGACCGGACGTACAACAGCGAACCGGAATATGTTGAAGAATATTATGCGCCACCACCCCGGCGCCGCTACAGCCGGCGGGTTTCCTATGGAGCACCGA
>JAJFHC010000159.1 GCA_021775835.1 Hyphomicrobiales bacterium | reverse complement strand
ATCGTCGAGCAGGGGGCGACCGAACAGGTCTTCACGAACCCCAGCCATGACTACACCAAGCACCTGTTGGCGGCAGAGCCAAAGGGAGACCCGCCGATAGCCGATCATTCCGCCCCGATCGTGCTGACGACCGACGATCTGAAGGTCTGGTTCCCGATCAAGGCGGGCCTGATGCGCCGGACCGTCGATCACGTCAAGGCCGTCGACGGCATCGATGTGACCCTGCGCGAAGGCCAGACTCTGGGGATCGTCGGAGAGTCCGGATCGGGCAAAACCACGCTCGGGCTTGCCATCCTGCGGCTGATTTCAAGCGAAGGTCGCATCAGCTATCTGGGCCAGGATATTGCCGGATACAACTCCGCGCGGATGCGTCCCTTGCGCAAGGAGATGCAGATCGTTTTCCAGGACCCCTACGGCTCCCTCAGCCCGCGCATGTCGATCGGACAGATCGTGTCCGAAGGGCTGGACGTACAGGGCAAGGACCTAGACGCGGCCACCCGCCGGGAGCGCGTGGCTCTGGCGCTTCAGGAGGTTGGCCTCGACGCAGACGTCCAGGACCGCTACCCGCACGAGTTTTCCGGCGGCCAGCGCCAGCGTATCGCGATTGCGCGCGCCATGGTCCTTGAGCCCAAGTTCGTCATGCTGGATGAGCCGACCAGCGCGCTCGACATGTCGGTCCAGGCGCAGATCGTCGACCTTCTGAGAGAGCTGCAGGAGCGCCACAACCTGGCCTACCTGTTCATCAGCCATGATCTGAAGGTGGTCAGGGCACTCGCCAACGACGTCATCGTCATGCGCCAGGGCAAGGTTGTCGAGTCCGGTGCTGCAAAACAGATTTTCGATGCGCCGGAGACCGATTATACCAAGGCACTGATTTCGGCGGCCTTTGACATCGCAACAGCGCCCGAAGGCGTGGTTGCAACCTGAGGCGACACCGGACACACGAAAAATTAGTGGGGGGAATATGGCGCTCTTGTTCATGAGTTCAGCGTGGGACAACGACACCTGGCTCAACCGCACCCGGGCGATTGACGGCAACATCGACCTGCGCGGCTGGCCTGACATGGGCAACGTGGACGACATTCGTTACGCAATGGTCTGGAAACCGCCAGCGGGGGAGTTGGCAAAACTTCCCAACCTGCAGGTGATCTTTTCTCTAGGTGCCGGCGTCGATCACATCTTCCAGGATCCCGACCTGCCCGACTGCCCGGTGGTGCGCACCGTCGACGAGAACCTGACCATGCGCATGAGTGAGTACGTGGTGCTTCACGTGCTCATGCACCACCGTCAGGTGCGCCGGTACGATACCCAACAAGCCGCTAAGGTCTGGCAGGGACACATCCAGGCCGGTGCCGACGAGGTTCGCATCGGCGTCCTGGGCATGGGTGTTCTGGGCAGCGATGCCGCCCGGAAACTTGCGGTCCTGGGCTTTAAGGTCGCCGGTTGGTCGAATACCCGAAAGAGTGTGGACGGAGTCGAGAGCTTTGCCGGTCAATCCGAACTCAAGGCTTTCCTCAACCGGACCGATATCCTGGTCAGCCTGCTGCCGCTGACACCCGATACCAAAGGTTTCATCAACCGCGACCTGTTGCGGGAGCTTGCTCGTGACGGAGAAGGGGCGGGTCCAGTCCTGATCAACACCGGCCGGGGCGGCGTCCAGGTCGAGGCCGACATCCTCGCGGCACTGGAGGCCGATGAGCTGCAGGCGGCAACCCTTGACGTGTTCGAAACAGAACCCCTGCCCGAGGCCAGCGCCCTGTGGAGCCACCCTCGCGTGACCGTCACCCCGCACAATTCAGCCGACAGCGACCCTCGCGCGCTGTGCGGCAGCGTGCTGGAACAGATCCACCGCTTCGAGGCCGGCAAACCGCTGGAGAACCAGGTCGACCGAGCCAGGTATTATTAGGTAGTTTCCGTACCCTTGACGTGACCAGGGGAACGATTGTTTCCCGGGCGTGATGCAAAACGCCAGTGCTGCGTTGCAGACACGAGAACGTACCAGCCGCAAGCGCCGGTGGATGGTACGGTTTCGGATCACGCTACGCGCGTCCGGGAAGCGGCTGTCTCAGGTTTTCACTCCAACCTTCACTCGCCGTGCTTTTCAACTTCTTCCATCAGGATCGGGATTGCCAGGTTGCACGAGTGAATGCCCATGACGGTGGTCAACTGGATGGTTTCCAGGATCTCTTCTTTCGTGGCGCCGGCCTTGAGGGCGTTTTGCATGTGGCGGCGCACACCCGGAGCATAGAGGTGGGTGGTGGCGGCGTTGATCGCGATGAGGATCAGTTCCTTGAATTTGGGCGGCAGCGGGCCTTCCCGATGAGGGACGCTGCGGAAGGCGAGATAGGCCTCGAGGAACTCAGGGTCCATTTCCCCTAACTTGTCCCAGACCGGGTTCCAGTCGCCTTTTGCCTTGTGGGCTTCGGTGTTCGGATACGTCTCGTCGTCTTTGTCCATGTGGAGTTCACCCTCCCCGGTGTTTGAAGCTGTCGCGGCGGAAACTGTAAAGCGCTGCCGGATCGACGGCCACGTCAATCACGGCGGGCCTGCCGCACCCAAGGGCGGCGTTGACCGCATCGCCGACGTCGGCAATCCGGTCGACCCGGAAGCCGGCAGCACCGTAAAGTTCGGCTGCCTTGTCGAAGGCCGGGCTGCTGACATCGGCGCCAATGTAGCGCTCGCCGAAGAAGTCGCGCTGATAAGCCTTTTCCGCCCCCCAGCACTGGTTGTTCATGACGACGGTCACCGTGTTGATACCGTGGTCGACAGCCGTGCTGAGCTCGGAAATGGTCATGCCGAAGCCGCCATCGCCCATGAGGCTGACGACCGGGCGCTCGGGCCGGGCGAGCTTGATGCCCAACCCGCAAGCAAAGGAAAACCCGACCAGGCCGAAGTCGAGAGGTGTGAACAGGCTCGGCGGTTCCCAGTAATTCAGGGCGTCGGTCGCCTGCAGGCACAGGGTGCCCGCGTCCATGGTGACGGCGGCGTCCTTTGGCAGTACATCGCGCAGGGCCTTGAACAGACCGGATGGCTGGATCGGGTAGGCGTCGGTCTCAGCGTCGGCGTCGCGCTTTGCGAGATAGGCCGCGCGCTCGGTTTTGTAGGCGCTCGTCCAGGCTTCGACCTCGGCACGGGCCTCGATCGCACCAAGCGTGTCGCACAACTGGTGTGTTGCTGTTGCGGCATCTGCCCAGATGCCGACAGCGACGGGGAAATGGCGGCCGATTGCGGTGGGATCCAGCTCGATCTGGATGATGGCAGCATTCTCGTTGATGTTGTCGTAGGAGTAGAAGGTTGAGTTGAAACCCAGGCGCGTGCCGAGCGCCAGAATGACGTCGGCCTCCCTGGCCAGACGCGATGCCACCATATTGCCGCGCGGGCCCATCTGGCCGGCATTGAGCGGGTGGCCGAAGGGGATCGCATCGCCATGGCCCGGCGCGGTGATGATCGGCGCATTCAGGGTCTCCGCCAGTTTCAGGGCTGCGGCGTGACCGCCGGTGTTCTTGATACCGCCGCCGGCGACGATGACCGGCTTTTTCGCCGAGCGCAGCAGGTTGGCGGCATCGGCAATGGCATCTGCGGCACCGGCCGGCACGGTCTGCGAGCGGTAGGCGTGGGGTTTCTGGAACTCGGGAAAGTCTGCAGTCGCTGAGAGGACATCGCGCGGCAGGTTGAGTTGGACCGGTCCGCGTCTCGGTGTCAGGGCAACCCGAAAGGCTTCGCGGAACATCTCCGGCACGCGGTCAACCGATGTCGCCGTCCAGGTCTTCTTGGTGACTGGCTTGAACAGGGCTTGTTGGTCAACTTCCTGAAAGGCATCACGATAGACATGTCCCGACGAAAGGGCCCCGGCAATCGACACCACCGGCGAAAACGCGGCCGATGCCTGCGCCAAGCCGGTCACGAGGTTGGTGGCACCGGGGCCGTTCTGACCTGCCAGGATGACCCCGGGCTTGCCCGACACCCGGGCGTAACCGTCGGCCATGTGCGTGCCGGTACGCTCGTCATGGACACCGATGAAACTGATGTCGCTCGCGTCATAGAGGGCGTCGAACATCTCCATGGTGGCCGAACCGATCAGGCCGAACACGTGCTCGACGTTTTCGACCTTGAGGGATTCCACGGCGGCCTGGCCGCCCGAGAGCTTTTTCATCTGGTTCTCCTTAAGCACACAGATTCATGTACTTACGCAATAGTTTCGTGGAGGAAAGCGAGCAACGGCCCGGTGAACAGCGACGGCTGTTCCGACAGTCCCATGTGTTGAAGATGCGGCACGATAATCGTCTGCGCGCCTGGAATTTCAGCTGCGATGGCGTGCGACATGGCCGGTGTGCTGCCGCTGTCGTTTTCACATGTCATCACCAGTGCAGGTTTTTCGATCGGCGGGTCTGGGCGGATGAGCTCGACGACACCGCCAGCCAGAACCTGACGGCACTGGGTGTAGATCTCGGGGTCGTTGGCCAGGATCCAGCGGCGCACTTTAACGATGAAATCGAAGGCATCCGCCCGAAAGTCCGGGGTGAACCAGCGCTCGATTGTTGTGTCCAGGTTAGCCCCCGGACCGCCCTGCCCGGTTTGGGCGGCACGCTCTTCGACCAATCTCTGGGCCTCCGGCGTGCGCTCGTGTGGCGAATTCAGGATCCCCAACGCCTGGGCGCGGCCCGGATAGTCGATGGCAAAACGCCGGTTGATCATGCCGCCAAGGGAAAAGCCGATGACTGCGGCGGATTCAATGCCCAGATGATCGAGCAGTCCGCACAGTTGTTTCGAGAACACCGTGAGAGAGGGTCTCTCAGGCGGTGCCGCGCTCTCGCCATGACCGTAGAGATCATAGCTCAAGACACGGTATGCCGCGGACAGAGCCGCCGCATGCGGCTGCCAGATCTGCCGGTTCAGTCCAAGCCCGTGGATCAGCACGACAACAGGCGCGCCCTCGGGACCGGTCAACTCATAAACCGTCCCGCAGTTGGTTCGTTCTACCATCGCGCCGTCAGGCAAAGGCCGGGATGACTTCGGAACAGAAAAGCTCGAGTGAACGCTTTTGCTCCTTCAGGCCGAGCCCCATGCTGGCATAATAGATGAACTCGTCGACGCCCGATGCCTCATAACGCTTGAGTTTTTCAATCGCCTCGTCGGGGGTGCCGAACATCAGGTTTTCGCTGAGCATTTGCGGGTTGTATTCGTCGCGGTTGGCGAGATCCTCAAACGACTGTTGTTTCGGGAAACCGTTGACAACGTCGCCCAGGTTCTTGAACAGGTTCTCGAACTGGCCGAGCTGGCGTTGTGCGGCCTTGACCGG
>JAJFHC010000158.1 GCA_021775835.1 Hyphomicrobiales bacterium | reverse complement strand
GTAGCCGTTCTTCTCCGCCGTACGCTGCGCGACCACCTGACAGGCGTCGAGCTGCATTACGGTCACAGGAACATGCTCGCCCGCATCGTTAAAAATGCGGGTCATGCCCAATTTCTTTGCTATCACTCCGGTGCGCATTCGATCTACTCCTTACGCGCCAAGCTTAATTTCAACATCGACGCCAGCTGAAAGGTCGAGCTTCATCAGCGCGTCAACCGTTTGCGGCGTCGGATCAACAATATCGAGCATGCGCTTGTGGGTGCGCATCTCAAATTGCTCGCGGCTCTTCTTATTTACATGCGGAGATCGGTTGACGGTGTATCGCTCGATGCGCGTCGGCAACGGAATTGGCCCGCGCACATTCGCGCCGGTGCGCTTCGCCGTGTTGACGATCTCAATCGTCGAAGCGTCAAGCACGCGGTGATCGAAGGCTTTTAGCCGGATGCGAATGTTCTGTTGCATGATCTCAACGCTTTGTTGTCAATTTCAGGGTCTTCGGAGTCGAAAGCGCGGGCCGGAATTTCCGCCGGCCCGCGCCGTAGTTTTATTTGTCTATTCGATGATCTTGGCGACGATACCCGCGCCCACCGTACGACCGCCTTCGCGGATAGCGAAGCGAAGCTTCTCTTCCATGGCGATCGGCACGATCAGCTCGACATTCACCTCAACATTGTCGCCCGGCATGACCATTTCCGTACCCTCTTTCAAGGTCACGACGCCGGTCACATCCGTTGTGCGGAAGTAGAATTGCGGGCGATAATTTGTGAAGAACGGCGTGTGGCGGCCGCCTTCGTCTTTGGTAAGGATGTACGCTTCAGCAACAAACTTCGTGTGCGGCGTCACCGAACCCGGCTTGCAGAGAACCTGACCGCGCTCAACACCTTCACGCTCAATGCCGCGCAGAAGAACGCCGACATTGTCGCCCGCTTCACCCCGATCAAGCAGCTTGCGGAACATTTCAACGCCTGTGCAGGTCGTTTTCTTGGTGTCTTTGATGCCGATAATTTCAAGCTCGTCGCCAACATTGACGACACCACGCTCAACACGGCCCGTAACAACCGTACCGCGGCCCGAAATCGAAAAGACGTCTTCAATCGGCAGAAGGAACGGCAGGTCAACCGGACGCTCCGGCGTCGGGATGTATTCGTCAACGGCCTTCATCAATTCCCTGATGGAGCTCTCGCCGATTTCCGGGTTTTTACCTTCCATAGCGGCGAGCGCCGAACCTTTGATGATCGGAATATCGTCGCCCGGGAATTCGTAAGACGAAAGCAATTCGCGAACTTCCATTTCGACAAGTTCGAGAAGCTCTTCATCGTCAACCTGGTCGACTTTGTTGAGGTAAACGACGATCGCCGGAACGCCAACCTGGCGCGCAAGCAGGATATGTTCGCGCGTCTGCGGCATAGGGCCGTCCGCAGCGTTCACAACGAGGATGGCGCCGTCCATCTGCGCCGCGCCGGTGATCATGTTCTTCACATAGTCAGCGTGACCTGGGCAGTCGACGTGGGCATAGTGGCGGGCTTCCGTTTCATACTCAACGTGCGCCGTAGAGATGGTGATGCCACGTGCTTTTTCTTCCGGCGCGCCGTCAATCTCGTCATACGCCTTGAAGTCACCAAAATACTTGGTGATCGCCGCTGTCAGCGTCGTTTTACCGTGGTCGACGTGGCCAATTGTGCCAACGTTCGCATGCGGCTTGTTCCGTTCAAACTTTTCCTTCGACATTTCACTTTCTCCGTCTCTTGACGTCTGTCGTTAAACTAATGCCCGTCTTTTACTCTGTTGGCCGGGCGGGCTCACTTCACCGGCTAGCCGGCCAATTTCGCTCTGACTTCTTCCTCAACGTTCTTCGGTACTTGCTCATAGTGGTCAAATTGCATCGTGTACTGAGCGCGACCCTGGGTCGACGAGCGAAGATTATTTACATAGCCAAACATGTTGGCGAGCGGCACCATGGCGTGCACCACATTGGCGTTGCCGCGCATTTCCTGTTCCTGGATCTGACCGCGGCGCGAATTTAGATCGCCGATGACCGTGCCAGTGTATTCTTCAGGCGTGACGACTTCGACCTTCATGATCGGTTCAAGCAACGCCAATCCGAGTTCGGATTTGTGCTCCCGCATCGCGGCCCGCGCCGCGATCTCGAACGCCAAAACCGAAGAGTCGACGTCGTGAAAGGCGCCGTCATAAAGCTCGATCTTGAAATCGAGAATCGGGAAGCCGACCAAGAGACCGGTTTCGCGGATTGAATTGATGCCTTTTTCCACGCCCGGGATATATTCCCGCGGAATGTTGCCGCCAACGATCTTGCTTTCGAATTCGTAGCCGGCGCCTGGCTCCTGCGGAATGACGCGGAATTTAATGCGCGCAAACTGGCCTGATCCACCCGACTGTTTCTTGTGCGTGTAATCGATATCGGCGTTACGCGTGATGGTTTCGCGATAGGCGACCTGCGGCTGACCCACATTCGCCTCGACTTTGAACTCGCGCTTCATGCGATCGACGAGACTGTCGAGATGAAGCTCGCCCATGCCAGCGATGATCGTCTGTCCGGACTCTTCATCAGAAGAAACACGGAAGGACGGATCTTCAGCCGCAAGACGCTGCAGCGCGATACCCATTTTTTCCTGGTCGGCCTTGGTCTTCGGTTCAACGGCCAGCTCGATAACCGGCTCGGGAAATTCCATGCGCTCTAGAATAACGGGCTTTTGCACATCGCACAGCGTATCGCCGGTCGTTGTGTCTTTCAGACCAACGATCGCGATAATGTCGCCCGCATAGGCTTCTTTGATTTCTTCACGATTGTTCGAATGCATCAGCAACATACGGCCGATGCGTTCTTTTTTGCCTTTAACGGTGTTCAAAAGCTGCGTGCCGGATTCAAGCTTGCCTGAATAAATCCGGCAGAACGTCAGCGAACCAACGAACGGGTCGTTCATGATCTTGAAGGCCAGCATCGAAAGCGCCTCATCGTCAGATGATGCCCGCGTGACCTCTTCATCGCTGTCCGGCAGGACGCCCTTGATCGCCGGCACTTCAACCGGGCTCGGCAGATAGTCGACAACCGCGTCGAGCATCGGCTGAACGCCCTTGTTTTTGAAAGCCGATCCGCAAAGCACCGGATGGAAAGCGACGTCGCACGTACCCTTACGGATCAGGCGCTTGATAGTGGCCTCGTCCGGCTCATTGCCTTCGAGATAGGCTTCCATTGCCGTTTCATCGAGCTCGACAACAGTCTCAATCATTTTTTCGCGATATTCATTGGCCTGATCGACCATGTCTTCGGGAATATCTGCTTCGTGGAATTTCGCGCCGAGTGATTCTTCTTCCCAGATAATCGCTTTCATTTTCAGAAGATCGACGACACCTTTGAAATTCGACTCAGCGCCGACCGGCAGTTGCAGGACAACCGTCTTCGCAGCAAGGCGAGTGTGGATCGTGTCGACGGAATTGTAGAAGTCCGCGCCGATCTTATCCATTTTGTTGATGAAGAACATGCGCGGCACGTGGTACTTGTCGCCCTGGCGCCAGACCGTTTCGGTCTGCGGCTCAACGCCTGCGTTGGCGTCAAGGAGCGCAACAGCGCCGTCGAGCACGCGCAATGAACGCTCGACTTCAATGGTGAAGTCAACGTGACCTGGCGTGTCGATGATGTTCAGACGTTTGCCGTTCCAGAAAGTCGTCGTCGCAGCGGAGGTAATCGTGATGCCCCGCTCCTGCTCCTGCTCCATCCAGTCCATCGTCGCGGCGCCGTCATGCACTTCGCCGATCTTGTGCGATTTGCCGGTATAATAAAGGACGCGTTCGGTCGTCGTCGTCTTCCCCGCATCAATGTGGGCCATGATGCCGAAGTTCCGATAGTCCTCAATTTTATATTCGCGGGCCATGGGGTCCGTCCTTAAAAACTCTGTAGCCTGACTTACCAGCGGTAGTGCGAGAATGCGCGGTTGGCTTCCGCCATCCGGTGCGTATCTTCGCGTTTTTTAACAGCGGCGCCGCGGTTCTGAGCAGCGTCCATAATTTCATTCGATAAACGATCGACCATCGTCGTTTCATTGCGCGAGCGTGCAGCTGTAATGATCCAGCGCATGGCAAGCGCGAGCTTGCGGTCCGTGCGCACTTCGACCGGCACCTGGTACGTAGCGCCGCCGACGCGCCGCGAGCGCACTTCGAGCGCCGGCGTCACATTGTCGAGCGCCTCTTTGAAGAGGTCGACCGGCGGGCGGCGAAGCTTTTCTTCTACGCGATCAAGGGCGCCGTATACGATTTTTTCAGCGGCGGATTTCTTGCCGTCGATCATGACGTAATTCATGAATTTCGATAGCGTCTTATCCCCGAACTTTGGATCGGGATGAACAACACGTTTTTCTGCGCGGCGACGTCTGGACATGTGTGCCTCTCCCTACTTCGGACGCTTGGCGCCGTACTTCGAACGACGCTGTCTGCGGTCCTTGACGCCCTGGGTGTCGAGTACGCCGCGAATGATGTGATAACGAACGCCCGG
>JAJFHC010000157.1 GCA_021775835.1 Hyphomicrobiales bacterium | reverse complement strand
GGCGGGCGGCGTCGGGCGGGCAAACGTCTCGTGCGGTTTCCGTGAACAAGTCGAGCCAGCGGACAAAGTGTTCTGCGGTAACACCCGGGAGGGCGGCGTGCGCCTGCATGGGGGTGCCCTTGTAGCGCCCGGTCATCAGGGCCACAGATGACCAGAAGGCACAGAGCTTCTCAAGATGGGCGTCCCAGTCCTCAACTACAGTGTTGAATACGGGCCCGAGCAGGGGATCAATACGGACACGATCGTAGAACGTATGCACAAGGTCACGGATCATCGTTTCCGTGACACCGGCGTCGATCCCCGGTGCGTTGATATGCGGCGCGCGTGTCATGGTTTCACGATAACCCAGATTATTGCGAAACCCGTAAACGCCACGGCTACGGCAATTGGCACAATCACCATCTGAAGCAAGGCTTCTCTCCTGCCAATCAAACCGGTCAGGACCGGAATGTTGTCCAGCGGCCGATGGCTGCGGACTGTCAGGCGAGATGGGGCGCCAGCCAACTGCATTCTTGCCATGACCAGAGGTATACCAAAATAGACGGCGCCATAGCCGGCACTGATCAGTATGGCAAACAGGGCGCCACCGCTGCCGGCAAGGGTCAAGGCGACAACGCCGAGAGCTGCCCCGTAGGCCGCGAGCATGACCGGGACCGCGGTGGCCAACAAGCCGTCGTCCTGGGTGACCGTGCTGGCCAGCCGGGTCGTGGTGAGAACGCCTGTCAGATCGGGCGCTTCCCGACCAGCGACGCCTTCATAGCGATCTTCAATTGTTTGGAACATGGTAGTTTCCTAAAAGGAGTATTTAAGATACATCTTATTGCATATTGCCACCAGAATAAGATATGTCAAGAATGAATCTTAATGAAAACCACTGAACCAGGTGCCAGATGCAACTGACTAAGTTTTCCGACTACGCTTTCCGGGTGCTCATGTATGCCCATGCGGCCGACAATCGTCTCGTTACAATCGAAGAAATGGCCGGGGCCTATAGCGTATCGCGTGCTCATCTCATGAAGGTCGTCAACGCGCTCACACGCGCAGGCTTTCTGATTGCCGTTCGGGGCCGATCAGGAGGGCTCAAACTGGGCAAACCGGCAGATGAGATCCGGCTGGGCGATGTTGTGCGGGCGACGGAGCCGGATTTTGCTCTGGTCGAATGTTTCTCAACCGGCAGCCAATGTGTAATTACCGGATGCTGTCGGCTGCCCGGCGTGATGCACGAAGCCCTTGGGGCCTTCCTCGATGTGCTCGACCGGCACACCTTGACCAGCATCGCCTTGAAAGAGTGGGATTTTCAAACGGCCGTATCATTGGCGAGGTCCAAGGAAAAACCGCAATCCGACAAACACTGATGCCTACCGGCGTGGTTCGCCGGATTGAATTCAGCGCGGCTTCATGAAGGCAAAATCACAGCCTTCGTCAGCCTGGAGGACTTCCTCGGCGTAGAGCCGGTTATAACCACGCAGGCTGGCTGTATCGCGCGGTGCCGGCAACGCCTTTCGCCGAGCCTCCAGTTCCGCTTCGTCGACAAGCAGGTCGATGGTTCGGGCCGATACCGACAGCTTGATGCGGTCGCCGGTCCGGACCAGTGCCAGGACGCCGCCGATTGCGGCCTCAGGCGTGACGTGCAGGATGATCGTGCCGAACGCCGTGCCAGACATGCGGGCATCAGAAATTCTGATCATGTCCTTGACACCCTGGGCAGCCAGTTTCTTCGGTATCGGGAGATAGCCTGCTTCCGGCATGCCGGAGAGACTCTTGGGACCGGCGTTCTGGAGTACAAGGGCGTCGTCAACCGTGACCTCCAGATCGGGATCATCAATGCGGTTCGCCAGATCCTCCAGCGACGAGAAAACGACGGCGCGCGCTTCCTTCTCGAAAAGACTGGAGTCGGCGGCAGAGCGTTTAAGGATAGCGCCACCGGGAGCCAGGCTGCCGAACAGGCTGATCAGACCGCCCTGGGGCTCAAGCGGTTCAGCGGCCGTGGCTATCACCGTTCGGTCGACCGGACCGACCTCCCGGTCCAGCCTTTGTCCAAGGGTTTCGCCCGCAACAGTTGGGCAATCCAGATTGAGCGACGGTCTGAGTTCCCGCAACACAGCCCCGACACCGCCCGCTGCGAAGAAGTCCTCCATGTAATTGTCGCCAACCGGCTTGAGGTTTACGAGCACGGGTGTCTGATCAGAAAGAGCATTGAGCCAATTCAGGGGAATGTCGATACCGCACCGCCCTGCAATGGCCGTCAGATGGATGATGGCATTGGTCGATCCACCCAGGGCCAGTAACACCCGCAACGCGTTCTCGACGGAATCGCGCGTGATGACTTCGGCCGGAGTTACGGGATTGTGTATCAGTCGCACCGCGGCCTCACCGGTGGCCTCAGCAGCACGCAGACGGTCGGCGTGGACGGCCGGAATGGCTGCTGTCCCCGGCAGGGACATTCCCAGGGTTTCTGCAATGCAGGCCATGGTTGACGCTGTGCCCATCACCGCACAGGTGCCGGCCGTGGTCGCCAGTCGGCCTTCGACGTCCTTGATGGTGGCCTGGTCGATGTCGCCGGCCCGGTACTTTCCCCAGAATCGGCGGCAATCGGTACAGGCGCCCAGACGCTCGCCTTGGTATTTCGAGGTCATCATGGGCCCGGCCACAATCTGAACCGCGGGCAAATTGGCAGAGGCTGCGCCCATGAGTTGTGCCGGAACGGTTTTGTCGCATCCTCCCATGAGGACAACTGAGTCCATGGGCTGGGCGCGAATCATCTCCTCTGTGTCCATGGACATGAGATTTCGGAATTTGAGACTGGTGGGACTGAGGAAGACTTCGCCCAGCGAAATCGTGGGAAACTCCACCGGCAGAGCACCCGAGGCGAGGACGCCACGTTTCACCGCTTCCAGGAGTTCAGGAAAGTTGCGATGGCAATTGTTGAATCCGGAACCGGTATAGGCAATCCCGACAATCGGTTTCGACAGGCTCTTTGTGGAATATCCCATCGAGCTTGCGAACGATTGGCGCAGATAAAGCGAAAAATCCCGGTCGCCGTAGTTTGTAAGGCCGCCCGCCAGACCCTGGTTTTTGTCGTCACCCACTGACTGTCACCCCTATATTTTCATTTTCACGTATTTTGGTTCCAGATAATCATGGATACCCAGGGCCCCGCCCTCGCGTCCCATACCACTTTCCTTGATGCCGCCAAACGGAGCTTCGGCCGTCGCCAGCAGCATCTCATTGACGCCGACCATGCCCACTTCGAGATCCTCATAGGCTCTGGTCGCCGTTCCCAGGTTGTTGGAGAATACATACCCGGCAAGTCCAAAAGGCAAGGAATTAGCACGGGCCATGACTTCATCGTAGTCCCGGAAACGGGTGAGGGGGGCGACGGGCCCGAACGGTTCCTGGTTCATGATCATTGCGTCGTCGGGGACGTCGCCCAATACCGTCGGTTCGAAAAAGTATCCTTGATTGCGGTCGGCCGGTACCCCACCGCCGGCCAGCACGACCGCGCCTTTCGAAACCGCGTCGGCAACCATCTCCTTGGCGGTCTTAAGACCACGAACATTTGCCATAGGCCCCATTTGAGTTCCTTCTTCCAGGCCGTTCCCCACCTTGATGGAATTGGCGACCTCGGCAAACCTTGTGGCAAACGCATCATACTTGCTTTCGTGCACGAAAAACCGTGACGGCGAAATGCAGACCTGACCGCAGTTGCGGAACTTGGTTGCGGCGCAAGTTTCCGCCACTGCCACCGGATCGACGTCATCGAACACAATGACGGGCCCGTGGCCGCCGAGTTCCATCGAAACCTTCTTCACACCATCGGCGGCCAGGTGCAGGATCTGCTTGCCGACGGGCACCGAACCGGTGACCGTTACCTTGCGGACGACAGGCGACTTGATGAGGTGCTCCGCGATCATGCCTGAGTTGCCGGTCACAAGATTGACCACTCCTTCGGGAATGCCTGCGTCGTGACAGGCCCTGACAAGCTCTGCACAGGACCCCGGGGCTTCACTTGCCGGTTTGATAACGATGCTGCATCCGGCCGCCAGGGCTGCCGCAATCTTGCGGGCAGGCAGGAGGGCAGGAAAATTCCATGCGGAGAACGCGGCCACCACGCCGACGGGTTGATAGATAACGGCCATCCGGCCGTCGGGCGTGCGAGACTCAATGGTCTGACCGTAGATGCGCTTGGTCTCCTCAGAGAACCATTCGAACTGATCGGCCGACGCGCCGGTCTCACCCTTTGACTCGGCGAACGGCTTTCCGGTCTCCAGCGACATGACGGTCGCGATCGTGTCGATCCGCTCACGGATCAGCTCCGATGCCCGCCGCAGTTTTGCTGCACGATCCCAGGAGCCGGTGTTGCGCCAGACCTTCAGCCCGGCCTCTGCGGCGGCCAATGCGCGATCAAGATCCGCTGGTTGTGCATCGGCGATCGTGCCGATGGATTCTTCGGTCGCCGGGTTGATAACCGGTCTGGTGCTGCCTGTGGCTGCCGGCGACCACTCACCGGCAACAAAGAGATCAATATCGCGATACATTATGTGTCCTTGTCATATAGATTGCTTGATGTAGCGGGCTTGAACGTCCTCAACCCAGTTGCCGACGTTCCAGGAACCATATGCGCCCATGCCGCCGAGCGGATCGTCTCCGCTGTAGACCGGAACATGTACGACGCTCAGCCCTTCGTGCGCGTGCGCTTGCGCCAGCGCATCTTGCAGTTCTTCCCTTGTCGTGCCGCCAAACACCGCCCTGACACCGGTAACGGCGGAAGCAAGAGCGACATAATCGACGGCGACCTGGTCATTGGTCTTGAAACCGTTGGCGTATTGGGCCTGCTGCAGGCCGGTAATAGCCGCCATGCGTCGGTTGTCAAAGATCACGATCATGCCGTTGACACCATGTTCAATGCCGTCGATCAGTATCTGAGGGTTCATCATGAAGGAGCCGTCGCCGGTGAAGGCAACCCCGTAGCGCGGTGTTTCCGCCATGGCCGACGCCAGCAAGGCGGACACGGCAAAGCCCATGTAGGATGCCCCGGTTTCGGTAAAAGTGTCGCCGGTTCGGTCGTCCTCGACGATCTGGAAGCCGTTTGCCTGAACGTCGCCGGCGTCGAAGAATTTCGCCGCATCGACCGACTTGGCAAAATCCGTCACCAGCTTGATTGCGGCCGGTTGTCCGAGCACGGGGCGTTGCCAGACATCGTCGTCCATCGATGGACCGTCGTAGCGCTCCGCCTTGAACTGAGCCCAGGCTTCCTTTTGCTGGGCGCAGGCGGATAGCCAGGCCTGCTTTTCCGGCAGATTAAAGCCGTCGGCGGTTTCTGCCGCTTCCAGCAATCGGGTGATCACCGCGGTTATGTCACCGGCCAGCGCCGAGGTGTTGGCGTAGTGTGTGAGGTCGGCGAAATCACCATTGATGTTAATGACGGCACGGGCATTGGGATAACCGACGCCGGAACAGTCAGCCTGACAGACGGCGCGTGTGCCGACGGCAATCAGCAGTTCGGCATTCTCCATGGCGTGATTGCCGCTGATCGAGCCTTTCGAACCGCCCACATGCATGTTCTGCGCGTGGTTGTCCGGCAGCACGCCGGTAGAACCGGGCGACAACACAACGGCGCCGCCGCAGGCTTCGGCAAGCGCCCTTACCGCCGTGTCGTGGCCGCGCGTGCCGCCACCGGCCTTGATGGCAATTTTCCGGGCATTCCGGATCAGGTCAATGGCTGAAGAAAGCGCTGCGTCGTCGGCGGAAACCATCGGTTGCATCGTCATGCGGGCCGGCAGGGTCGCCAGGTTCACGGATGTTACCTGAGGCTGGGTGTTGAGCGGGAGCATGAGATAGAACGGTCCGGACTTGTAGGGATGATGAACGCACATCGTCCCTCGGCGCAGGGCCTCGCGCAGGGCAGCGGGCGTGTGGAGCGTATAGGACTGCCACATGAGGGCCGTCAGGCGACCGAACAATCCTTGTTGTTCCTTGGGGATTTGCTGCATGTTGTAGCCTTCGCCGCCGGTCGTCTCGTCCCCATAGATATGATAGACGCCGACACCGTTCGAAGCGGCGGCCAGCGAGCCTGCCATCGCCTGAAGCGCTCCTGGCCCGATCGACGTCACCACGGCTGGGGTTTCACCGTACTGCCAGGCGAGTGCCGTGGCCGCATGAGCCATGGCGACTTCGTTGCGGCAGTTGAACGTTTGGGTCACGCCTTCTTCTTCATAAACCCTCAGGACTTCGCCAAGATCGGTGGAGCCGTGTCCGAAGATTGCCAGGTACTTGCTGACGCCCTGGCGTAACAGACCCAGTACAAGGGCCTCCGATAGCGTCACTTCGACAATTGCATCGATGGCGCCGGCGTCAACAGCAGCATCCAGATTGCCGACATTGTTGATGGCGCGGGCTCGGTTGCGCATTTCATGCGACAGTTGTGTTTCGTCAGTCATCGGTGTCGAATTCCACTTTCATGATGTTGTCTGTGTCTTGTCCGCCGTCGTCTTTGTCGATGCCTTAGAAAACCGGCAATAGTTTTATTAGGTCAGGTTTGTAAGTCCTGCGGGCTTCGTCATAGAGTGGGGTCACTGCCTTTTGGAACAATTCAAGGTCGCTGTCGGTCAGCTCGACGATTTGGCCACCTTCTTTCAATATCTCTCGCCGTGCTTCCTCCTCCTCGGCAACTTTCAGTTCTCTTTGAAATCGTACGGCATCCTGAACGGCTTCGCGCATCAAGTTTTGAATCGCTTCGGGAAACCGATCGAAAGACGGTCGATGAAGGAAGATTGGTCGCGACAAGTAGGAATGCCCGGTAAGGGTGTGGAACTTGTGATACTTGTGCGCGCCGTAGGTGACAGTATTGGCCAGGGGATTTTCCTGAGCATCGATGGTGCCGGCAACGACCCGTTCGAGCGCCTCAACGAGGTCCAGAGTAAGAGGGGTCGCACCCAGCAGTTCAAACGTTCGCGCCTGTATCTCGCTTGGCAATACTCGAATGCTCATGCCGCCAAAGTCTGCCGGCGTTTTGACGGGGCGCAGATTGTTGGAAACATGCCGCAATCCATTCTCAAAAAAACCGAGGACGCGCAAGTCCATCCTGCTTTCCATCTCGTCGGCGATGGCCTTACCAAGATCGCCATCCATCATTCCCCGTACCAACTCGCGGTCTTGAAAAACGAACGGCAGATCGAGTGCCCCAAGCGCTGGAACCCTCTCCGTAAAGTAGCTTGAAGACTGGTAGCCAAGGGTCAGGAACCCTTCTTCCACAAGCCAAAGGATATCTTCCGACCGATACCCCAGATCGAGGATGTTCCAAACGTATTTGACATCGACGGCATCCCCCATTTCGCTGATCAGTCGATCGCCGATACGTTGGAGCGCGAGGCTGAAACTTGTGGTCGATGGACCGTACCCGCCGAGACGTATCTTGATTGGCTCTGTCACGCACTTAAGCCTCTAGTTCGCCTACCAGGCCCTCATCTTTGACTTTCGCCAGCTGGTCGTCGTCGTGCGTGACCAGGATGGTAAGATCGGGTTCCGTGCTGAGGAGCCCGTTCAGCCATCTTAGCTGTACGTCGATCTGCTCCTTGTTCTCCTTGACCCATGGTGCTGCCTTGCCTTTCATCTGCACAATGTTCTGCATGTTCCAGGCCGTGTCGACGGAGTGCAGATACTCTTTTCCGTTCTGAAGACGGATGAAAATCATCTGGGAGTCGGGTGAGTGACCCGGCGTCTTGATCATGACGATGCCTGGCATGATGGGATAGTACTGATCGTAGTCAAACACGATGAAGTCGCGAATGTCGTCGGGTCTCAAAGCGAGATGCGGACGGTGGGGCGTTTCAACCATGAGCTGGGCAGTGTGACGGGTGGTAAATGTCTTGTTCGCGAGTTCCGGCCGGTTCGGTGCGCAAACAACACCTGCAATATGATCGGCGTGATAATGGGTGAAAATGATGGCACCGGCTTGATTAAGCGCCTTCGTGAGCTTTTCGAATGCGGCTGGGTAGTAGGGCTCTTTCTCCCCTTGGGAAAATGAATCGTGAGTCGCCTGATCGAGACCTGAATCGAGCATTACCGTTCTATCCGGATACACCACCTGGAATGCGGTTCGTGGCATGGCCGTGGGTGTCTCGTCTCCGCCTTCAATCACAAACCGATTGGGGCGAACGGAGGCGGCAACTTTCACAGCATTGATTGCCAGTGGCAATTGGCCTGGCTGCAATGTGGCCAGAGTTTTTATTTGGGAAAGATCAAACTGCATCTCTTGTCCTTTCTTGGCACGTCGTGACTTGAGGCGTCATGTCATGCCAACGGCAAATCAAAGCTTGCCCACTGTCAGTTGCCGTCTGCATCGGCGGTTTTGGTGCGTCTTGACCGACGTTCGGCATAAATCGACCAAGCGATGGTCATAGCGGCCAACAACAGGAAAAACACGCTGAATGGCGACGTGAAAAAGATCATCGGATCGCCTTGCGAACTTATCAGCGAGACTCGCAGGTGCTCCTCCAGGGGCCGTCCCAATACCAGTGCCAGGAGCAACGGGACCACCGGCATATCCAGCCACTTCATGGCAAGGCCCAGCATCCCGAACCCGAACATGATGTAGACGTCGAAGTAGTTGTTGCGCAGGGAATACGCTCCAATGACACACAGCAGAGCAATAGTCGGCATCAGGAAGGTGCGCGGGATGGCAAGAATCTTCACCAGGAAGCGCAGTCCCAGGAGCGCAAGTATCAGATTGAATATGTTAGCCCAGAAGAACGAAAATATCAGACCGTATGCAAAGTCGCCGCGTTCCAAAAAAAGCAGCGGGCCAGGGGCTAGTCCGTGAACCAGCAATGCGCCGATCAGGATTGCCGTCACCGGGTCGCCCGGAATACCGAGGGTCATCATCGGGATGAGCGCACCGCCCGTAACGGCATTGTTAGCGGATTCCGGTGCGGCAATGCCTTGCGGCGATCCCTTGCCGAACTCGTCGGGGGTTTTGCTGAGCTTTCTGGAGTAGTCATAGCTGATAAACGCGGCGATCGGCCCGCCGGCACCAGGCAGGATTCCCAGAAACGAACCGACAAACGAGCCGATTCCCGTGGGCACAACCATGCGGCGCAGGTCGGCTAACCGCGGCAAAACGCCGGTGAGTTTCTTGACCGTACGCTTGACCGCCAGAGACGCGTCCAGGTTTTCGACCAACTGAGGTATAGCGAATAGACCGATCAGAGCCGTCAGGACATGGACGCCAGCAATCAGGTTGACCTCGCCGAACGTGTATCGCTGCGTGCCAACCAGGGGATCCTGCCCAATCGTGACGATCATCAACCCGATCACGGCTGACAACAGGCCCTTGATCAACGAACGCGCAGCGAAGCTTGCAATCATGGTGAGACCGAAAAACACCAGGCTGAAGTAATCCGGCCGTTTGAACTGGAGTGCAATGTCTGCCAGCAACGGTGCGATGAAGTACAGGCAGGCGAAGCTGAACAGGCCACCGGCAAAACTCGCAACGATCGCAATGCCGAGCGCGCGCCCCGGTTCACCCCGCGCCGTCATGGGATGACCGTCCAGGGTTGTTGCCGACGCCGATGGGGTGCCGGGGATGTTGAGCAGAATTGCCGAAAAACTGCCACCGGTCATGCCGCTGACATACAGTCCCAGCAACAGTGCAATTGAAATATCCGGTTCAAGGACGAAGGTGATCGGCAATACGATGATGATGCCGGTCGATATCGACAGTCCCGGTATCATGCCGACGACGAGTCCGATCAGAGCCCCGCATGCGGTCGCGGTGAGCGTTGACAACGCTGACGCCTGATTGAACCCGTCAACAATATCAGGGCTCATCCGATCCACCCCTCAACAACGCCTGTCGGCAGCCTGATTTGAAAGACATTCCGGAACAACAGGAAGATCAGCAAAGAGATAACAAGCGAACACAGTCCAATCTTGATCGGATTCCTGTCACCGTAAAGAACCATGAGTATGGCGAAGAACATGACATTGGCGACAACGAATCCCAACCCGGGAAGCACGACAAGGTAGCCGATAAATACGAGTATCCAGACAAGCCGCAACGAGCCCGCGCCATTCTCGGATGTCTTATCCGCAACCGGCCGGACAAACAGGCTCTGGGCAAGAAGTGCTGCCGACAACAGGAAGAGGCACGCTGTAACAATCCAGGGAAAAAAGGATGGTTGGGTGGAATCCTGCAGTGTCCGCGTCGGCAGCTGACTGGTAAGGATTGCGTATCCGACACCCAGTGCGATTGCCACGAGTGCAGCAACCAAGTTGCGCTGACGCATTTCCATGGGGATGGCTAGCCTGTTCCCGATTGATTCGTGTCCAGGGCCGTATGTGCGAAGACGGGTGCCCGCATAGAAGGGGCACCCGCGACCATCGCCGGCCTCAGCACGTTGTTACTTGGCTTTTGACTGGTAGATCCCGGCTTCCTTCATGAGCTTGGCTATCTGCTCATTGTCCTTGGCCAGTTTGGCGTCAAAATCCTTCTGTCCGAGCGGTGCCAGCGTGAACTTCAGCTTTGCAGCACGCTTCTTGAAGCTTTCGGAATTCGCGGCCTTGATCATGGCGTCTTCAAGCTTCGCCTTGATCGCGTCAGGCGTTCCTTTGGGTACAGAAAGCCCGCGGAAAAGATCGAACTCGACATCATAGCCAAGCTCTTTGGCGGTTGGGACGTCCGGTGCCGCAGGATCTCTCTTGCCGCCGGAGACTGCCAGGAAACGCATTTTGCCCGCCTTTACGAACTTCAAAGGCGCGATGAAGATATGCACGGCTGCATCGGCTTCGCCACTCAGGATCATGGCGTTTCTTTCCGGTGCCTTAACCGGCAGCATAATTGCCTCGCAGCCAGCTGCTTTTGTCAAAGCCACAGCGAACAGATGGGTTGCCGAACCAAAGCCCGCAAACGCGATCTTCAGGGTTTTGGGTTTGGCTTTGCATTCGCCTGCGAACTCTTCGAAATTTTTCCAACGGGAATCAGCTTTCACAACGAAGGGGATTGGCTGATACTCAACCTGCCCGATGTGATCCATGGCCTTATAGTCAAACGGCACGTTGCCAATGTTGGTGGTCGTCAGAACAGACGTCGAGTTCCAGGCCATAGTGTAGCCGTCGGGCTTGGCATTCGTGAGGTGGGTGTACGTAATCGCACCGCCGCCACCTGGTTTGTTGACGGCCACGACAGGTTGCCCAAGAATTTTGCCCATCTCCTTTGCCAACAGGCGGCCTTCAATGTCCGCTCCGCCACCTGCGCCGAACGGAATAATCAGTTCGATTGGCTTTTCCGGAAACTCTGCTTTCGCCGGGCTCAGGCCGGTGATTGCGAGAACAACCGCTGCTGCTCCGGTTGCAAAGATGGAACGGCGGGTTTTGTTTGGTTGGTTAGTCATTGTCTTCCTTCACTGAGTTATGTTGGAACTTGTCCTATTTTGATATTTGTCAGCTATGCGGACTGACTGGCCCTGGACAGGACCCATGCATCCCGGATCACACGTTTCGCGTTGGCCAGAACAATATCTGATTTCTCGCCTGCAACGACGGGTCGAACCTCTGCGCTGACAATCGGCCGTTCGGATTTGTCGAAAAACCCGATATCATGCAACGCCGAGAAAAATTCTGTCACCTCCTTGGTATCGGTTTCACCTCCCGGAATGCCAAAACGCGGCTGGATATCGCCGTAACACGGATGCCGCCGGTCACGGAACACGCAGTTTCCCAGGTGAACGCTATCCAGATAGTCTTTCATCAAGGGCAGACTGATCTCGGGTTTTTCATCGAGCAGCGGAAAGTGACTGAGATCGGTCAAAAGACCGAATTCTGCAAAGTCCTTGCGCAACTCTTGTGCCACATCAACTGCATCTTGCGCATGTCCGATCAAGTTCATCTTGTCAATGTCGCGGTCGAATATCTTCAAAGTAAAGCGCATCTCGCCACCGTGCTGGCGGTCGTAATCCATGATCTGACGCAGTGAATCCACCAAGAGTTTTTTCGCTTCTTCGCGCTTTTCGTCGCCCGGGTCCCGGCCTGCAATCAGGCGGACCACTTCGGCGCCAAGTTGATGAGCTTCATCAACGCTGCTCTTCACAGCCGCGATGGCCGCATTGCGTTCCCGAAGGTCGAAAGAGTTGAGATTGAACTTGTTTGACAGCACTTTCGGCTGTGTGGCGTAGGCGACTGAAAGGTGGCTGTGGTCGAGAACCTGACGGGCCGTATTGCGCACCTGGAAGTCCTTCATCCACCCCACCTCGACGGCGGTAAAGAACTCATCGGCAGCCAGTTTTTCCAAGGTTTCGACCAGTGGGCCGACGCCGGACTCCAGTCCCGGGAAGGCCTTGAAATGTACTACGCCAACGCGCATTTTCCTGTACATACTGTCGCTCATCTCGTCTTTTTCCTATTCCGCTGCAGTTCGGATAGCCTGATCCGACTGTCGTTTTTCAAGTATTCCGTCCAACACCTTCTCCGGCGTCGCCGGCAGCGACGTCATGCGAACGCCAATAGCATCGTAAATTGCATTCATTATGGCCGGTGCCGTCGGCACCAAAGCCGGTTCGCCGATTCCTTTTGCCCCCAGTGGGCTCAAGGGATCGGGGTCTTCGATTATCGTCGACGTGATCTGCGGAACGTCAAGTGACGTTGGCAGAATATATTTGGCAAACCCGTGCGTGGTTGTGTGACCCTGGTCGAGCTTATAATCCTCCATCAGCGCCTGGCCAAGGCCCTGGACGACACCGCCTTCGATCTGGCCTTCGACGCCGCGCGGGTTGATCGCCCGGCCGACATCGTGAACCGCCCAGATGCCGAGAACCTGAACCTCTCCGGTGACCGTGTCGACCTCGACCTCTGCGACCTGGCAGCCGTAGACGTAGGCCTGCCAAGGGCTGCCGGTGCCGTTGACCGGGTCGAGACCGGTGCCGTGTGCGGTAAAAGCCCCGGACCCTACGGGCACGATGCCACGTTTCTTGGTGAGGTCGACGGCCTCTTCCATAGTCATTTTGAAGTTGGTGCCCCTGGCCCAAATCTCGCCGTTGAAAGCCTCAATGGTGTCGATCGGCACGTCCCAGTGATCGGCAATCTGTTCGTCGACCTTGGCACGGGCTTCTCGGCAGGCCAATGCCACCGAATTCCCGATCATGTAAGTCTGTCGTGTAGCGCCGGCGTGGGCGGCTTCGGGTGAACGGGCCGTGTCATTGTCGCCGATCGTGACGTCGCACGGGCGTACGCCAAGTTCTTCAGCGGCAACCTGAGCCAGCAACGTGAGAATACCTTCGCCGATTTCCGTGACGCCGGTGACGATCTTGGCGGTTCCGCCATCGTCCAGTTCCGCCCAGGCACCGGCGCGGTCGATGGTAGCCGTTCTGGCAATGCCATACCAGGACGCCGCTATGCCGCGTCCCCGCACCTTGCCGGGGACCACATGATCGGGTTTGTCCGAGGCTTGGCGGATGCGCGCGCCCAAGGTGCAAGGCTTGCGGGTGCCTTCAAGGCCGAGATCATTGCGGGTCCGGCCACGGGATGCCGGCACACCGGATTCCCATTGGGCGCTTCGTTCCGCCGCGTCGAGGACGCGGCCCATGGACACAGACCCGAGCTTTTGCCGTGTGTGGGTCGTCGATCCATCGGTCATCATGTTGCGCCGACGGATCTCGAACGAATCCAGGCCGAGCTTTTCCGCAGCCAGATCGAGCATGGATTCGGTTGCGAACTGAGCCTGCATGCCGCCAAAGGTGCGGAAGGCGCCGGCGGGTGTATTGTTGGTGTAGATGCCCCGGGTATCGATTTTCAGGTTGGCGATGTCGTAGGGTCCGCACGACAGGATGGCGGCTTTGCGCATGACGCCTTCAGTGGACATGCCATAGGCGCCGCCATCGGAGATCATGTGGAATTCTGCAGCCGTGATCCGGCCGTCATTCTTGATCCCCATGCGGTAGGTGATGCGGGCCGGATGGCGCTTGGCCGTCGATATGATCGACTCTTCACGGGTATAGACCAGACGTACCGGTTGGCCGGTCTTCATGGCTGCAAGTGCCAGCATGCCCTGGTAGATCATGTCTTCCTTGCCCCCAAAGCCGCCACCAACCGGGCTCATGATGAAGCGCACCTTGTTGATCGGCTTGTCGATGATCTTGGCCAGCATGTGGCGATGGTGGGTGATGTTCTGGCTGGGCGAGAGCACGGTCACCACATCGTCGTGATCGACATAGGCAATGCCGGCTTCAGGCTCCAGATAGGCATGCTCTACGGCCTGCGTTCTGAAATGTTCTTCGATGATCAGGTCGGCATCGGCAAATCCCTTGTCCACATCGCCCTTGCGGATCGGGATGTGCTTGACGAGATTGTCTGGGGCGTAGTCGTGGATGACCGGCGCGCCAGATTTCATGGCCTCTTCTGCGTCAAACACGGCCGGCAGTTCCTCGTAGTCGACGACGATCTTCGCAAGTGCGGTCTTTGCGCTGAGGATGTCTTCTGCAGCAACTGCAGCGACGCCCTCGCCGACGTACCGGACAACGTCGCGCGCCATCACCGGCTGGTCATGGACGAAGACACCGAAACCGTCTTCGCCAGGCACGTCGTCAGCAGTAATTACACACGCTACGCCCGGAACCTGTTCGGCAGCGGTCGTGTCGATCGACCTGATTCGCGCATGGGCATGAGGGCTGCGCAGCACCAGCATGTGCAACATGCCCGGCATGATCATGTCTCCGGCATATTTCAGCCTGCCCGACACTTTGCTGGGGGCATCCGTGCGCCGGATATTGTTGCCGATGAAACTGTCGCCCGCGTCGCTTTCGTCCAGCGCGCTGATGGCCAGTTTGCCGCTGATGACGTCGCGGGCAATTTCCACGGCCTCGAAAATCTTCGAATAGCCTGTGCAGCGACAAATGTTACCGCCAAGGACTTCCTTTATCTCTTCGATGTCGGCGTCCGGATTGTCGCGCAGTGCCGACGTCGCCGCCATGACCATGCCCGGTATGCAGTAGCCGCACTGGCTGGCTCCGGTTTTGTGGAACCCGCGTTGCAATGCGCTCAAATCGCCTTGTGCAGCGAGACTTTCGACGGTCTCGACTGTGGTGCCGTTGGCTTTTGCAACCGGCATCAGACAGGACTTCACAAGTTTGCCGTCGACAAAGACGGAGCAGGTGCCGCACTCACCGGCGCCGCAGCCTTCTTTTGTGCCGGTCAGGTTCAGGTCGTCGCGCAGATAGTCGAGCAGTCGCTGATGAGGCCTGGCGGGTTTGGCCACCGGGCGGCCGTTGACGGTCAGGTTCATGTCAAGATCAGGCATGGGCCATCTCCCGGTTATCTTCTTGTGCAAGTTCGACACCGCAATCGCTGAGCGCGTTCAACAGGCTGCGTTCGATGAAGCCCTCGACCACGTGTTTGCGATAGGTCCGGCGTGTTCGTGAGTTGACCAGCCCGTCGCTCATGGCGGCGGCGTCCCGGATAACGCTCCGGCTGATGGGTTTGCCGGACAGGAATGTCTCGATGTGAGCCAACCGAACGGGCACCGGACCGATGCCGGCCATGGACAGGCGCACATCCTGGAATGTTGTTTCATCCGCCGACGGTTTCACCATACACGTGGCGCACACGGTAGAAATGACCAGCGACCGACGCTGGCCGACCTTTTCGAAGGCGCCGCCGTAACCGGTCAGGGCATCGCAGGTAACCGCCGTCACGATTTCATCGGGCTTGAGGTCTACTTTCCCGGGGCCTTGGACGAAGTCCGCAACCGGCAGAGACCGCCGGGTGATGTTGCCGTCTTCAAGGCGGGCAATTTCGATCTCGCCGTTCAGGGCCAGCATGGGGGCTGTACCGTCCGCGGCCGGCGAGGCGTTGACCAGGTTACCGGCCAGTGTTGCCTGCTGCCTGATCTGGTCGTCGGCGAACCAGACGGCGCAGTAAGGCATGCACGGCAGGTCCCGGCGCAGTTCTTTTTCGACCAGGAACTGCTGAAACACCGTGTTGGCGCCCATGCGGATCCGACCGTCCTGGCTTTCGGTGCCGGACATCTGGTCGATCCGGCTTAGGTCGATCAGCATGGGCAGGTGAACGTCACCGGCCCGGCCTTCACGGGCCCAGGGCAACAGATCCGTGCCGCCGGTTACCAGCCGGCTGCCCTCAGGAGCCTGTGCCCATTGGGCGAGGGCCTCCTGCAGGGTCAGGGGTGTGATGTACTGATCGCAAAGCAACATGAGATCTGAAAGTCCTTGCTTGTGTCTATTCCGCAGCGACAGCTTGTGTGGAGGCCGCGTGCTTGTTCTTGACGACCACCTTGATGGCATCCTCGACCCGTTCCTTGGCATAGCGCAGGGCCTCGGGCAGCTCCGTCATCGGGAACGTGTGGGTGTGAATCAAGGTTGCATCGAACCGCTTCTGGCGCATGAAGGCCTCGGCGCGGTGGGTGGCGGACTTGCCCTCGCCGCGGATGCCGTAGAGGTAGATGTTGTTGCGCACCAGATGGGCGACATCGATCGGCACCTGGCCGTGGGGGAAGGCTGCCAGACAGATACGGCCGCCGCGGTTGACCATCTGGGCCGCCTCGTTGACGGCATTTTCAGCACCGGCGCATTCGACCACATAGTCGACGCCCCGGCCATCCATGATCCGGCGGACGGCTTCGACAGCATCTTCGTTGCGCACGTTGATGACATGATCGGCACCAAGCTGCTTGCCGATTTCGAGCCGGTTGTCGCGGGTGCCGGTGAGAATAACCGGCTGGGCACCCAGGGCCTTGGCGACGGCAACACCGAGCAGACCGATTGGTCCGGGACCGGTAACAACAACGCTTTCGCCGGCAACCAGGCCACCCAGTTCGGTCAGCCCGTACATGGCGGTGCCGGCGGTGACAACGAGGGTTGCTTCCTCATCGGACATCTCGTCGGCAACATGGACCAGCGTGTTGACGGAATTGACCTGGTACTCGCAGAAGCCGCCGTCCGTGGTAAAACCGTTTGCCCGGTGGCCCTTGTCAACGTCGCCGTAATTCTTGCCGTAGTTGTGACAGGACGTGTACATGCCCTCGCGGCAGCGCTTGCACTGGCCGCAGCCGGCATGGATTTCAACGGTGACGCGTTCGCCGATGCTGTATTCATCGACACCCGGACCCAGGGCAACCACGGTTCCCATGTACTCGTGACCGGGGGTGAAGCCCTTGTTGTGCGGGCCGCCGCCTTCGATCTGCGCGGGAGGGCCGTGATAGATGATTTCAAGATCCGTGGCGCATATGGCAACAGCGTCGATCCGAACCAGAACTTCTGCCTTCGAGGGAGCGGGTACAGGCTTGTCCTCGAGTTTTAGTTCGCCTGGATCGCCAAGAACCCATGCCTTCATGGTTTCCGGAATGGGGTGGTCGGCGCTGGTCTTTACGTTGGCGGGCATGGTCATGATGATTTGTCCTTGTCACATTCGATAACGTTAAGCGGCGTCGGTCTGCCGGGATGACTGATCCTTGGGGTTGCCCAACAATTCCGACAAAATAGTGGCCGTATTGCGCACAGCTTCCCTGACGAGTTCAAAATGTTCGCCGGTTGCCCTGGTGTCAGGCATTGAACTGCTGAGCGATCCGATTACGGCACCGGTATGATCACGGATCGCTGCCCCGATGCAGGTCACGTCCGGCTGAAACTCCTCGCGATCGATGGCATAGCCGTTGCGACGGACATGGCGGAGTTCCTCCATGAGGTCGGCGATGCCCGTGATTGTCCTGTCGGTGAATCGCGATAGTCCCTTTTCGGCGATCACCCGGGCGATCTCAGTCTCCGGCAACCAGGCCAAAATGGCCTTGCCGGTGGCGGTCGCGTGGGCGGCATTGGCCTTGCCGATCCCGTCGGTGGCCACCCGGATCGGGCGAGTGGAGTCGAGCTTGGCGAGGGTTGTGAGGTCGTATCCCTGCATGACAGCCAGATGGATGCTTTCGCCGGTCGCACGGTTGAGGTCGTGCAGGGCTGGCATGGCCACGTCGAGGATGCTGAATTGCCGCAGCCGTCCGTCGGACAGCTCCAGAACCTTGCTGCCGACGAAGTAAGTCCGGCCGCGCGGATTCTGACCGGCATAGCCACGCTTGACCAGCGTCGATAACAGGTGGTGACAGGTGGAAACGTTGAGGCCCGTGGTCTCGGCGATCTCGCGCAACTGCATTTCCCGCCCCGAACCGGCAAGAAGTTCGAGAATATCAAACCCGCGTTCCACAGACTGAACCGTACGGGCGGTGCGCAGATTGCCGACTGACTCCGATGCAGTGCCGTCAATTTCGTTGGAAACAAGCGATTTTTCGGCGGCATCGGCCATGTGGATCAAGACCTGGGGCGAGGTTTCAAGATGCGCAATTGTTGGACAACGGTACCGAAGAGTCAACAAGTTTTGTTAATGACAAAGCAAATTTGCAATTGTCAAAATATGGACGCTATCCGAGTGGCGGTTTGCCGGGCACGCCATAAGACCAACGGATCACTGGCGGAGGAGCGTTCAAACAGTGTAAAAGGGAGCGCGCCTGGACCTGAGGGGCAAGGCGCGGAACGGACACGTTTCAACAGGGAGAAATGACCTTTGCGTATCGATGCCATAACCATCGGCGACAATCCGCCTGAAGACATCAATGTCATCATCGAGGTTCCCTCGGGCGGCGAGCCAATCAAATATGAAATGGACAAGGACGCCGGTACCATGGTGGTCGACCGGTTCCTGTACACCCCGATGCGCTATCCGGGAAACTACGGGTTCGTGCCCCACACACTTTCAGATGACGGCGATCCGGTCGACGTGCTGGTGGCCAACAGCCGGGCACTGATCCCAGGCTGCGTCATCAACTGCCGCCCGATCGGCGTGCTGCTGATGGAGGACGAAGCGGGTCAGGATGAAAAGATCATCGCCCTGCCGGTGCCGCGCCTGACGCAACGTTATGACCGGGTCACGTCCTATGCCGACCTGCCGGCGATCACGATCCAGCAGATCGAGCACTTCTTTTCCCACTACAAGGACCTTGAGCCCGACAAGTGGGTGAAGATCATTCGCTGGGGCGATGGCGACGAGGCGAGGGAAATGATTGTGAAGGCGATTGAGGCGGGTAGGTGAGGGACGAAGCCACCGTTTCTTACGGGAACAGGAGTGTCCCCCGCACCACTAGTCCACGCCATTTCACTGTGTTTCCGTTGTGAACACAATGAAATATATGGTGACCCCGACAGGATTCGAACCTGTGACCCTCAGATTAGGAATATGGTGGTTGTTGATTGCCACCGAATGACATACATTGACATGTGCGCCCTTTCTGTTTGTTTTTAAGGGCTTGATATTGCCACAGAGTGACACTGGCAGGCAAGTTGTGCCAAAATGTTGTGACTTATGTGTGACTTTTTTCGAAAGTAACATGTTTATGCCGCCTCTCAAATTAAACAATGCCACCGTCAAAGCTCTTGAGCCTAACCCCGACCGCCAAGTTGAATATCGAGACGAAGGGCAAAAGGGGCTGTCTCTCATTGTATCCCCGAATGGCACAAAAGCATGGTCAATGCGCTACCGGACAAGAGAGGGGAAGGTGCAACGTCGTCTCAAGCTGGGCAACTTTCCAGACATGAAGACGCAGACGGCGCGGAACACGGCGGAACAAAAGCTAGGTGTGGTTGCCACTGGTGGCGACCCGGCCCTAGACGAGAAAAGGAAAAAGGCAAAAGCGAATGCCGACAATATCGAAACGATAGGCCAACTAATTGAAGCCTACTTTGAGGCAGCCGCCAGAGGCAGACACAAACCGGGCGACAAGGTAAGAGCGAAGAGGGTGAGCACTCTCAAGAGCGAATGGGGTTATGCAGAGCGTCTCGTCATTCCGAAGTTTGGGAAACTTCCTATCGCTGGTCTCGACCGCAGCACACTGCAAGCCTTCCTCAACAAGGTAGGCGACGGCGCACCATCAACAGCACGACAATGCCGCAATGTTGTTCGCCAAGCTTATAGCTATGCTATCTGGCAACAACTGGCGGAAGTAAACCCGGCCACACTGACGGCAATTGAAGGCTCAGAACCGCGAAAGCGCACGTTGAAGGACCACGAGATAACTGCCATATGGCGGGCCTGTAGTGCGCCAGGAAAGGCAGAAGGCGCACACGTGTCGTTTGGTGTTGGCCATGCTTTAATGCTCACGCTGACGACGGCTCAACGTGCCGGTGAAGTGAGCGGGATTCATTCGCGCGAACTGGACTTAGCCTCGCGGATTTGGACGCTGCCAGGGGAACGCTCAAAAAATCGTCGTGAACATGTCATCCCGTTGTCAGAATTGGCGTTGTCGATTATCGGGCAGGCGCAATCTTTCAATGGCTCCAATAGTGGTTATCTGTTTCCGTCTCCAAAGGGTAACGGGCCGGTGACCCGTGCGGCACTATCTAGAGCATGCAAGCGAGTTACGACGGCGCTCGACATTGAGAATGCGACGCCTCATGACTTCAGGCGCACAGCGGCCACAAGAATGACTAGCGAGAAAGGCGGCGTTCGCCGTTTCATCGTTTCCCGCGTCCTCAATCATTCCAGTGCTGGCGAAGGCGCGGCGGTTACCGGAACTTATGACCAGAACGAGTATTTGAGCGATAAGCGTGAAGCGCTCGACAAGTGGGCAGTTCTGTTGTCTGAAATCGTGTCAGAAGGCTAGAGCGGCGGGGTTGGCCGGCAATCAGCCAGAGGCATGATCTGCATGTCTTAGTTTCTTCGCTAGTGCGTTTCTCGGAATCGCTCAGTTGATAGTCAGTCAATTCTCGACCAAGATTGAACAACAGGGAAGTTTCAAAGGTGATGTGATGTTGTCGCTTCGTCAGAAGCTGGCGGTTTTTATATATGTCGTGGTTGTTTTTCTAGGACCGTGGAGTGCCAGGCAGACAATCGCCGTGTCTCAGGGTTGCGCATTTGTAAACGGGGGTGGCTTCAACGGGACTAACGAAACAGTCGTGCAGCTCGCAACAAGGATCAACAACAGTCTGCCACTAGAATTTGAGAAAGGCGATAGGCTTAACTCACAAGTGACGACTGGAGGCATCACGGATTTTGAGTCTCGATGGCAATTTCCTGGAACGGTTTTCAACATTCGATGGTTTACGGATCGGCTTGGTGGAAACTCTCCGACAAGAGAAATATTGGCAACTGCAACTTACGCAGCAAATTCCTTCACTGCATTGGCTGGTCCGCCGGATCTATCCACTTTCACTGTCACTTGTATATCTGCTGGGGCCGCTACAAGTGATAGCCCGTCGTTGAAAGAACGACAGAGCTTTGTCTCGCAGCAGAACCGCATGTCGACAGCGGTAGTGGATTTTGAGATTAACAATCTGGGTGAAGCAATATTTGAGAATGCCCCGAAAGCAGAGCCAACCGTATCAGTTGGTGGATTCTCTGGGAGTACAAACAGCATCGCCAAATGGCTTCACAAAAAACAGCAGCAGAAGTTCGAGAAACAACTGGCCGACCTTCCGCGTGACGAGAACGGCAACGACATCTATGTGGCTCCGGTGGCGGCCCTGTTCCCGCGACATCGACAAAAGTGGAATGCGTGGATCAAGGGTAACTGGAATTACTACGACGGCGACGGCTCAAGCTTCGACGGCCACACCATCGATGTGCTGGCAGGCTTTGACTATAAGGTCGACGACAAAGTCGTGATCGGTCTGTTGGGCGGGTACGGCAATACCAACTTCGACACAGTCAACGGCGGTACAAAGGGCGCGTTCGAGGCTGACGGCTATACAGTCGGTCCCTACATCGGGGTCAAGCTGTCCGACAACGTGCAATTCGATGCGCTCGCCGCCTACACATATTCCGACTATGACAACCGGGTCGGCGTCACCACGGGCGACTTCATTGCCCACCGTGTCACGGTCGGCGCTCAGTTGAAGGGCCGCTGGGAGGGGGACTACTTCTTCATCGAGCCTGGCGTGCGGGTGCTCTATGCCGAGGAAGGCCAGAATTCCTATACGGACTCAGCCGGTGTCAGACAGTCGATCCTGACGATCAAGGCGGGTCGGGTGTCGGTCGGTCCGAAGATTGGTTACGCCCACAAGACGGAGTCTGGCGAGACCATCAGGCCATGGGTGTCTGTTCGCGGAGAATACGACTTTTCCAATCAGGGCAACGTGCCCACAAGCGGCCTGCCTGACTTGGACGATCTGCTGTCGGCAAGGGTCAGTGCCGGTGTGGACGCCACCATCGAGGATGGCGTCTATGTATCCATGCAGGGCGATGTCTCAGGGCTGGGCTCCGGCGAGTACACGGCCTACGGCGGTACCGCACGGATTGACGTGCCGTTCTGACGGAGAACACATTGGTTTTCGAAGTGGTCGACGCAGCACACAGGACTGTAGGGAACAGCATCAAGCTTACGCGCTCCCTATAGTTTCATGCCTTCCGGCCTCCAAGGGCATATCCTATTTGCGGCCCGTCGCCATACTCCCAATCCAAACATGAGGCGTCGTCGTCGGGTTCTTTGTCCTCGTCAATATCGCCGTCCTGCTCAATATCGTCTTCGTGTTCTTGCTCGTTATCCTCGATGTCAGACAGATAAGCGGCGAGGACATCAATCATCCTGTCGTCAACCGGCACGACTAGATAAGGCTCTTCGTTCAGGCTCACCAAATCGGCAGTCTCGACAATCTGAGTGAGCACTCTTTGCTCAACGCCGACGCCACGTGCTATTTCTAGAAGCCGCTGGCGTGGAGTTCATACCTGAGATTGGTGGGGGCGCTGGTGTGCGGTTGAAGAAGGGCAAGTATATGGGAGCGAAAGTTCAAAAAAGTGTCTTGACGCTGTGTTTCTTGGCAGCGACGGTGGCAACGGCCCTCTCGGAACAAATCACGTTTCAATGTTCATGGGATAATCGCGCGCCTATCACGATCTCAATTGACACCAAGACTGGGCAGGCCGAGAGAAGCGACGGTGGCTTGAGTTACAGGATCGTCAAACTCACTAAGTGGGTGGTGTGGCTTTCGGTTGATGCTCCAAAGAATGTTGCTGGCCTTGCAATCCAAACCATTCAGAGAGCCGAAGCTGTTGGCGGGTATGGCAAGGGCGGGAAGTGGATTGACACGGTGTTGTCAATGAATGGATCGGCCAGCGCAATCCCAGGTGGGGTGTGTTGGGAAAAACGGTGATTGATTGTCAACGAGCAAGGGTTGCGACTTTTGCGACACTGTGACTCTTGGGATTAGCGAAGTAGGCCGCAGTTCCCGTCTCGGTATTCATTACCCGCTTGCAAGACGCGCACCGTATCGTCGTTAGTCCATGCTTTCTTGTGCGCAATGCTTGTTGCGCTGCTGTACACCCTGCCGATAATAAAATCTACACTTGGCCCTCTGAGCAGGATCGTAACACCAATGGGAACTTCCTTGCTGATGGCGTCTCTTGGAATGTCACCACCTTGCAAGCTTTTGAGGAAATCCCGGCCCGCACTAAGCCCAATCTGAAACAAGCGTTCCTTTTCCTTATCCTGATTAGACATCCCTGCAAAAGTAGAACAGCTAAACGCTGCCCACATTACCCGCCCAAGCTTTGCTTTCTCCGGCCCTGCGTTCCCATCGGAAGCCGTTGCAAAGAGCATTGCCGCAACGATGCAGAGAGCCAAACACCAAATTGGGAAAGTTCTATTCGGGGTTTCTATCGACATGTCCAATCTTCGGCCATTCGCCTCGGAGATGTCAACGAATCCGATAATGCGTGATGGTAAATTGGCCAATATCAAATTCGTGAAATTGACGAGTATCGGGTGCTACCGCAGTCAGGCATCCAAGGGGCAATTATCGAGCATGCGCAGTACGTGCGGTGGCTCACTGTGCCGGGACACACCTCAGTTCGATCAAGGGGTGCGTGTTCGTGTATGCATTCTTAAAATCAACACATGCCGCATAGTCATCCGCAAAGCCGAAAATTAGAGCGATCTCATCCCACTGTCCTGGTTGCAACCCGCTTGCTTGTTCTAGCCACACGTCCGATGAGTTGCCTACTTTACGTTCCGCAACGTACGATTTGAGCCGCGACAGTTGATCATCGTAACTCTCATCACAACCCGCAAGGATGCTAAGTGCGATGGCTAGAACAATTATCGCTGCACGATTCATTTCCACCCCCCTTTAATGAAACATCAAAGCCAAAACGATTGACGTTTGCCACCATCAAAGCAAACTCCAAATCTCAATTATGGGAGTATAGGCGATGTCAGTCAGCGCGAAAGATTATGAGCGATTGAGTAAGCAGGCCGGGGATTACACAATTTGCGGCAATTACCTAGAACCTTGGCTTGATCGGATTGTGAGTTCAGCCTTGACATCAAAGCATGGTGCAGAATCAGACTGGGAAAAGAAGCGAGAGGCCGCACACGAAGAGCTGACTACGCTAGACGAAATTCTGTTGTCTCATATCCGTCAACATGCCTGTAAAGCCGCGGGGCTTTATTACTCGGATAGCGACAATTTTGAGGGGCAGGAGCTGACCAGTGAGTTAGAGCAAGCGGCCAAATACATGCGGCTTAGGGAACCAGTCAACCGGCTGCTGCTAGAGGATCCAAGTTCGAACCTTGCCCCTCCAAGGGATTGGATTAAACAAGCAGCGCTCGAAAGTATCGTTGCCAACGCAATCAGCGAAAAAGGGAAAGACTATTGGCGGCAATCAGGAAATCCATATTGGAGAGAGCCACGTGACTGGCGGATGGTCAGGCTGTTCGTAACTACAATCATATTTTTTGCGGCCTCTCACTATCTATTCGATGTGCTGCATTCCTACGTCTAGCAATTCCATGCCGTCAGCTCCAAAATAGCTACTCACCCCGTTGCGATGCTAAGAAGAAACCTCTGCGTCCATCCGAGTGCTCTGGTTCACTTCACTCTCGGGCCCTTGTGGCCCTTTCCTATCTGAACAAGCGCCTCATGGGCCTTCAGGTCTCCGAATGACTCGTTGATGCTCAATCGCGCCCGCTCCAGACAACGGGCTTCTGCTTCGTCTGGGCTATCAAATTCCCCGAGTGACATGGTTCCACCAGCGCCTATCTGGGCTTGCCACTTACCTGACGGAAGCAGCCGAACAGACATTTCCACTCCTCCAAGCTGAAGGGATTCAGCCTTCACTGCACCGTGTCCGCCCCTCCATTTTGTCCACTGGATCTTGCCCATTTCGTTCTCAAGCCTCGTTGGGAACGAATAGAGAACACAAAACGGGTCAGTTTGTCGATTCTAAAAGGCAGGAACGACGGGAAAGAGATTTTCGGCCCGTACCACTCTATAAGAGAAACGCCCGCTGACGGGCTTGTGAGGGAACCTGTGCAAATATTGCACGAGTTGGGCTACTCGTTTCATGGAGAGAGTATGAAACCGCGGATCTTGCAATTCATCTTGCTTGTGGGCTTGATACTTCCAGCGCCGACCCTCGCTCAATACGAAAGCGATATCCAGGCACTGTTCTGCCAAGGAATGAGGACGGAGGTTGCGCTCAAGACCGGTGTGCGCGCCGACTGTCTATCAGGGACACATGCCATAGAAATCGACTGGTCGCACAAGTGGGCGGAAGGCGTCGGTCAGGCTATGCACTATGCCTCTGTGACAGGCTTGAAGGTGGGGATTGTTCTTGTCTGCAAGCTGGACTTGTCCGTGTGTCTCGGTCACCGATACAAGGCGGAAAGCACTCTTGCTCATTATGGCATCAAGGCAACCATATGGGAGTGCGACAGGGACATGCAGAGCCGGGCGGATTGCACGGCCAGAGAGGTGGGGGAATGACGGATGGCACAGTCCAGCTTTGGGAATTGCTGATCATAGGTTCAGGCACCTTCGCGGTGCTCTTCGGGCTGTTCTGCATTTGGAAAGCCGGGCAGTAATGGGCCGAAATGAATTTGTGGGCCACCATGACAAGAATGAACGTTGAACGTGGTCGACATACTGCCTAAATTTGGGTTGAGCTGTGTGGAGACGCCGCAATATCTTTCGCGCAGCTCACCAGGAGACGAAGGCCCCGGTTGCCCCCGGTCGGCTTTCGTCTCCACCCTATCACGTTCAGATTCAGTAACGTCTCGTTAACCGAATCCGTCCAGCTTCAGTGTTGCCTGACAAAATTACCCCTTCTGGAATTACAGGCTTGGCCCGGATCTAGCCGCAGCATGATCCGGGTCACCACAACCTCAAATCTTACTGCTTGTTCAAAACCGCACAGCACCACAGTGGCCGATATTGCTTTGGTTGAGCCTGTCACTCCCGCCGTGAATCCATCGTGACTCAGAGGGCCACAGCGATTGAATTGGAATTTGTGACGTCCGTAACACTTCGCACGAGGAACGCCCTGTGACGGGGAGGTGAGATGAGGAAATGGGAAAGGCAAACATTTCAGGGAAAATAAATACCAGATGGGGCTGGAGAGACTACCATCTGGGATTTAATATCGAATGAGTTGGGGGCTGGCCCAACGGTGCCAATTTGAAGCGGCGAGCCTAATTTTAAGTTAACATCATAGCTACCGACGGATGAAATGACCGAACTCAAGCGCCTTGTCGTCGTCATGGCCTTCGACCCAGATCCAGAGACCGGGGAACTCCTACTGTGTAATATGTTTTTGTGCAAATGCCGAAACAAGTGCTCCGAGACTCCCTGAGAAAATAACAGTTTGTATCTTGGAGAGCTGCGCCTCCGTCAACCACCCCCAAGGTGTCAGGAAATGGTATAACCAGACACACATGCTGGCCACAAAAACCAGCGCAAAGAACCACATCAAACACACCGCGATCCTGCCGGAATGACGTAACAAACGAAGCGTGTTGGTGTCTTTTGTACCCTTAAGGGCCTCAGGGTCAGGCCACCTTGAACTTTCCTGTTTTGCGTCTGCGTCGTCCGTCCACTCTTGGTTTTTTGCCCACTCACGAGGCGGCGGTGGTGGAAGATTGTCTTTCATTTAATCCCTGCTGATAATGTTCGCGAATGTAGTCGTCAGGAATTTCGATACCCATTACGTCATGTCGAAACACGCGTTGCCAAGGGGTTCCCGGCCTATGTGTCAGGTTTGACAATGCAATTCCGGAGAATTGTCCATAATTGTCTACAATGCTCCCAAGGAACGCTTCTAGATCTGGTCTGGTGACCGGGGCATCGCTAACTAGATGACCAGGTATCACCTCTCCACGAAAGTGCTTTGTGGCATGATAAAGGCTGGGAATAACGGGACCGTATTTCCACGCCTCAATTTTATCGTCGAACAAACGATTGCCGTTCATTGCGAGATACCATCCATAGGAGATGTAAACCAACTTCATGAGTTGCATAGGTGTTAGCGATAACTCGCGGCGTTTGGCGAGCTTAAGAATATCGTCTGCGATTGTTTGGGCAGGCATTCGATTGTCTCCGGTAAGACTAAATATAGATCAGTCGCATCTAAACTTAAACCCCAAGGCAGTCATCCACGCCGTCCAGGATGTCCTGAAGTTGCCTTTTCCATTCACGGCCCTCACGGGAATAGCGCCCGTGCTTCAGCGCGTTCTGGTTGCCCTTCGGTGCGCCTGTCGCTTTCCCCCCATGCATACGACACCGGCCATTAGCCATTGCAGGCGACCGGCACGGCTTCCCCGACCTTCTCGAATGCGCTCCGCATCTCGGGCTCAGGTGCATGGGTAAGGGTTGATTTTGCATGGGTTTGTTGTGCTCCATTTTCTTTAGACCCCCCGGTCTGTTCGATGTTGCCGACAATAGCCTGACCGCCTTCATGGACGTGGACATGCTCTACAATGACCTTCTGTTGACCCTTGCCTCTGTGCTTGTCGAGTGCACCGATAAGGGTTGCATATGACCGCATGAGGCGGTTCGCCTGGGTGAGGTTGTAGGACCGCAAGTCGGACGTGGTGTCCGGCAACATGGCGCGACGCATGCATTCCATTGCCGCTTGGTGGCAGGCAATAATCTGGGCTGCGAACATGCCTTCGATTTCGTCTGTCGGAGCAATGCCTTCAAGGGATGCCATGCATGTGCCGACAATCTGACTTATGCGGTCATCCGAAGTATCGTTGCCCAACCAGAACGTGTTCAATAGCTGATTGGGAATTAGGGTTCTGAAATCTTCGTCTTCGGACCCGGAAGCGCGAGCAAGCCTATCTGGCTTGATCTTGACGTCCTTCACCTTCGGATCGTCTGTATCCTGAACCTTGAGGCGCTTGGATTTCGTCATACGGTTTGCCTCCTGGTTGCCGATCTAACCACCCGTGACGCTCGAATTGCGAGAATGTCGATAGCGTCCAGGATTCCCAAATTTCCCCGTACAGCGAGTTTGTTGGTTTGGGCTGTCATTGTGTGCGTTGAAACTGCCGTCTGTGGCGTCCTCGTACACGTGCCGGAGTCTGGGGTACGTTGCAGTTTCGAGGGTGAATGGTTATCTTGGGAACCATGGCTGATGTTCTCGCTACCATATTTGCCGGTGTGGCCTTCTTTGCTATTGGTTATTGGCTGCTGTATTCAGATGCGTATTCTGAGTACAAGTTCTTGGACAAGTGGCCTGCAATGCGCCGGGCTTGGGCACACAGCGAAGCCCGCCCGATGCTT